>NZ_JBITVZ010000017.1:0-115199 GCF_044543385.1 Stenotrophomonas sp. NPDC077420
CCCGGCGGCGGGCGCGCGTGCGTGTGCCGCGGGGGGCGGCGGGGCCCCCCCCGCGCTCGCCCCACCGGCGTCGCGCTGGCTTCGGCTTTTCCATCGCCACCCGCAAGCCGAGCCCCGTCGCGGCCGGTAGGTCCCTGGCAAAGTAAAGGAGGAGGGGGCGGCCGCAGGCCGACGCCGGGGGACATTTGCATAGGGGCCTGCCGGCCGAGGCGGGGCCCCCAACGCTCGCGACGGCCCTGCCCGAAGACCGTCAAGCCGCTCCAGCCTGAATGCCTACCGACCGAAGATCGGTCCACGCCACCGCGCGGCTTCGCCCGTAAACCGCATTCCCCGCGGCAACACCCCGTCATTCACAATTTGATACAGCCCCGCGTTTAGGCTGGAAATCCGCGTTCTGTAGTGGCGGATGACAAACCCCGCAACTTTCGGCACTGTCGTGTGGTCTGATCCGCACGCAGTCTCTCCCCTGGCAAGGTGCCATGAGCAAGTTGATGAAATTCAAAGCCCCCGCATTCCTGATGGCCCTGGCGCTGAGCGCCCCCCTGGCGCTGGCGGCGTATGCCGATTCGCCCGCCTTGCCGTCGGCGGCCACGGCCGACCAGGTCACCACCTCCAAGCTGGTTTACGGACTGCTGTCGGACAGCCGCTACGCCTACCGGCCGCGCGCGCTGGATGCGGCCACCTCCAAGGACGTGTTCAAGCGTTACCTGGAGTCGCTGGACGGCAGCAAGCAGTTCTTTACCCAGGCCGACATCACCACGTTCGCCCCGTTCGAGGCCAACATCTCATCGGCCATCCGCGGCGGCGAGCTGGAGCCGGCGTTCCAGGTTTTTGCCGTGTACAAGCAGCGCGTGGGCGAGCGGGTGGGCTATGCGCGCAAACTGCTCAAGCAGGACTTCGACTTCAGCAGCGACGAGCGCTTCGAGTACGACCGCAAGGACGTGCCGTGGGCCGCCAGCAGCGCCGAACTGGATGACCTGTGGCGCAAGTCGGTGAAGAACGACTGGCTGCGGCTGAAGCTGGCCGGCAAGCAGCCCGCCGAGATCCGCAAGACGCTGGACAAGCGCTATGCGCAGCTGGAGAAATCGGTCAACGAGCTGAAGGGCGAGGACGTGTTCCAGTTCTTCCTCAACGCCTATACCAGCGCGGTGGATCCGCATACCGATTACTTCACCCCGCGCACCGCCGAGAATTTCAACCAGGCCATGTCGCTGTCGCTGGAAGGCATCGGCGCGCAGCTGCAGCGCCAGGACGACATGGTGGTGATCCGCGAGATCATCGCCGGTGGCCCGGCCGCGGTGAACGGCACGCTGAAGCCGGGCGACCGCATCGTCGGCGTCGGGCAGGGCAAGTCGGGTCCGGTCGAAGACGTGATCGGGTGGCGCATCGATGACGTGGTCGCCAAGATCCGCGGCAACAAGGACACCCAGGTGCGGCTGGAATTCATTCCGGCCGAAGAAGGCGTGGACGGCAAGCCGCACATGCTCGTGCTGACCCGGCAGAAGGTGCGCCTGGCCGAGCAGGCCGCCAAGGGCGAAACCCTGACCATTCCTGCAAAGGACGGCCAGCCCGAGCGCCGCGTGGGCGTGATCAAGCTGCCGACCTTCTACCAGGATTTCGAAGGGCGTCGTCGCAATGCCGCCGACTACGCCTCGGCTACCCGCGACGTGGCCAAGCTGCTGGCCGGCTTCAAGACCGACAAGCTGGACGGCGTCGTGCTCGACCTGCGCAACAACGGCGGCGGTTCGCTGGACGAGGCGATCGAGCTCACCGGCCTGTTCATCGAGCAGGGCCCGGTGGTGCAGGTGCGTGAATCCGGTGGCCGGGTGACGGTCAACAACGACCGCAGCGAAGCGGTGGCGTGGGACGGTCCGCTGGCCGTGCTGATCAACCGCGGTTCGGCCTCGGCGTCGGAAATTTTCGCCGGCGCGATCCAGGACTACGGTCGCGGCCTGGTCATCGGTGAAACCACCTTCGGCAAGGGCACCGTGCAGAACATCGTCGACCTGGATCGCTGGCCGAGTGGCGAAGCGCAGCGCTTCGGGCAGGTCAAGCTGACCATCGCGCAGTTCTTCCGCGTCAGCGGCAGCAGCACCCAGCACAAGGGCGTGGTGCCCGACCTGGCATTCCCGGCCAGCGTCGATGCCACCGAGTACGGCGAGAGCACTTACGACAATGCACTGCCGTGGACCCGCATCGCCGCCGTGCCGCACACCCAGTACGGCAACTTCGGTCCGCTGCTGCCCAAGCTGGAAAGCCGTCACGCCTCGCGCATCGCCACCGACAAGGAATTCCAGTGGTGGAACGAGGACGTGGAGCAGTTCCGTACCGAAGCAGCCAAGAAGTACATCTCGCTCAATGAGGGCGAGCGTCGCGCCGAGCGCGAGCGCCAGGAAACCCAGCGCAAGCAGCGCCAGGCCACCCGCAAGGAACTTGGCCTGGACCTGGATCCGCTGGCCGACGACAGCAACGACGATGGCCTGACCGGCAACGAGCGTGACATCGTCAAGGACGCGGCGCGCGAGAAGGCGGCCGAGAAGCGTCCGGACCCGCTTCTGCGCGAGTCGGCGGCGATCCTGGCCGACGCGGTGAACCTGCTGGCCGAAGACCGTCCGCTGTCGGCGCAGGTGCTGCCGCAGTCGACCGCGGTGGGCCGCTGGGCGGATTGATTGCTTCGCGGGTAGCCGGCGCACGACCAACGGTCGTGCGCTACCGGATTGCGTTGCGCCGGTCCCGATCGCCGGACCCCGCCGGCACGTCACGGTCGCCGGACACCGCCGGTACGTCACGGTCCCCGGACCCCGCCGGTACGTCACGGTCGCCGGACCCCGCCGGTACGTCACGGTCCCCGGACCCCGCCGGTACGTCACGGTCGCCGGACCCCGCCGGTACGTCACGGTCCCCGGACCCCGCCGGCACGTCACGGTCGCCGGACCTCGCCGGTACGTCACGGTCCCCGGACCCCGCCGGTACGTCACGGTCCCTGGACCTCGCTCGTTGATCTCGGTCGCCGGACCCCTCCGGTAGGTCACGACCGTTGGTCGTGACCCGGTGAACCCTGGAAAAACGGAAGGCCGGCGGAGACGCCGGCCTTTTCCGTTCTAGACCCCACGCATACGTCGCCGCGCCTATGCTTGGGTGATCATCCTCCTGCAGGAGCCCCCATGCGGCTGTCCCATGCACTCCCGGCCGGCCTGCTGGCCCTTTCCCTGTCCGCCTGCGGCGGCAAGGCCGCCGACAGCACGCTGCTGCGCGAATCCTTCGATTCGGGCGACACCTACTCGCGCACCGTGCCCGGGACCCCGGCGCAGGCCTGTGAGGCCGCGCGGCGCACCCTGCTCGGCCAGGGCTATGCCATCGCACGTGCCGACGCCGATACGGTGGAAGCGAACAAGAACTTCCAGCCCAGCGAGGACTCGCACGAACAGCTGGTGCTGCGCATCTCCTGTGCGGCGCGCGGCGAGGAAGCGCTGGTGTTCATCAGCGCCGTCCAGGACCGGTATGCGTTGAAGAAGAGTCCCACCTCCGCCAGCGTCGGCGTGGGTGCACTGGGCTCGGTGTCGCTCCCGTTCGGCAGCAACGACGACTCGCTGGTGAAGGTCGCCAGCAGCACCGTGCAGGATGCGGATTTCTACCGCCGCTTCTTCGCGCGCCTGCAGCAGTATCTGCCGGCCGCCAAGGCCAGCACGCCCGAACCTGCGCCCGTGCCGCCCGTGCCGCCCGTGCCACCGGTGCCCGCACCGCAGGCGCCCGCGCCGGAGCCGGCGCGCGAGCCCGCCGCCGCGCCGCCACCGGCCGGGTCCCCCATGCCCGATCCCGCGGCGGCGGCACCCGCACCGTCCACGTCGGCCCCCACCACCGCCAGCCCGCTGCCGCCTACGCCCGTCCGGGACACGCCGGTCCCCACCCACTGAGCGGGTATTCCCCCGTGCCACGTGCGCGCTCCTGCCTTCGCGCCCGGTCGCGTGCCGCGGTGACGGTCCTGGCCGCCCTGCTGGCACTCCCGGCGTCCGGCGTGGCCGCAACGCCGCCCGGCTGCGTGCAGTCGCTGCTGCAGCAGCTGGGCTGGACCCTGGACGCGGCCGACATCGACGCCCCACAGGTGCACGGCGGCCCCGTCTGCGACCGCGACACCCTGCAACAGGCGCAGGCTGCGGGTGATCTGCGCGCCCAGTGGCCGCGCGCCTGGCCGCCTGCGCAACGCGAGCGCTTCCTGCGCAGCCTGCTCGACGATCCGGCAACCCGCTGCGCCCATGCGTTCGAGCTGGGCAAGGCGACCGCGCGCGCGACCACCCGGTTGCAGGACAATCCGGGATTCCGGTTTTCCGGGCTGCAGCTGGGTTGGATCGGTTTCGGCAGGGGCGGTGCCCAGGCGCAGGGCTGGCAGGGGTTCCGCAGCCTGGGGCGTGGATTCCAGCCGGCCGGGCGCAACAGCGATGCCCTGCAGGCGTTCTACGACGGCCGCGTACGCGGCGAGTGCGGCGTGGGCCGCCAGGTCGCGCAGCTGGCGACCCAGCGAGAGCTGTTCGGGGACGCCGCTTTCAATGCCGCGTTCAGCCCTGGCGAACTCTCCATCGGCACCTTCCTGACCCTCCACGACACGGACAGCATCCTGCTGGGCAGGCACGCCGGCGAGATGTTCGCCGACGGCAAGGCCGTGCGCACCTCGCGCCTCGGCCGCCAGGCCTTCGTCGGTGCGCCGGGCTTCATCGAGCACGTGTTCGATCGCCAGTTCCTGGACGACATCAACAACCAGGCCGAAAACTTCGTGATCGTGTCGGTCAGCGCGGCCGCAGCCGAGGCCCTGCGTACGCACGGCGGTTTCGCCCACTACGACCGCCTCAACCGCCGCATCTGGGAACTGGCCAGCCAGATTCCCGGGCCCGGCCCACGCCGCTTCGAGCGGCTGCTGTTCGAGCGCGACCCGACCCTGCGCGCGGCGCTGCCGCCGCGGCAGCAACCGGTCCTGGCTGAACTGGACGCGCTGCTGGACGATCCGTTCTACCAGGGCTTCGTGATTTATGTGCACCCGCGCGGTATACGTGCGGTGGGCTATCACGTGGCACGCCTGCTCGACCGCAATCCGCGCACGCCATTCGCGTTCGAGCTGGGCCTGCACAACCTGCACACCACGCTGTACCACCGCTGGGTCGATACCCGACTGCAGCAGTGCGCGGCAGCGTCGACATATTCGCAACCCGAGCAAAGGTGAGTCATGGAAATTGCAATGATTGGACTGGGGCGCATGGGCGCCAACATGGCCGAGCGGCTGCATCGCGGCGGTCACCGCGTGATCGGCGTGGACCCGGGCGACGCAGCGCGCGCCAGTGCTGCCGAGCGCGGTGTCGAGGTCAGTGCGTCGGCAGCCGAGGCGCTGGCGCAGCTTTCCGTGCCGCGCGTGGTGTGGCTGATGGTGCCGGCCGGCGAGGTCGTCGACCAGACCTTGGCCGCGCTGTCGCCGCACCTGTCCGAAGGCGATGTCGTCATCGACGGCGGCAACTCCTACTACAAGGACTCGATGCGCCGTGCCGCCCAGCTGCAGGAAGAGGAGGTAACCTACCTGGACTGCGGCACCAGCGGGGGCGTGTGGGGCCTGCAGGAAGGCTACAGCCTGATGATCGGCGGTGATACCGACGCCGTGAAGCGGGTCGAGGCGATCTTCCGTACCCTGGCGCCGGCACAGGACCGCGGCTGGGCGCATGTGGGACCGAGCGGGGCAGGCCACTTCTGCAAGATGGTCCACAACGGCATCGAGTACGGGATGATGCAGGCCTATGCCGAAGGCTTCGCGCTGATGCAGCGCAAGACCGAGTTCAACCTGGACCTGGGTGAGGTGGCCCGGGCCTGGCAGCACGGCAGCGTGGTGCGTTCCTGGCTGCTCGATCTGAGTGCCGACGCGTTGCAGCGTAATCCGCAGCTGGACGGCATTGCGCCGTTCGTATCGGACTCGGGCGAAGGGCGCTGGACGGTTGCCGAAGCCATCGACCTGGATGTCTCCGCACCGGTGATCACCCTGTCGTTGCTGGAACGGCTGCGGTCGCGCGAGAAAAATTCCTTCAGCGACCGCATGCTGTCGGCGCTGCGCAACCAGTTCGGCGGCCACGCCATGATGAAGGACTAGCGCCGCGCAGGGCGTGGCGCTACCTCGGGCAGGTCAGCGCAGATCCACGCGCCGACCACGGTCGGCGCTTTCGCGGCCTGCCTCCAGCAGTCGCATCAGCTGCAGCGCCTGCTCGGCGCTCACCGGTGGCTCCTGTCCGCCCAGCACCGCGTCGCGGAACGCGGTGTAGAACTGCCGGTAGTCGCCCAGCACGTTGTCCACGCTGCGGCGCTGCAGCTTGCCGCCATCGTCGATCCAGAGGTGCTGCCCGTGCACCGGATCCAGTCCCCACCCCGGTGCACCCGGGGCGATGCCCTGGCGCAGCTGGTCTTCCTGCACATCGCGACCGTCCTTCAGGAAACTGCCGTGGCTGCCATGCACCGCGAAGCGCGGCGTCGATGCGGCGACCAGCGAACCGGCATGCACGATCGCGCGCAGGCCGGGGTAGTGCAGGACCGCATGGAAATAGTCATCGCTGCGCGCGCCATCGCGTTGTGCGTCGATATCGGCGCTGATCGCTTCCGGCCAGCCGAACAGCTGCAGCATCTGGTCGAGCAGGTGCGGGCCCAGGTCCATCCACAGCCCGCTGCCGGGTGCGTCGCTCTCGCGCCAGCGGTCGCGCACCTGCGGGCGGAAACGGTCGAAGTGCGAATGGCATTCGGCGATGCGGCCCAACACACCGGAGGCAAGCACGCCGCGCAGGGTCAGGTAGTCGGCATCGTAACGGCGGTTCTGGAACACACTGACCACGCGCTCGGCGCTGCGCGCGGCGTCCACCACGCTGCGCGCTTCGGTCATGTCCAATGCAAACGGCTTGTCCACCAGTACATGCTTGCCGGCCTGCAACGCGGTAAGTGCGAGCGGCGCATGCTGTTGGTTGGGCGTGGCGATCACCACGGCGTCGATGGCCGGGTCGGCCAGCAGCGCTTCAACCGCCGCGTGAACGTGCACGTCGGTAAACGTGCGCAGCAGTCGGTCGCGTTGCGAACTCACGATGCTGTGCAGGGCCAGCCCGGGCGTGTGCTGCAACAGCGGCGCATGGAACACGCTTCCGGCCAGGCCGTAGCCGATCAGTCCCACCTGCAGGGTCGTGGTCATGGTGTCGTCTTCCGGTGGCGTGGGATAAGAATAATTGCAATTGATGCACTGCGGAAACATGAATCCCACGGGGTGAAGCTGACTGGTTCACGGCGATTTGATGTCATTGCGACGCCTCGTGTACGCAGCCGCGCCGACACTGGGCACACACACCAGGAGACACCGCACATGACCACCACTACGCGTAACCTGCTTGCTGCTTCGCTCGCCTTCGGCATGCTGCTCGGCACCTCCGCGGCCATGGCCAAGGATCCGCCGAAGACCACCGACAAAACCGCCATGACCCACGCCGACATGCACGACTCGGCTGAGCCGGTCACCGACACCTGGATCACCACCAAGGTGAAGAGCGATCTGCTGGCCAGCAGCAACGTTCCGGGCACCAAGGTAGAGGTGGAAACGGTCAATGGCGTGGTGTCGCTGTCGGGCACCGTGGCCACCAAGGCCGAGCATGACAAGGCGATCACCACCGCCAAGGGCATCAAGGGCGTGAAGAGCGTCGATGCCAAGGAGCTGAAGGTAGCCACCGCCGCTGCCACGCGCTGAGTTTCGCAGCACGCTGGACGCCGGGGCGCGCCGCAGGGCGCGCCCTTTTTGCTGGGCGGGGAGGTGTCCGTTTCCGTCCCGTATTCACGTTGGTGTGGGGTATATTCACGCCATTGATGAACCCGGCCGGGGAGGCCGAGTAAGCCATGCCGTCGATCGGGTCGTCGTTGGGACACCTGCGTGTCCTGCTGGTGGAAGATTCGCCTGAAGATGCCGCGGCGATGAGTCGGCAGATGCTCGAGGCCGGGCTGCAGGCCAGCTTCGAGCGGGTCGAAAGCGCGGCCGAACTGCGCGAGGCGCTGCTGCGCTTCGCCCCGGACGTGGTGTTGTCGGAGTTGAGCATGCCCGGGTTCGCCGGCAGCCAGGCGCTGGAGATCGTGCGCGGCTGGCACGCGGATGTGCCCTTCATCTTCGTCTCCGGAACGTTGGGCGAAGAGTACGCGGTGGCGGCCCTGCACCAGGGCGCCAACGACTACATCATCAAGCACCAGCCGGCACGCCTGCCGTCGGCCGTGGCGCGCGCCGTGCGCGACGCGCGCGGCTCGGTCGACCGCGAGCGGGTGGAGGCCGAACTGATGCGCGCGCAGCGGCTGGAAAGCCTGTCTCTCCTGGCTGCCGGGCTCAGCCACGACCTGCGCAACATCCTGCAGCCGCTGTTGATCATGCCCGAGCTGCTGAAGGCCCGCACCCAGGACCCGCAGCTGCACCACCTCGCCGACGTGATCGCCGAATGTGGGCGGCGCGGGCACGAGATGGCCGAGTCGATGCTGTCGTTCGTGCGCGGTTCGCGCAATGCCAGCGAACGCATCCTGGTCACCCACCTGTTCGAGGCGATCGAACTGCTGCTGCGCAGTACCTTGCCCTCGCGGGTCAGCCTGCACCTGGACGTGGCCGACCCTGGCCTGGCGGTGGACGCCAATTACACCGAGCTGCAGCAGGTGCTGCTGAACCTGGCGCTCAACGCGATCCAGGCGATGCCCGATGGCGGGCGCCTGACCCTGCGCGCCGAGCCCGATGCCGATCCGCACGGTCAGGAGCGGTTGCGCCTGTCGGTGACCGACGAGGGCGTCGGCATGAGCGCGGAGGTGCTGGCGCACTTGTTCAATCCCTTCTTCACCACCAAAGCCAACGGCACCGGCCTGG
The DNA here is from genome assembly GCF_044543385.1 of Stenotrophomonas sp. NPDC077420. Classification (NCBI taxonomy): domain Bacteria; kingdom Pseudomonadati; phylum Pseudomonadota; class Gammaproteobacteria; order Lysobacterales; family Lysobacteraceae; genus Stenotrophomonas; species Stenotrophomonas sp. NPDC077420. The sequence goes on from NZ_JBITVZ010000017.1 coordinate 8,888, forward strand.
GGCTGATTTCCTGCAAGCGCATCATCGAAGGCGCGCAGGGCAGCATCCAGGTGACCAGCACGCCGGGGCAGGGCAGTTGCTTCGTGCTGCTGTTGCCGATACGCGCCGAGGGCCTTGAGGAGGCACCGCCGTTGCAGCCGGTGGCCGCCGGTACCGGGCAGTCGATCCTGGTGGTGGATGGCGAGGCGACACGGCTGTCGCTGCTGGGCAACGCGCTGTCCAGCCAGGGCTACCACCTGCAGTTGGCCTCCGACGGTGGCGCCGCGCTGCGCTGGCTGCAGCAGGAGGCGATGCCGGCGCTGGTGATCGCCGATGCGGGGGACAAGCTGCTCTCTGCCAGCCACCTGCTGGATGAAATGGCCGCATTGGGTTACCGCGGCCCGGTACTGGTGCTGGAGGACGCGGACGAACCGGCGCCGCTGCAGGGCTTCCCTGCAGGCGTGGACGTCCATGTGCTGTACAAGCCGCTGGAGATGCAGCAGGTGTTCCGCTCGGTGGCCGAGGCGCTGTCGTAAGCGAAGGTAGGTCACGGCCGTTGGTCGTGACGCCACGGACGACCGGCCAACCGTATGCCCACCCTGCTGGCGGGCACCTTTTCTACCCGGTTTCCCAGGGAAACCGGGGCAGGCTCGCCACCGCCTGCTCCAGTCGCCGCGACCAGTTGCCGTGGATTTCCGCATACAGCGGGCTGTCCCCGGCCAGCCGCATGCGGTGGCTGATGCGCAGGTCGCCGGTGCGCAGCAGCACCAGGTCCACCGGCAGGCCCACCGACAGGTTGGAACGGATGGTCGAATCCAGCGACACGATCGCGGTGCGCGCGGCGTCGTCCAGATGGGTCTGCGGGCGGATGATGCGGTCCAGGATCGGCTTGCCGTACTTGCTTTCGCCGATCTGCAGGAACGGGGTTTCCGGTGAGGCGGCTATGGCGTTGCCGAGCGGGTAGATCATGTACAGCCCGGGATGCTCGCCGCCCACCTGGCCGCCCAGGATCAGCGTGGCCTGGGTGTTGACCCCGTCATGGCCGTGTTCCGGCGTGCTGCACTTGACCTGGCTGTCCACCAGCACCCGCCCGACATACTCGGCCACCTCGAACAGATGCCGATAGGCCAGCAGGTTTTCCGGCCGTTGTTCTTCCACGTCGCGGTGCAGGCGCGAGATCAGCAGCTGGGTGGTGGCCAGGTTGCCGGCGGCCATCACCACGAAGCTGGCCTGGCCGGGGAACTCGAATTCGTGCAGCTTGCGATGCACGCGAACGTCGTCCAGCGACGCGTTGGTACGGGTATCGGCGGCGAAGACCAGGCCCTCGTCCACCGCAATGCCGACGCAATAGGTCATGTCGGTGTCCTATGATGTGCACCCCGATTCTATGCGGTGACCCTGTGGGTCCCGTGTGGATTCGCCCCACGTACGCTGAATACCATGACCACTGTGCTCCTCAGCCTGGGCAGCAACCTGCAGCCGCAAGCGCATCTTCACGCCGCGGTGGCCGCGCTGCGCCAGCGTTTCGGCGACATCCGGGTGTCCCCGGCCTACCGCACCGCGGCGGTGGGTTTCGACGGCCCGGCCTTCCTCAACAACGCGGTGGCGCTGGACACCGAGGTGCCGCTGCCGGCGTTGGACGCCTGGCTGCACGCGCTGGAAGACGCCCACGGCCGCGACCGCAGCGGTCCGCGCTTCAGCGACCGGACCCTGGACATCGACGTGGTGTTCTATGGCGACCTGATCGTTGAGGGCCCCGGCCACCTGCGCATTCCGCGCCCGGAGCTGAAACATGCCTTCGTGCTGAAGCCGCTGGCCGACATCGCCCCGGACTTCATCGACCCGGTCAGCGGCCTGACCCTGGCCGCCCTGTGGCGGGCGCACCCCCAGTTCGCCGACCCGTTCGAGGTTGTCGCCTTGTGACGACCAACGGTCGTCACCTACCGGCAGGAGGCATCACCCGGTAGGTATCGACCGTTGGTCGATACGCGGTCGGCATCACGTCAACATCCGCCCCCCGTCCACCCGCAGCGTATGCCCGGTCACGAACGGCGCATCGTTGACCAGCCAATACACGGCCTCTGCGATCTCCTCCACCGTGCCGGTGCGGCCGAGCGGGGTGCGCGCCAGCAGCGCCTGCTGGGCATAGTCGTCCTTGCCCTGCTCGGGCCACAGGATCGCGCCGGGCGCGACGGCATTGACCCGCACCTTGGGCGCCAGCTCCAGCGCCAGCGAGCGGGTCACCATTTCCAGCGCCGCCTTGGCCGCGGCGTACACCGGGTGGTCGCGCATTGGCTGGGTGCCGTGCAGGTCGGTCAGGTTGACGATGCAGCCCTGGTGACGGCGCAGCTGGGCGGCCGCGGCCTGGGCCAGCAGCAGCGGGGCGCGGGCATTGACCGCGAACAGGTCGTCCCACTGCGCGGTGGTGATCTGGCCGAGCAGGGTGGGGTAGAAGTTGGAGGCGTTGTTGACCAGCGCGTCGAGGCGGCCGAACTGGGCCACCGTCTGCTCGACCAGGTCGGGCAGGGCCTCGGCATCGCGCAGGTCGGCCTGGAGGGCCAGCACGCTGCCCGGGCGCAGCATGTCCAGGTCGAAGGCCATCTGCTGCAGTTCGGTGGTGGAGGTGTGGGCGTGCAGCACCACCGACCAGCCGCAGGCGTGGAACTGGCGGGCGATGGCCGCGCCGATCCGGCGCGCGCTGCCAGTGATCAGCACGACGGGTGTGGTGGCGGTCATCGGGGCTCCTTGCTGCTCGGCTATGCTGTGCATTGTCACCGCAATCGCCTGCACCATGCATTCCTCACTGCCCACGCCCGATACCGACGCCCTGGCCCACAGCGATGAACTGGCCGCCGCCCTGCGCGCGGAGATCCTTGCCCTTGGCGGCGCCATGCCGTTTTCCCGGTTCATGGAGCTGAGCCTGTATGCCCCCGGACTGGGTTACTACAGCGCCGGTGCCAGCAAGTTCGGCGAAGCAGGCGATTTCACCACCGCACCGGAAATGGGGCCGCTGTTCACCGCCACCCTGGCCAATGCGATCGCCCCGGTCATGCAGCAGCTCGGCCCGCAGGCGCGGTTCCTGGAGCTGGGCGGCGGCAGTGGCGCATTCGCCGAGATCCTGCTCAAGCGCATGCTGGAACTGGACGCGCTGCCCGAGCGCTACGCGATCCTGGAGCCCAGTGCCGACCTGCGCGAACGCCAGCGCGAACGCCTGCAGCGGGCGCTGGTGCCGCCGCTGTTCGCACTGGTGGAATGGCTGGACCGGCCGTTCGATGATGACTGGGACGGCGTGGTATTCGCCAATGAAGTGATCGACGCCTTGCCAACGCCACGGTTCGTGGCGCGCGACGGCATGGTCTATGAGGAAACCGTGGAGCTGGATGCAGACGGCGCCTTCATGCGCGGCGCGCAGCCCGCCGACGCCATGCTGACCGCCGCCGTGCGCCACCTGGAGCGCTATCGCGAAAAGCCCTTCGCCGATGGCTATCGCTCCGAGCTGCTGCCGCACCTGCCGTACTGGATCCAGGCCGTGGCCGGCGGGTTGAAGCGGGGGGCGATGCTGTTCGTCGATTACGGATATCCCCGTAACGAGTTCTACCGCGACGACCGCGATGACGGCACCGTGCGGGCGTTCTACCGCCACCATGTGCACAACGATGTGTTCCTGTGGCCGGGGCTGCAGGACCTGACCGCCTCGGTGGATTTCACCGCCTTGGCGGAAGCGGGTACCCATGCCGGGTTCGAGCTGGCCGGTTACTGCAGTCAGTCCAGCTTCCTGCTCGGCAACGGGCTGGATGGATTGTTGGCGCTGGCCGAAGGCCGTGCCGATGAGATCGGCAAGGTCCGCCTGCGCGACCAGGTCAAGAAACTGACCCTGCCCAGTGAAATGGGCGAGCGATTCCAGGTGATGGGTTTCCAGCGCGACGTGGATCTGGAACCGGCGTTCGCGCTCGGCGATCTGACCTGGCGGCTCTGAGATGACCGCGACCGGGATGTTGAAGCCGCTGCGCTTCCCGCGCGTGTGGCTGGGGCTGTGGTGGTTGGCGATCGCGGTCACGATCGTGGTCTGCCTGATCCCGCCACCGCCGCTGGCATTGCCGCAGAACAGCGACAAGGTCGAGCACTTCCTGGCGTACTTCCTGCTGGCCTCGGCGGCGGTGCAGATCTACCGCACGCGTGCGGCGCTGCTGTGCGCCGGCGCCGGGCTGGTGGTGCTGGGGGTGGGCATCGAGTTCCTGCAGGGCGCGCTGACCACCACCCGCATGGCCGACCCGATGGATGCGCTGGCCAACAGCATCGGCGTGGTGGCCGGCATGGCCATCGCGCTGACGCCGTTGCGCGATGTGTTGCTGCGGCTGCGCGGGTGACGACCAACGGTCGTCACCTACCCTCACCCGGACGAACCGGTAGGTGCCGACCGTTGGTCGGCACGCATTGAACCGGCAGGTGACGACCGTTGGCCGGCACGCATTGAACCGGCTGGTGACGACCGTTGGTCGGCACCCATCGAACCGGTAGGTGCCGACCGTTGGTCGGCACGCATCGGACCGGTAGGTGCCGACCGTTGGTCGGCACGCATCGAACCGGCAGGTGCCGACCGTTGGTCGGCACGCATTGAACCGGTAGGTGCCGACCGTTGGTCGGCACGCACTCAACGCGGCACCAACTCCAGCGTATCCAGCACCCACATCGTCGGGCGGGTGTCGCCGGTGAAACGTACGCACAGATCCTGCCGGCCCTTCAGCGAACGCGGCAGCGCTGCTTCCAGCGTGATGAAGCCATCGGCGCCCGGCGCGGCCGGCAGCGGCACGCTGGCCAGCGGCTTGCCATCGCACTGCGCGTTGAGGATGTCCATCTCACCGTGCGCGCTGCGCGCCGGCACGAAGCGACGCTGCGGCTCGTCATGGGCCAGCTGGAAGTAGTACGGAATCTGACCGGCACGCACCCGCAGCCTGCCGATGCCGTCGACGTCCGCGCCTTCCCACAACCAGCACGGGTTGAAGATGTTCACGTTGAAGATCGCGCGCGCGCCATCGGCCGGGCCGTCGTCTTCCAGCCGCAGCAGCAGCTTGCCTTCGCCCGGGCACATCGCCAGGTGCTCGTCGGTGCGGCTCAGCAGCGACTGCGCGGTGATGTCGAAACGGCTGGCCGCCTTGGCCAGCGCCTGCCCGTCGAAGAACGTGGCGGCCTGCACCCCCACCGGCAGCGGCCGGGTCAGCGGCGCGGTGTAGCGCGGCGACGCCGCGGTGACCGGGCTGCCGTCCACGCTGTAGCGGATCTCGTAGTTCAGCGGGTTGCGAAGCGCCAACGTCGCGGTGCCGGCCTTGCGGTCGTCGCTCACATCCGCTTCCACGTCGAACGGCGTCTGCGCATACGCGATGCCCATCGCCTGCCAGCGCTGCAACTGTGACGGCAGGCGGGCCAGGAAGTCGGCGAAATCGCGGCGCTCGCGCGGCGACCAGCCGGTTTCGGCGACCGCGGCCAGTCGCGGGAACACGTTGTGGTGCAGGCGCGCAACACTGCGGGTGTGCTCGGTGAACATGTTGGCCTGCAGGCCCAGGATGTGCTGCTGCTTGTCGCGTGCCAGGCTGTCGGGCACCGGCTCGAACCCGTACACGCGGCCCAGCGGGGTGGTCAGCGGGCGGCCCGGCGGCTCGTTTTCCGAATGGGTCTGCAGGTAATCCATGTACAGGTCGGTGACCGGCGACATCACCACGTCATGGCCTTCGCTGGCGGCCTTCAGGCCGCCCTCGGTACCGCGCCAGGACATCACGGTGGCTTCCGGCGGCAGCCCGCCTTCCAGGATTTCGTCCCAGCCGATCAGGCGGCGATCGTGCTGTTCGAGGAAGGTTTCCAGCCGCTTGATCAGGTGCGCCTGCATCTCGTTTTCGGTGCCGGCGCCCACCTCGCGCATGCGTTCCTGCACGCGCGCGGAGGCTTCCCACTGGTCCTTGACCGCTTCATCGCCGCCAACGTGCACGTACTTGGCGGGGAACAGCGCGATCACTTCCTCCAGCACGTTCTCCAGGAACTCGAAGGTGCTTTCCTCGGTGTTGAACAGGTTCGGGAACACGCCCCATTCGCTCAGCGGCTGCAGCGGCGTATCGATCGTGCCCAGCTCGGGGTAGGCGGCAATGGCGGCGGTGGCGTGGCCGGGCACGTCGACTTCCGGAATCACCTGGATATGCCGTGCAGCAGCGTAGGCGATCACGTCGCGGATCTGGTCCTGGGTATAGAAGCCGCAATACGGGCGCGGGGCGCCGGTGGCCGGGTCGCGGCCGCCATCGCCGGCCGGAATGCGGCAGCTGCCCACCCCGGTGAGCTTCGGGTAGCGCTTGATCTCCATGCGCCAGCCCTGGTCGTCGGTAAGGTGCCAGTGGAAGGTGTTGAGCTTCTGTTCGGCCATCGCGTCGAGCACGCGCTTGATCTCGTCCAGGCTCTGGAAGTGGCGGGCCGAATCCAGCATCAGGCCGCGCCAGCTGAAACGCGGCGCGTCGTCAATCTTCAGTGCCGGCACCACGCCGTTGCTGCCGCCGGTGACCAGCTGCGACAGGGTGGCCGCGCCGTAGAACAGGCCCGCTTCGGTGGCAGCGTGCACGGTCACGCCGCGCGCATCGCTGCGCAGCTGGTACCCCTCGGCGCCGGTCTTCAGCGCGCTGTCGATCACGAAGCGGATGCCGTCGCTGCCACGCGCGGTGGACAGGGACAGTGCCGGGCCACCGCTGTGCTGCACCTGGGTAGCGAACAGGGCGGCCACGCGCTGGGCGGCAGCGCCCTGCGCACGCAGTGCGGTTGCGGCGGTGACGGTGTAGCCGGCGCCCTCCAGGCGTTGCAGCTGGGCCGGCGCGGGTATGAGCGGCAGCGAGCCGGGCAGGGCGCGCGGGCCGTCCGGTGCCTGGGCGTCGGTGGCATGGGCCAGCGGCGCGAGGGAAAGTGCCAGTGCCAGTGACAGCAGCGACGGCGAGGTACGACGGGTGCGGATGGGCATCGGGTCATTCCTTTGTTGCGGATTCGTTGTGCCGGCGTCTGCCTGGCAGCGAAGCAAAAACGGGCCCGGAAGTCCGGGCCCGTTCTACAGGTTACGCGTGTGACGTTGGAATCAGAACTTGAAGTGCAGGGTGGCCATGTAACGACGGCCGCTCTTGTACTTGCCGGCAATATGTTCCTTGTCGCCCAGGTACTGGAAGTAGGTCTCGTCCAGCAGGTTCTGTGCGTCCAGGCTCAGCGACCAGTTCTCGTTGAAGGTGTAACCGAAGCTCGCACCCAGTTCGGCATAGTCATCCACGCTGGCCGGTGCTGCACCGGCGACGTAGCCACCGGCCAGGTAGCTGTCGCGCCAGTTGTAGGTCAGACGCGCGTTGATCGGCCCCTTTTCGTAGTACGGGCTGATGGCAACCGAATTGCGGGACTGGTAGGGCAGGGGATCGCCACTGTTGTTCTCGCCGTTGGCATACGTGTAGTTGGCAGTCAGGCCGAGGCCGCTTTCACCAAAGGCCTGCTGGAAGCTCAGGTTGAAGCCCTTCACGTGGCCGCTGCCGGCATTGCGCGGACGCTGGATGCTGTAATCGCAGTATCCGTCAGCGGTGCAGCCGTTGGTGCCCACGATGTTCTGCCAGGTGGCCGGCGAGGTATCACGGATCGAGTTGTACTGACGCTCGATCGTGGCCGAGGTGTCGATGTAGTTGTCGATCTTCTTGTAGAACACCGACCAGGCCACGACCGACTGCGGCTGGAAGTAGTATTCGGCCGAGGCGTTGTAGTTCCACGACTCATACGGCGACAGCGCCGCATTACCACCACTGCCGGTCAGCTGGGTGTCGTTGAGGAAGGTGTTGTTGACCATCTGGTTGTATGGAGCCCAGGCGATTACCTTCGCTGCCGCGAAACGGAACACCCAGTCATTGTCGGTGTCCCATGCCAAGCTCAGCGACGGCAGGACGAAGTCCTCCGACTTGGTCTGGGTCTGCCATTTGCTGTCCAGGTCATCCAGGGTCGGGGTGCCGCCGTAGACGAAACCGCTGCCCTTCGTCTTGGAGTCCACGTAGCGCACGCCGACGTTGCCGCGCAACGGGCCGTTGGAGAAGTTCAGCTGGGCGTAGGCGGCGTTGTTGGTCTGCTGCAGCGCCCAGCTGTTGTTGAGGTAGCTGGACGGATCCGGATTCGCGTAGTCCAGCGGGCTGCCCTTGACCCAGTTCAGCACGTTGTCGCGTCCAGCCTGGACGTGGTGGGCCTGGCTGTCGCCAAAGCCGTAGCCGTCGATATCGGTCAGGCCGATGGTGCCCACGTCGGCCAGGCTGCCCGGGCGCACGCCACCATAGACGTTGAGCTGGAAGTCTTCATCATGCTTGCCGTGGCGCACGCCGAACTGCAGCTGGTTGAACACGCTGTCGAACTGGACGTTGAAGTCCAGCTGGGCGTAGGTGTCCTTGCTCTCGGTGGAGAAGATGCCGTTGTTGCCGAACCAGCCGCCCGCGGAGTTCCAGTTGGCCGGATTGCGCGCCGCGTCCGGGTTGTCGAAGGACAGGCCCTTGTCGATGCTCCAGCTGTAGGCACCGTTGTAGAACGGCTCGATGAAGTACTGGGCCAGGTCCTTGTTCTCGGACTTGCTCTGGCCAACCTGGCCACTGACGCCCCAGGTGTCACCACGCCAGGCACCGCGCAGGTCCAGACCCTTCGTGGTGACTTCCGATTCGCGCACGTTGTTGTCGTAGATGACCGTGCCGCTGTTGGCGGTCGCGCTGGCATTGGAATGGCCGCTGGTTGCCACGCCGTTGCGTACGTTGCCGAGCTGGTCCACGGCCCCGACAGTGCCCGGGTTCCAGGTCAGGAAGGAATACATCGACTGGTTGTAGTTGTCGAAGTTTTCCTTGATGTACAGGCCGCTGAGGTTGAATTCCAGTTCGTCGGTCGGCTTGAACTGCAGGTTCACCACGGCGCTGTCGCGCTTGCGCTCCTGCTGGAACCACGCGGCATTGATCGAGTTTGGCACATCGACATCTCCGGCCACGCCGGTGGCGTTGGCGAAGGTCGACGCCTTGGCGTAGCCGAACACCTCGATGCCCTGGCGGTCCACGGCCTCTTCATAGTGCTGCGCCGACACCGCGATGCCGAAGGTCTCGTCGTCGTTCTTCCAGCTGTAAAGCGCAGAGGCATTGGGCTTGCCTTCGCTGGCCTGCTGGCTGTAGCTGTAACCAATGGAGGCGGCCACTTCGTTCTGCTTCAGGTCGAGCGGCTGACGGGTGTGCATGAGCACTGTGCCGCCGAGGCTGCCTTCGGTGAGGCGGGCTTCGGAGGACTTGAGGATCTCGGCACGGCCCAGGATCTGCGGCGCCAGCAGGGTGTAGTCGAAGCCGCGATTGGGCTGTTCGCCGTACAGCCAGATGGCCTGCGCCACCGGGTGGTTGTCCAGGAAGGTCAGATTGAGGCTGGGGTCGGTACCGTCGATGCTGACGCGCTCGCCCTGGCCGAAGCGACGGTCGAGCGTCACACCCGGAATCTGCGAGAGCGCCTCGGCCACGTTGGTGCTGGGGAACTTGCCGATGTCCTCGGCGGTGATCGCTTCAGATACCCCGACATTGTTGCGCTTGGTATCCAGCGAGCGCTCGAGACTGGCGCGGATACCGGTAACGGTTACCGTGTCCAGGTCGGTGGCGGTGGGCTGTGCGTCCTGCGCGTGGGCGCCGAAGGCGATACAGCTGAAAATGGCTGCCGAAAGCAGGCTCTTGCGGTGGTTCATGATGTCTCTCCTCATCAATCGTTGTGCGCCAGCGACGGCGTGCGGTTTGCGATGCGTGCGACCTTTGCCCAGCGCCCGTTGCCGGAACGCGCCTTGCTTTTTCAAACGTCGGTTCGGCCGAGATACCAGCTTGCGGCGCCGATGACGCCCAACTGCCCGTGCTCGACCACCTTCACGGGAATGCGTTCCAGCGCCTCGCGCATCGGCCCCTTGTTGAGGTAGCGGGCGACGAAGGTGCTGTTCAACAGGAATTCGCGGATCTGCGGCAGGATCCCGCCGGCCAGGTAGACCCCGCCGTGGGCGCCGTACTGCAGGGCCATGTCGCCGATGGTGCTGCCGAGCAGGCCGCAGAACACGTCCAGGCTCTGCCGCGCCAGCACGTCCTGGTTGTTCATCGCCGCGGCGGTGATCGCATCGGGCGTTGCCAGCACGGCCGGCTGGTCTTCGATCGCGCACAGCGCGCGGTAGAGGTTCATCAGGCCCGGACCGGACAGCGCGTGTTCGACCGACACATGCGCGTGTTCGCGCTGCATCTGCCGCACGATCGCCATTTCCAGTTCGGTGCTGACTGCCAGGGTCGGCTGGCCGGCTTCGGTGGCCAGCACCACAGCGCCCTGCGCGGTGGGAATCCACAATGCCGCACCCAGCCCGGTGCCCGGGCCGACCACCAGGGTCGGGCCACGCGGCGCGGTGGCCGGGCCGGTCAGCTGCAGCACGCCGCTGGCGTCCACCTGCGCAGCGGCATAGGCCACCGCCTCGAAGTCGTTGACGATGTAGACCGCTTCCAGGCCCAGGTCGGCTTCGATCTGGCGCGCCGACAGCGGCCATGGCACGTTGGCGGTGATCACCGTGCCGTCTTCGCGGGCATACCCGGCGGTGGCCACCACGCAGTGCGCAGGACGCTCGCCGTCGGCGATGAAGGCCTGCAGGATCGCGCTCAGCCCGGCGTAGTCGGCGTTGCGGAACTTGCGGTACTCGAGCAGCTGGACCGGATGGGCCGGGTCCGGGCTGGCCTGCACACGGGCCACGCGGACATGCGTGCCGCCCACGTCGGCCGCCAGGAACGGCGGCGGCGCGAGGGGCGATACGGCGTGGGCGGCTGCGGTCACACGGGCTCCCTTGGGATACGTACGGCCAGGTCTGGCCCCGGCGATTGAGCGGAGTCTGTAATCGTTCTGACAACGATGTCAACGATAACCTCACACTTTCGATGCTGCGCCGCAGCGACCTGCGTCACAAGAAAACGTTTTCAGCCCTGCACCGTCAAGATTTCGTAAAGCCGTTGCAATCACTGGTCGCGTGAAGGCGCGACGGGGGCTGGCGGCGTTTCTGCGCAGGTGCAGCACGGGGTTTTCCGCCGCAGCGGTAGAAACCAGTTGTTGACAAAGCCGGGTAGCCCATCGAATAAATGTGACAACGTTGTTCCCAGCCACTCTTCCGACGCCGCCCGCGTGCCGTCGATGCAGGAGCCTTCCAGATGTCTGTCGTGCCTGCTGCTACCGCGCGTTCGCGCGTGGCCACCTCGATCCTGATCATCGGGGTGCTGTTCTTCCTGATCGGCTTCTTCACCTGGCTCAACGGCCCGTTGATCACCTTCGTCAAACTGGCCTTCGAGCTGGACGAGGTCGGCGCGTTCCTGGTGTTGATGGTGTTCTACCTGTCCTACTTCTTCCTGGCCCTGCCGGCCTCGTGGATCCTCAAGCGCACCGGCATGAAGAAGGGCCTGAGCCTGAGCCTGCTGGTGATGGCGGCCGGTGCGGTGGTGTTCGCGCACTTTGCCCAGCAGCGCTGGTACCCCGGCGCGCTCAGTGGCCTGTTCATCATCGGCAGCGGCCTGGCCCTGCTGCAGACGGCGGTGAATCCGTACATCAGCATCCTTGGCCCGATCGAGACCGCCGCGCGTCGCATCGCGCTGATGGGTATCTGCAACAAGATCGCCGGCATCCTGGCCCCGCTGCTGATCGGTACGCTGGTGCTGCACGGCATCGGCGACCTCTCCGAGCAGGTCGCCGCCGCCGACCCGGTGGCCCGCAACGCGCTTCTGGACACCTTCGCCGCCAAGATCCAGATGCCGTACATGGCCATGGCCGGGCTGCTGGTGGTGCTGGCGGTGGGCGTGCTGTTCTCGCCGCTGCCCGAGCTGAAGACCGCCGAAGCCAATGCAACGCCGGCGCGTGCACCCGGCCTGGCCGAGCGCACCAGCATCTTCCAGTTCCCGCACCTGTGGCTGGGCGTACTGTGCCTGTTCGTCTACGTGGGGGTTGAGGTAATGGCCGGCGACGCCATCGGCACCTATGGACACGGCTTCAACCTGCCGCTGGACCAGACCAAGCTGTTCACCTCCATCACCCTGGGCGCGATGCTGGTGGGCTACGTGGCCGGCCTGGCGCTGATTCCGCACCTGGTCTCGCAGCAGCGCTACCTGAGCATTTCGGCCAGCCTGGGCGTACTGTTCTGCATCGGCGCGCTGTTCACCCACGGCTATGTGTCGGTGGGCTTCGTCGCCGCGCTGGGCTTTGCCAACGCCATGATGTGGCCGGCGATCTTCCCGCTGGCCATCCGTGGCCTGGGCCGGTTCACCGAAACCGGGTCGGCGCTGCTGGTGATGGCCATCGCCGGTGGCGCGATCATCCCGCAGGCATTCGCGGTGCTGAAGCAGCACGTCGATTTCCAGTGGGTGTTCGCGGGCCTGATGGTGCCGTGCTACCTCTACATCCTGTTTTACTCCCTGCGCGGCCACCGGATCGGCCTGCCCCGCGACGGGCAGTGATCGGCGATCATGGACGCCCAACCGGTGAGCCAGGAAAAGAGCATGCGTAGAGCGACCATCAAGGATGTCGCCGAACGGGCCAAGGTGTCGTTGAAGACCGTGTCGCGGGTCATCAACAACGAACCGTCGGTGATGCAGGCCACGCGCGCGCGCGTGCTGCGCGCCATCGCCGAGCTCGATTACGAGCCCGATCCGGCCGCGCGCAACCTGCGCACCGGTACCACGCTGGTGATCGGGCTGGTGTACGACAACCCGAATCCGTACCACATCATCGGCGTGCAGAACGGCGTGCTTGCCGCCTGCCGCGAAACCGGCTTCGGGCTGCAGATCCATCCCTGCGATTCCAGCTCGCCGATGCTGGCCGAGGAACTGGCCGACTGGGTGCAGCGTTCGCGCCTGGCCGGGCTGGTGCTCACCGCGCCGATGTCCGAGCGTGGCGACCTGGTCGCCGCGTTGACCGCGCGTGGGATCAAACTGGTACGCATCATTGCCGCCACCGCCGATCCTCAGGACGGTGCCTGCGTGTTCGTGGACGACCGCGAGGCCGCTTACGAGATCACCGAACACCTCATCCAGCTCGGCCACCAGCGCATCGGCTTCCTCTGGGGCGGTACCTCACACCGCTCCAGTGGCGAGCGCCACGCCGGCTACGAGGCGGCGCTGCGCGACTATGGCATTCCGCACGACAAGCATCTGGTGGTGCAGGGTGACTACACCTTCGACGACGGCTTCCGTGGCGCGCGTCGGCTGCTGGCGCTGCGCGAGCCGCCCACGGCGATCTTCGGCTCCAACGACGAGATCGCCGCGGGTGTGCTGGCGGCGGCGAAATCGGCGGGCATGAACGTTCCGTACGACCTGTCCATCGCCGGCTTCGAGGACAGCCCGTTCTCGCGCCAGTCGTGGCCGCCGTTGACCACCGCCAAGCAGGCCACCGAAGACATCGCCCGGCACGCCGCGCGGCTGTTGATCGCGCAGCTGCGCAGCGATGCCTACGACGATGCGCCGCTGCAGCTGCAGAACCAGGGCTTCGTGCCGCAGCTGATCGTGCGCGGTTCCACCGCCCCGATGCGGCCGCTCGCTGCCCGCCCTCCCACTCCTGAAACCACCTGAGCCCCGCATGTCCCTGCCAGCCCCGCACGACACCCTGATGTTCCGCGAAGCCGCCGAAGCGGCCGACGTGATCGCTGCGCAGTTCGCGCGCAACGAAGCGACCGTGCAGACGCTGGCCGCGACGCTGCGCGCGGCGCCGCCGCCGTTCGTGGTGACCTGCGCGCGGGGCAGTTCCGACCATGCCGCCACCTATGCCAAGTACCTGCTGGAGACCACGCTGGGCCTGGTCACCGCGTCGGCGTCGCCGTCGGTGGGCTCGGTGTATGAATCGCCGCTGCAGCTGCGTGGCGCGCTGTACATCGTGATTTCGCAGTCGGGGAAGAGCCCGGACCTGCTGCGCAATGCCGAGGCCGCGCGCGCGGCAGGCGCACGCGTGGTCGCGCTGGTGAACGTGGAAGACTCGCCGCTGGCACAGCTGGCCGAAACGGTCATTCCGCTCGGTGCCGGCGCCGAGCGCAGCGTGGCGGCGACCAAGAGCTACCTGGCCTCGCTGTCGGCGATCCTGCAGCTGGTGGCGTACTGGAGCCAGGACGCCGGCCTGATCGCCTCGCTGCGCACCCTGCCCGATGCACTGCGGCAAGCCTGGAACAGCGACTGGTCCGCGCTGACAGATGGGCTGGTCCCTGCGCACAACCTGTTCGTGGTCGGCCGCGGCCTTGGCCTGGGCGCGGCCCAGGAGGCGGCGCTGAAGTTCAAGGAAACCTGTGGCCTGCACGCCGAGGCCTACAGCTCGGCCGAGGTCAAGCATGGGCCGATGGCCCTGGTCGGTCCGGGCTTCCCGGTCCTGGCCTTCGCCCAGCCCGATGAAACCGGCGCAGGCACCCGCGCGGTGGCCGCCGAGTTTGCCGCGCGCGACGCGCAGGTATGGCTGGCCGCACCGGACGGCGACCTGCCGTTGCCGCAGGCCCCCCATCCTGCGTGCGCGCCGCTGCTCACCGTGCAGGCGTTCTACAAGGCCATCAATGCGCTGGCCCTGCGCCGCGGTCACAACCCGGACCTGCCGCCGCACTTGAACAAGGTCACGGAGACCGTCTGATGAAGACCGTCCTGCGCAACGCCCGCATCCTCACCGCCGACGGCTTCCGCGATGACCTCGCGCTGGTGATCGAGGAGGGGCGCATCACCGCGCTGGTGTCCGACGCCGCGCCCCAGCTGGGCAGTGCGGCCGAACAGGTCGACCTGGGCGGCGGCTGGCTGCTGCCCGGGTTCATCGACGCGCAGGTCAACGGCGGCGGCGGCGTGCTGTTCAACAACGCGCCCGATGTGGAGAGCCTGCGCACGCTGGCGGCCGCGCATCGTCGTTTCGGCACCACCGCGCTGCTGCCCACGCTGATCAGCGACGACGTGCAGGTGATGCGTACGGCCATCGACGCTACCCGCGAAGCGATCGCCGCAGGCGTGCCCGGGGTGATCGGCATCCATCTGGAAGGTCCGTACATCGCACCGGCGCGCAAGGGCACCCATGACGCCAACAAGTTCCGCGTGCCCGACGCCGACGAGATCGCGATGGCGGCTTCGCTCGACAACGGCGTGACCCTGCTGACCCTGGCCCCGGAAAGGGTGCCGCTGGAGAGCATCCGCGCGCTGGTGGAGCGTGGGGTGATCGTGGCCGCCGGGCATACCGCGGCCACCTATGAGGAAGCGCGCGCCGGGCTGGACGCGGGCATTCGCGGCTTCACCCACCTGTACAACGCGATGTCGCCGCTGACCGGGCGCGAACCCGGCGCGGTCGGCGCCGCGCTGGAAGATCGCGACAGCTGGATCGGCATCATCGCCGACGGCGTGCACGTGCATCCGGGCAGCCTGCGTGTTGCGTTGGCGGCCAAGCCGACCGGCAAGGTCATGCTGGTCACCGACGCGATGTCGCCGGTGGGTGCCGACAGTCCCAGTTTCGAGCTGTACGGCGAAGTGATCACCGTGGTCGACGGCGTGGTCCGCAACGCTGCCGGGTCGCTGGCCGGCTCGGCGCTGGACATGGCCACCGCCGTGCGCAACGCAGTGCACCTGCTCGGACTGCCGCTTGAAGAAGCCGCGCGCATGGCGTCGCGTTACCCGGCGCAGTTCCTCAACGTGGACGACCGCCTGGGCGAGATCGCCGAAGGCTATCAGGCCGATCTGGTGCTGCTGGACGAGGCGCTGCAGGTGCGTGCGACCTGGATCTCCGGGCAGCGCGAGGACGCATGAGCGCATCCTCCGCTGCGCGCATGGGCTCCATCGATGCCCTGCGCGGTTTGACCGTGGCGGCGATGCTGCTGGTCAACAATCCCGGCGACTGGGGCCATGTGTATGCCCCGCTGCTGCACGCGGACTGGCACGGTTTCACCCCGACCGACCTGATTTTCCCGCTGTTCCTGTTCATCGCGGGCGTGTCGATGGCCTTCAGCCTGGCGCCGCGCGCTGTCGACGCAGCCGCGCGCCCGCTGCTGGCCCGTACCCTGCTGAAGCGCGCACTGCGCATCCTGCTCGCCGGCGCGTTGCTGCACGTGTTGGCATGGTGGCTGTTCGAGCTGCCGGCGTACCGGCTGTGGGGCGTGCTGCAGCGCATTGCGGTGTGCGTGGCGGTGGTGGGGCTGCTGGCCATCCACACCCGCGCGCGTACGCAGTGGGCGGTGCTCGGCGGCCTGCTGCTCGGGTACACGGCACTGCTGCTGGGTGCCGATACGCTGGCGCCGTGGCTCAATCCGGTCAGTCGGGTGGATACCGCGCTGTTCGCACCGTTCCTGTACAAATACGACGCCGTGACCCGACTCGGGCACGACCCCGAAGGCCTGCTCAGCACCGCCGGGGCGTTGGCCACCACCCTGTTGGGCCTGATCGCCGGCCGCTGGCTGCGCGCGGGGCGGTTGGGGGCGCTCGGCGGCGTGGCGCTGATGCTGCTGGGAGCCGGGCTGTTGCTGGCACCGCTGCTGCCGTTCAACAAGAACCTGTGGACGCCCAGCTACGTGCTGTTGACCGGCGGCCTGTCGATCGCCGCCCTGCTGCTGGCCCACCTGCTGGTCGACCGCTGGCGCTGGCCTGCACTGGGCCGACGCTTCGGCGTCAATGCCATCGCCGCCTATCTGGGCTCCTCGGTGATGGCGCTGGTGCTGATCGCCAGCGGGGCATGGGCGGCGTGTTACACGATGCTTGCCAGGGCGGTGCCGGACCAGTCGGCACTGGCGTCGCTGCTGTGCGCGGTGGGGCTCTTGGCGTTCTGGTGGATAATCGCGTGGGCGCTGGACCGCCGTCGGATTCACCTGAAAATATGAATGCGCTTTGGGCCGCAATAACTATCCGAAAGCCGCCCGAAATTTACTTCCGCCTCACATCCGGACAGTAAAAGTACTCTCGCCGGGCTGCGTTAGGTCACGGGGGACGCATCGGCACGCCGTAATTCCCCTTTTCTGGAAAAGGAACGGTCCATGCGTCCCATGAATGCGACTCCGCCACGTTCCCGTCTGGCGGCAGGCATCGCGCGCAGCCTGCGCGTGGCCTGCGGCAGCCTCCTCCTTGCCACCACCACCGCGCCGGCGTGGGCCGGCTGCGATACCACGGCACCCACAACCGGGCAGACCGTTACCTGCACGGCACAGGCACCGAGCCCGCAGGCCACGCCCATCGCCAGCGTGCCCGGCTCAAGCAACGTCACCGTCAACGTGCAGACCGGCGCCCAGCTCGGCATCGCCAGTGGCGCCGCGATCGCGCTGGACGGCGGCAGCGGTCACCGCATCGACAACAGTGGCAGCATCACCAGCGCCAGCGGCGTGGGCATCCTCACCAACGCGGCGACCACGGTGGTGAACCGCGGCGTCATCAGCGGCAGCACCGCCGGCATCATCTTCGGCGCCGGCGCCGGCGCCGACCGCCTGGACATGCTGGCCGGCAGCATCAGCAGCAGCGTCTGCAGGGCGCGGGCAACGATGCCATCACCCTCAGTGGCGGCACCGTCGGCAGCATCGACCAGGGCGCCGACGCGGACAGCTTGGAGGTCTCGGGCGGCACCGTGTCCGGCACCGTGCAGCAGGGCTCGGGCATCGATACCTTCCTGATGACCGGCGGCAGCATCGGCGCGCTGCTGCAGGGCGATGGACTGGACCGTTTCCGCATCACCGACGGGCGCATCGTCGGCGCGTTCGATGATGGCGATTACGGCGAAATGACCGGCGGCCGCATCGGCCGGGTCAACATGAAGCTGGAAGACAACACCTTCCTGATGTCCGGTGGCACCATCGACGGCAACCTGGTTACCGGCTTCGGCAACGACACTATCGTGCTCTCCGATGGTTACATCGGCGGCAACATCAGCGTCAGCGGCGGCAACGATTCGGTCACCATCACCGGCGGCACCGTGCGCGGCGAGATCCGCCTCAGCTTCGGCGACGACCGCTTCGACTGGCGCGGTGGCGGGGTGGTGCACGGCCTGGTCGATTTCGGGGAAGGCAACGACACGGCCACGCTGGCCGACCTCAACGTCTCCTACCTTGGCGCGCTGCCGGGCTTCGACGGCGGCCTGGGCACTGACACGCTCGACATGGACAACGTCAAGACCGATGGCGTGGCCCGCTTCACCGGCTGGGAATCGATGGCGCTGGCCAATGACAGCCAGCTCACCTTCGACGGCGACCTGCGCCTGGGCGATCCCGGAAGCGGTACCGGTGCGCTCGACGTGGACGCGACCAGCACGCTGTTCGGCGGGGGCGTCAACGCCAGCATTGTCGCCTTCAACGCAGCACTGCCGGTCAACGTCACCAATGCCGGCCGCATCGACCTGACCAACGGTGGTGGCGGCGCTGGCGATGCGTTCACCATCGCCGGCAATTACACCGGCAATGGTGGTGCGCTGTACTTGGACACCGTGCTGGGTGCCGACGACGCCGCATCGGACCGGCTGGTGATCTCCAATGGCGTGGCCAGCGGGACCACGGGCGTGGGCATCCTCAACGCGGGCGGTGCCGGTGCCGAAACCGTGGCCGACGGCATCCTCGTGGTGCAGGCGATCAACGGTGCCAGCACCAGCCCGGGCGCCTTCGCGCTGTATGCACCGGTTGCCGCCGGTGCGTACGAGTATTTCCTGTTCAAGGGTGGCGTCAGCGCAGGGAGCAGCGAGAACTGGTATCTGCGTTCGACCGTAGTCAACGGTGTGGTCGCCGCGCCGGCCCCACCGCCCATCGGTCTGGGCTCGGTGACACCTGAGCCACCGCCGCCGGAGGCGTTGGGGACGCCGCCGCCTGCGCTGCCGCCGCCTCCCTCACCGGACGTTCCCGAAAACCCCGACCCGGTGGCGGCCGAGCCCGCGCCGCCGCCGGAGCCGGCCCCGCCACCGCCGGCCGCGCCGCCGCAGGACGACGTGCCGCCGCCGGTGCCCACCGACGTGGCCGCCGTTCCCGGGCCGTTGGCGGAGCCGCCCACGCCTGACGCACGCCCGTCGGAGGAGGCCATGGTGCCGTTGTACCGGCTGGAAACCGGCCTTTATTCGGTGGTGCCGCCACTGCTGCGCGAAACCAGCTTGGCCAGCCTGGGTACCTTCCACGAGCGCCAAGGGGAGCAGCGCATCCTCGCCGGCCAGGGCGGCGTGCGGGCGGCATGGGCGCGCCTGGTCGGGCAGAGCCACGAGCAGTACTGGGAGGGCGATGCCCAGCCCGGATTCGATGGCGACATCCAAGGGGTGCAGGCCGGCCTGGATCTGTATGCGAACGCAGGCAATGTGCACCGCGACCAGTTCGGCGTGTTCTTCGGCCGTACCCGCGCGCAGGGAAACGTCAACGGCTTCGCGATCGGCTGGGAAAATGTCGCGGTGGGGCGCACCCGCCTGGACGACAAGCACGTGGGCCTGTATTGGACACGTGCCGGCAGCGCCGCCGGATACCTTGATGTGGTGGTGATGCAGAGCCGCTACGACGGCGAGGCAACGTCCGCGCGCGGCATCGGGATCGACGTGGACGGCGATGGCACCACTGCGTCGGTGGAAGTGGGCAAGCCGCTGCTGCGTTTCGGCCGGTCGGCCTGGTGGCTGGAGCCGCAACTGCAGGTGATCTGGCAGCGCACCTCGGTGGACGATGCCGCCGACCGCATCGCGCAGCTTCGCTTCAACGCCGACAACGCCTGGATCGGGCGCGCCGGCGTACGCTTGGCCGCGGACTACGAGATCGCCGGCAACGGCTGGCAACCGTACTTCAAGCTCAACTACTGGCAGACGCTCGATGGGGAAGACCGCATCGACTTCGATACCAACCGCATCATCAACCAGCAGGATTCACGGGCACTGGAGGTCGGGTTCGGCGTGGTGGCGCGTTTCAACGGCAACGTCAGCGCGTTCGTGGTCGCCGACTACACCCGCGATCTGGAAAGCAGCCGGCAGAAGGAGCGCAAAGTGATCGAGGGCAACATCGGGCTGCGCTTCGACTTCTAGCCGGCAGGCCTCGCCATGGCGGCCGGCAACGGTCGGGTCACATCCTGATCTACCGCCATGAAATCTTCCGCGCCCGACAGTGGCATGACCTGCGGTGAAGCTGGGCGCCTGGTTTCACCGCCTGTCATGCATTACCGGATGTGGAATCAACAACCTGGGTCCGGCGCGCAGGCGCGTTTAGCGCGCTGCGGCGATCGCCTTGATGCGGGCCTGCGCAAGTGCTTCACCCACCGCCGGTCCCTGCAGATGGGCCACGTCGAGGTCGCGTGCCTGCACCGACAGCGCGGCCTGGTGCAGGCGCTTGAGTGTTTCGCCCTGCGGGTAAGCGCGATCCTCGAACCCCAGGCGGCCGCGCGCGTCGGCTTCGCAGCACAGTGCGATCTTCGCGATGCGTTCGGGACGGCGGAAGCCATCGCAGCGGCCCAGCAGCTCCAGCACCGTGCCATCGCGCAGTTCGTCGATGCGGTGCACGTTGAGATGATCGCGGCAGACCGCCTCGGCCAGTTGCCGGTGGTCCAGCGGCACCTTCAATCGTTCGCACAGCCCCCGCAACGGCGCCAGCCCGCGCTGCTCATGCATCACATGGCGCGGCCACTCCTCGTCCGGGGTCAGCGCCTTGCCCAGGTCATGGGTGAGAGCGGCAAAGCCGACCTGGTCATCGCCGGGCGCGAGCCGGGCGGCCATGTCGCTGACCATCTCCTGGTGTACGCCGGTGTCGACTTCGGGGTGGTACTCGGCACGCTGCGGCACCCCGTACAGCGCCTCCAGTTCCGGCAGTACCGCACCCAGCGCACCCGCTTCGTGCAGCGTGCGCAGGAACGCCGACGGTTGCGCCGAGCCCAGCACGCGGCGCAGTTCCTGCCAGACGCGCTCGGGCACCAGCGCATCCAGCTCGCCACTCTCGGCGATCTGCCGCATCAGCTGCATCGTCTCCGGGGCGACGGTGAACCCCAGCGGCGCGAAGCGCGCCATGAAGCGGGCAGCGCGCAGCACCCGCAACGGATCTTCCACGAAGGCGGGTCCTACATGCCGCAGTACCCGCCGCTCGATATCGCGCACGCCGCCGTACGGGTCCACCAGCGCGCCGGTGGCTTCATCGCAGGCGATGGCATTGAGGGTGAAATCGCGGCGCTGCAGATCTTCTTCCAGCGTGACCGACGGGTCCGCATCGACCACGAAGCCCCGGTAGCCGCGGCCGGATTTGCGCTCGGTACGCGCCAATGCGTATTCCTCACCCGAGTCGGGGTGCAGGAATACGGGGAAATCCTTGCCCACGGCCTTGTAGCCCAGCGCTTCCATTTCCGGCTGGGTGGCGCCCACGACGACCCAGTCGCGGTCGCCAGGCGGGAGGTCGATCAGGCGGTCGCGAACCGCGCCGCCAACGAGATAGATCTTCATGGCCGAATGATGCCACGACCGGCCTGCCACCGATCCCCCGCAGAACCTCGGCTCAATCGCCGCCCTTGTCTGCGTCGGTTGGGCAGGCGAACGCCTTGCGCTTGGCCTGCAGGCGGCCGTTCATGCGGTCGGTGACCGGCAGCGCGTCGCCGTTCAGACGCCAGTCGTAGATCACGCTGAACGCAAGAATGCGTGCAACGTACTCGCGGGTTTCCTTGTAGCTGATGGTTTCAATCCAGATATCCGGATCGAAGCCCGGCCGCTGCGACTGCCAACGCGCAGTCGGCGTCGGCCCGGCGTTGTAGGCGGCGATGGTCACGTAGGGGAGGCCCTCGTACTTGTTCATCAGCTGTCGCAGGTAAGCGGTGCCCAACGCGATGTTGGTATCCGGGTCATACAGGCTGGCCGCGCCGCCATAGTTGGACAGCCCAATGGACTTCGCCACGCTGGCGCCGGTGGCTGGCAGCACCTGCATGAGGCCCATGGCATTGGCCGGCGAACGCGCCTTCGGATTGAAGATGCTCTCTGCACGGATCTCGGCGGCCACCCAGGCCGGGTCGATGGCATTGCGCGCGGATTCGCGGCGGATCGCATCATCGTGGTGCAGCGGGAAGCGCAGGCTGTACAGGCGCTGCTCGTCCGGGGTCTTGCCGAGCGAGAACACCGCCCGGTCGAACCAGCCGTTGTCGCGCGCCACCTCCACCGCGATGCGGCGCTGTGAGGTGTCGAAGCGGGTCAGGGCATCGTTCCATTCCGCCACGGCCCAGCCGGCGCGCTCGATCTTGAACAGCTCCATCGCGCGTACGATGGCGGGGTCGCGCGCCACCGCAGCCTGCGCCTGTTTGCTGTCGGTCGGCTCGATGGGGCACAGCGTGTACGTGCTCTGGCCCAGCTGGTCGGCAGCGAGGAAGCCGTGGAAGGTGGCCGAACGCGCCGCTTCCTTATACAGCGGCTGTGCCTCGGTGCGCTTGCCGGTCTTTTCCAGCATGCGCGCTTCGAAATAGCGCCAGCGCGAATCCGCGCGCTGGGTCGGGCCCATCTTGCGGATCGCGGCCAGGGTGGCCGGCCAGTCGCCGCGCGACATCGCCTCGCGCGCGCGCCATTCGTGCAGGCGCTCGTCATAGGCGGAATCCGGGACCGCGTTGAGGCGGCGTGCCGACTCGGGACCATAGGAGGCTACCGTCCACAACGCGATCTGGTACTTCACCGCCGCTTGCTGGGCGGCG
Organism: Stenotrophomonas sp. NPDC077420; assembly: GCF_044543385.1. Classification (NCBI taxonomy): domain Bacteria; kingdom Pseudomonadati; phylum Pseudomonadota; class Gammaproteobacteria; order Lysobacterales; family Lysobacteraceae; genus Stenotrophomonas; species Stenotrophomonas sp. NPDC077420. Next base: position 31,495 of record NZ_JBITVZ010000017.1, read on the forward strand.
CTCAGCTGCAGCGCATTGACGTACTGCGGCAATTGCTGCTCGGTCGCATCCGGGTCGGCCTTGGCCAGCTTGGCCAGGCCGTCGGTAGCGATCCGCCGACTGCGTTCATTGCGCGGCCAGTTCAGTGCGCTGGCATTGGGCCTGTCCACGAATGCTGCATAGGTATTGGCCAGGGCCAGGTCGGCGGCTGGCAGCCCGCGGGCTGCACTGCGCATCACTGCGGGCTCCTGCGCGTCGGCAGCGGCGTCGATGCGTTCCCAACGCAGCGCCGCGCTCAGCCCACCCTTGGCGTCCAGTATCGCAAAGACCGGGTCGCAGGCGTCGGGCAGGGACTTGCCGGTGCTGCGCCAGATCGCCTGGGCGTCTATGGTCCATTGCGCATCGGCCTTGCCGGTGGCCTGGCGCGCGTTGAGCTGCGCGCAGCGCAGGCCGACATTGTCGGTAGGTGCCCAGTTCGCCAGCAGGGTCGGCCAGTCCTCGCGGCGCGCTACCGCCGGCAGCCACACGCTGCGGAAACTGCTGGCCACCGCCTGGCCGTTGTACTGCTTCAGGAAATCCTGTGCCTGCGCGGTGGTCACCGTATCGATGTTGCGGCGCAGGTTGGCGTATTCCAGCCATCCATACAGCGGGTGGCGCGAAAGCGCGGATGCCTGGGCGGGGTCGAACTGACCGCGCTCGGCATTGTCGATGGCGGCCTTGATCTGCGCGCGCTGCGCGTCGAGGTTCTGGGCGCCCGCCGTGGCACCCAGTCCCAGACCGGCAAGCAGGGTGGTGGCACTCAGGATATGCAGGGGGAATCGGTTCATGCCGAAAGGATAGCGGGCGCCAGTGAACGCCGGTGTCGGCAAGCCCACTCGATCCTGAACGGATCGTAGCGCTCCCCTGAACAGGCAGCAAAAGCGGGCGTAATGCCGAAGCCGCCGCAAGGCGAGTAGAGCCGGGCTCTGCCCGGCTGCCCCTGAACCGTCCACGCTCGATCAAGGAGCAACTCATGGCCTTCACCGCGGCAGGAAAGCCCGGCCCGCCAGCGGCGGGCCGGTCACGCGTCAGCCACGCAAACTGTGCCGTTAGCGGCATCCACCCTCCCTCGATCTCTTCGTTTACCAACTCAGTTGGTGTCCGGAAGTTCCGCTCACCTCGGTAGGGGAACACCCCAATTTGGGCGAATCCATGCCAATTCGCCCAACATCGGCGCTACCGGTCACAGTTCCTGGCCTTGGCGGAAAAGCTTCTGTCGCCCATAAACCTCCCTGCCGCTTGGGCTTGGGAGGAGTAAAGGGATGTTTGTTTCATATCCGCGTGGTGCGCGTCGCCGCGCACTGACCGTTGCCATCGCACTCGCTACCGCTCCACTCGCACACGCGCAGGAGGTGGAAAAGACATGGAGTACGCGCCTGGACGAGCAGCTGTGGACTACCGAACGCCAGGCGCAGCGTGCCATTGAGGACCACGTCGCTTCGTCCTTTGAAACCGACGCGCCGTTTGAGTGGTACATCGCGGACAACAAGGTTTCCAGCCAAGCGGTGACGTACTACTACCGGGTGAGGCCCACGAGCCTGCTCACCACGGCTTGGAAGTTCCAATTCGTCAACACGGACTACGATAGTCACGATGCGATGCTCGATGCGATCAAGCAGCGCCACGCTTCACCGGCAAACTGCCCTGAAACCCAGATCACCCCCGGGGAGTGGCGTGTAAGTTCCACGGGGCCTGACGGAAGTCCGAAGCGCATGTCCGCCAAATACAAGGTGGTTCAGGGATTTATTGCAAACGGGCGATGCTCCGCGTACACATCAAGCAGCAACGTCTATCAGATTCGCGAAGTGAGGTGTCCGAACCCGCGTCTCCTGGAATGGCGGCCGGATGCGCAGGCCTGCGAAATACGACCAGACTATGAGAATTACGCCGAGACGTTGATGACGTATGCGAGCATACCGCTCACCAGCCAATGTCCAATAGGCAACCCTTGTGAGCCCACCACGGGCAACAAGTCCCAGTCAGAGCTTGACCTGGACCTCGGCTGGATGCGGTTCGTACGGCACTTCAACTCCATGACTTCGGTTGCCAGAGGTGGATTTGGATCCAACTGGACGCATTCACACAACGTATCACTATCGCTGCATGCCGACAGCGACGACGCGGCCGAGTTTGGCCTGATCGAGGAGGACGGCACCCATCTCGCGTTTCGTCGCGAGGCGGGTGCATACGAAGCCATCAATGGATCGGGCGACAGGCTTTCGCCACAGGGCGACGGTTGGCAGCTCCATCGAAGCACGGAAGTACTGGCGTTCGGCGCCGACGGCCGCATCCGACAGCGTAACCGCGAGGATGGGACAGCGCTAGTCTACCAGTACGACGCGCTTGACCGCTTGCTTTCCATTACCCATTCGAGTGGTCGGCAGCTGCTCCTGCACTACGACGCCCCTGAACGTGGAGAGCTTATAACCTCACTGTCTGTAGCAGGACAGGTGGTAGCGTCCTACGCGTATGGCGCCACCGCGCAGGTGGCCGCCGTCACCCACGCAGACGGCAGTACGCGCACATACCACTACGAAGACACCCGCTTCCCGGAGTATCTCACCGGCATCACCGGCGAGGACAACCGCCGGTTCGGCTGGTACGGCTACGATGAGAAGGGCCGGGTAACCTGTAGTCGTCATTCCGGCGATTGCAGCCAGGCCGATGTCGGGGTCGATGGCACGCGCCTGGTCTATACCGGTGACGGAACCACCGTTGTTACCGATGCCCTTGGCCGCGTCACCACTTACGGACTCACCGGCGTTGCGATCGAGGGCCATCCGCGCAAGGTGACCGGGCTCACGGACAGCCAGGGCACCGCCAGTCGCTCGTACTACCCGGCAGCGCAGGACTTCCGTCGCCGGCTGAACACAGTCATCGACCGCCGTGGCACCCAGACCAGGTATGACTACAGCACCGGTACAGACCCGCTTGGAGGTCAACCGGTCCGGCTGCAGGCCACGACCGAAGCTGTCGGACTGCCCGAGCAGCGCGTCATCGAGACCCACACTGAGGCAAGCACCAACCGCGTGGTATTCAGCCGGGTGGGCAACCGCGAAACCCGCATCACCCGAAACGCGCGCCTGCAACCGGTCACCATTGCGGTACGCGACATTGTTACAAACGACGTGCGTACTACCGCCTTGAGCTACTGCGAGGATGCAGATGTGGCCGCGGGTGGTACCTGTCCGGTGCCGGGCCTGCTCAAGCAGGTAGATGGGCCACGCACTGACGTGAGCGACATTGTCACCTACGCGTACCATGCGGCCGATGACGCCGGTTGCGTGCCCGACGGACCCGGTACATGCAGGTTCCGCAAGGGCGATCTGCTGAGCGTGACCAATGCAGCAGGGAACACCGCGCAGACGCTGGCCTACGACACCCACGGCAGACCGCTTTCGGTCGTGGACAGCAACGGCGTCATCACCGAGTTCACCTACCATCCGCGCGGCTGGCCTACCTCGGTGACCGTACGAGGCGATGGTACCGCCACCCACCGCACCACCAGTATCAGCTACTGGCCGACCGGCCAGGTGCAGGAGGTGGTCGAACCGGATGGCGGCGCAGTCACCTATGTCTACGACGCCGCCCAACGCCTGACCGATATTGCCGACAATGCCGGCAACACCCTCCACTACACCTTGGATGACGCTGGCAACCGTCTCAGGGAAGACACGGTCGACGACGCCGGCGCGCTGCGTCGAACCCTTTCCCGCATCTACAACACCTTGGGCGAGCTGACGACGCTGAAGGACGCCGGTAATCACGCCACAGTTCTCACCTACGACCCAGAAGGCAATCCCGCCAGCCTGACCGACGCGTTGCAGCGCGTGACCACCCAACTGCACGATCCGCTCAACCGCCTGACGCGAACCCTGCAGGACGTGGGCGGCATCGGAGCCGAGATCACCTCCGTGTACAACGCGCTGGACCAGGTCACCCAGGTCACCGACCCCAAGGGTCTACACACTACCTACGCCTACAACGGCTTCGGAGACCTCATCGGGCAGGTAAGCCCGGACAGTGGTGCCACGGACTTCACTGTCGATGCTTCCGGCAACCGCAAGACCCGCACCGATGCACGCGGCATCACCGCCACCTATCATTATGATGCGCTGAATCGCCTGACCGGAATCGCCTATCCCGACCCGAACCTGGACGTGGGCTACAGCTACGACATTGCGCCCGCTGCCTGTGATGACAGCGAGCGCTTCGCCAAGGGGCGACTGGGCCAGGTGCAGCATGCAGCAGGAAGCACCGCGTATTGCCATGACCGCTTCGGCCAGGTAACCCGCAAAGTGCAGACCGTCAACGGCATCAGCAGCACCGTGCGCTACGCGTACACAGCTGGAGGTCGTCTGTCCCAACTGACGTATCCCGACGGCAGTGTGGTCGACTATGTACGTGACAAACTCGGTCGCATTACGGAGATCGGCTTTACTCCCCCCAGCCAAGCGCGGCAGGTCGTAGTCACCAATGTCACACACGCGCCATTTGGTCCTCCCACAGGGTGGACTTACGGCAACGGCCGCCAGTTGCTGCGCCCCGTGGATACTGATTACCGTCCGGAAGCGGTCCATGACGCGGGCCCTGGCGGCCTCTCGCTTAGCTTCGGATACGACGCGCTGGGCAGCATCACCGAGTTGAAGAGCGGCACCGGCAGTAATGTCTTAGCCAAGTATAGCTACGACACGCTGGGCCGATTGGCCCAGACGCAGGACGGTGCTACAAGCACTCCGATTGAAACGTACACGTACGACGCCACCGGAAACCGCACTTCTCTCACAACGTCATCTGGAACCGAAATCTACACCTATCTTGCCGACAGCCATCGCCTCGCGGCGGTGGGCAATGCCGTGCGGAACTACGATGAAGCAGGAAATACGCTGACCCTGAAAGGCAAGGAGCTGAAATACACAGATGCCAATCGGATGGGCCAGGTAAAGCAGGCTGGGGCGATTGTCGAAGCCTACAGTTATAACCATCTTGGAGAGCGTGTACTTAGCGCGCCAACCTCTGGCCAAGCCCATATTTCGTTGTACGACGAAGAGGGCCAGTGGCTGGGCAACTATGCCGAGACAGGCTTACCGCTGCAACAGACGCTCTGGCTGGAAAATTATCCGGTTGCGCTGACTTACGCCCCAGCACAGGACATGCCTAAGCTTGCCTACATTCAACCTGATCATCTGGGAACTCCGCGGGTCGTCATTGACTCGGTGAGGGATCTAGCCGTTTGGGAGTGGAGCAGCAAAAGTGAGGTCTTTGGCAATCAGCCACCGAACAATGACTTGGACGGAAACGGCGAGCTGTTCGAACTGGCGCTGCGCTTTCCTGGGCAGCAGGCTACCCAGATGAGCGAGATGTACTACAACTATCACCGAGAATATGATCCGAGTGTCGGCCGATACACGCAGACTGACCCAGCTGGACTGACCGGAGGGCCCGGCACATATCTATACGTCAACGGAAAGCCGTTGGGGCTTGTTGATCCACTAGGCCTGATGTCCCGCGACCTTGAGTACATCTACAAGTACTCTGGCGCTACGCCCCCGCCAACGAGCCCTTACTTCAGAGAATACAGGGATGGAGTTGTCGACTTCATCTGGAACTACGTCGATATGCGCCAGTCAAATACAAAGATGTCTGATAAGTACTTCCACTGCAAGGCGAACTGCGAGGCTACTCAGCGAGGTAGAGGAGGGCGGGCAGCTGCTTGCAATGTCAGTAACGCTCGCGAGATATTTGATCAGCGAGTAAAGGGCGACAGCGCTCAGTCATCTTTGGAGGATCAGATCGCGAACAGAATTGGTAGAGATAACGCTGGTGAGGGCGCCTGCTCGGAAGTATGCTCCGATCTTCGGCCGAACGGCCTTCCGCCCAGCTACTGAAGATGAAGCGAAGGTCGAAGCTGATCATGGTATTGCTTATCGTTGCGTTGCTGTTGTCGATTGGAGTCTGGCTGCGCAGGCAGTTGTCAATTGACAGTTGTCTGGATCAAGGCGGAAGCTGGAACTACGTCATGTCTCAGTGTGAGAACAGCTAAACTCCCTCTCCTGCGCAGCTCGACGGACGCTGCGAACAGGTGCGACGCATAATGAGATGTTCAATGGAATGTATTCGGCTGGTTATTGCCTCGGCATTGGTCGTCCTGCTGCTCAGTGCTTGCGATGATGGTACCCGGGGGGAATTGGATGCGAAGCCGATCTATGGAGACATGAGCAGCCTGTACTATGGCGCGATGTGTCACTCCGGAAGACAGGAACTGAGCAACCTTCGATCCAGGTCGGTCCGCATTGCAGTCGAAGGGGGTGGGTGTGCAGTTCTCTACCTGGATGGCGTTGATCCGAAAGGGGCACTGCTGATGTACCCCGGCGGGGACAGTGTCGGGCTTCAGTGCGAGGGGCTCGCTGATAAACTGAAGAGATACGAAGCCCATGCCCGTGTGTTACGCCGGGTGCAGGAAAAGTGCGGCACGAAGTGAGGGGTAACGCCAAATGCAGGCGCGAGCGCAGGCAGGGGCTCGCGTTTAAGACAATGCCGTTATCGCGCCGATCTCTTCTACGTTCGGTCGGCAGGGGCGCGACCCTACCTCGGCATTTCGATGAAGTGGCGGGACTGCTTGCTCCTTCTTGTTGTCCCACGCTGTCTACGCTGCCCCGGCCAAGAAGCCCGGTCCGTACTAAATCGCCTCTCCGCGTTTGGAGGCCTCGGTAATGAGCCAACCGTTTATGCAGTCGAAAGCGCCGTCGACGGTCGCGTTCGTAAAGTCTGCGTGAAACCGCCGATTTCATCACGCCTTCATCTTTACAGGTTGTTTACAAAGGAGACGCTGCCGCGCTTCGAGGGGGAGGCGACGGCGGTCCCAGCTAGCCATTCCTTTGGAGAGAGAGCGAATGAACAACCTGCATTACCGCCCCTTGGCGGCTGCCGTAGCGCTGTGCCTGCTGTCCGTCCCCGCCCTTGCCACCGCGCAGGACACCCCCCGTAGCACCACCGACCTCGACCGGGTCGAAGTCACCGGTACCCGCATCAAGCGGGCCGAGGTCGAAGGCCAAGTGCCGATCCAGACCCTCACCCGCAGCGAGATCGAGCGCACCGGCCTGACCTCCATCGGTGAAGTGCTGCAGCAGCTGACCGGGTCCGGCTCTGCGCTAAATGCCAAGTTCAATTCGTCCGGCAACTTCGGCTTCCCGCCCGACGGCAGCGGTGTCGGCGCCGGTTCGGCGCAGGTCGACCTGCGCCACCTGGGCGCCAAGCGCGTGCTGGTGCTGGTCGACGGCATCCGCTGGGTCAATGAGTCCTCCGCCTCGGGCGTGGGCGCCGCCACCGACCTCAATACCATTCCGCTGGCCATCGTCGAACGCATCGAAGTCCTCGAAGACGGCGCGTCTTCGCTGTACGGTTCGGACGCGATCGCGGGCGTGGTCAACATCATCACCCGCCGCGAATTCGACGGCGGCCAGGTCACCCTGAACTATGGTGAGTACACCAAGGGCGACGGCACCCAGAAGGGCGTGGACCTGGCCTGGGGCACCAGCGGCGACCGCTACACCCTGTTCCTGGGCGCGAGCTGGACCAAGCAGGACGATGTGAAGGCCAGCACCCGCGAACAGTCGCGCTTCCCGATTCCGGGTACCGGGCTGTCGTTCGGCAGCTCGGCGACGCCGACCGGGCGCTTCATGTTCACCGATCCGAACACCGGCATCGCCTACAACATCACGCCCAATTCCGGGGTGACCAATCCCACCTTCAACGGAGTGGGGGGCTGCGACCGCACCGACGACTACCACTGCTTCGCCACGGCGGACCGCTTCAACTTCGCCGAGTACAACCTGCTGCTGACCCCGTCCGAACGGAAAGGGATTTTCGGGCAGTTCCGCTTCGATATCAGCGACGACGTGCAGTGGTACATCAAGGCCCTGGCCAACCGCCGCGAGTCGACCAACCAGGCCGGTCCCGAGCCGCTGTTCTTTGGCCCGGACGGCGCTACCGGCAACCCGCTGGCCGACAACATCGTGATTTCCGCGCTCAACCCCTATAACCCGTTCGGTTTCGACCTGGATTCGTCGAGCAACCTGAGCATGATCGGCCGCCGGCCGGTCGAAGGCGGGCCGCGCATCTTCGAGCAGGAAGTAAACACCACCTATTTCGCCACCGGCCTTACCGGCCTGTTCCAGGCCGCCGATCGCAGCTGGTCGTGGGACATCAATGGCGCCTACAGCAAGAACAAGGCCGAACAAACCAACTACGGCAGTTACAACATCTACAACGCCAACATCGCCCTCGGTGACCCGGCCATCTGCGCGGCCACCCCGGGCTGCGTGCCATTGAACATCTTTGGTGGCCCCGGCACCATCACCCAGCCGATGCTGGACTGGATCCAGCCGGTGGTGCACGACCGCAGCCAGAACGAACTGACCCTGTTCACCGCCAACCTGAGCAGCGACCTGTTCACCCTGCCGGCCGGTCCGCTGTCGTTCGCCACCGGTTACGAATACCGCAAGTACGAAGGCGAGTACCAGCCGGACCCGATCACCGTTCGCGGGCATTACAACGGCGTGCCGTCGCTGCCGACCTCCGGTTCCTACGACGTCAACGAGGCCTACCTGGAACTGGCCGTGCCGATCTACGCCCGCGCCGAGCGCAATGAGCGGCTGGACCTGAGCGTGGCCGGCCGGTACTCGGACTACTCCACCTTCGGTGGCGAGTTCGTGCCCAAGTACGGCCTGCGCTGGCAGCTGAGCAACGACTTCGTGCTGCGTACCAGTTACGCCGAAGGATTCCGCGCGCCGTCGATCGGCGAGTTGTACGGTTCGGCCGCGCGTGCCGACCTGCAGTTGTTCGATCCCTGCTCGGTCGGCCTGGGCGGCACGCCGCCGCGTGGCAGTGCGGCCAATTGCGCCGCACTGGGCGTCCCGGCGGGCTTCCAGCAGGCCAATTCGCAGATTTCGGTGACGACCGGTGGCAACGACCAGCTGGACCCGGAAACCTCGCGCAGCTTCACCGCGGGCTTCGTCTGGAGCCCTTGGTTCGGCAGTGATGCGGCGTGGTCGGAGCGCTTCGACGTGGAAGTGACGTTCTACCGCCACACCATCGAAGGCGCGATCCAGGCGATCAACGCGCAGACCCAGCTCGACCTGTGCGTGGACACGCTGGATCCGCTCTACTGCGGCGGCATCACCCGCGCCTCCACCGGTGCGGTCAGCGGCTTCAACAACCGCCTCACCAACCTGGGCTCGATCAAGACCGACGGCTGGGACGTGGACCTGTTCTGGACCTTCCCGCAAAGCGACGTCGGCCAGTTCAAGCTGGCGTGGCAGAACACCTTCGTCGGTCGTTACGAGGCGGTCGGTGCAGCCGGCCAGCGCCAGCCGCAGGAGCCGGGCGTGGAGGTCACCGACAGCTCCATCCCGGAGTGGACCAGCAACGCCACGCTGAGCTGGACGCTGGGCAACTGGAACGCGTCGTGGACGGTACGCCACATTTCCAAGCTCACCGAGCAGTGCGGCGATGCGGCGGCATTCCCGGTGTGCAGCGACCAGGCTGCCGGCACCAACGAACTGGCAGCCACCACCTACAACGACATGCAGGTGGGCTACAAGTTCGACTGGATGAAAGGCCTGCAGCTCAGTGCCGGGTTGAACAACGCCTTCGACAAGGATCCGCCGATCTGCCTGTCGTGCTCGCTCAACGGCTACGACGCGTCCACCTACGACATCCCGCGTGGGCGCTACTGGTACGTGCGCGCGGACCTGCGGTTCTAGGATCTGGTGATCCATGACGCAGAAAGCCGGGCGATGCCCGGCTTTCTGTCTGGTGCCGTGCACCCGACCAACGGTCGGGTGCTACCGGGGATGGCGGTCAGAACGACCAGGTGAAGGTGATCGAGCCGTTGCGGCCGTCGCCGTAAGCACCGTAACCATTGATCTGCGAGAAGTATTCCTTGTCCAGCAGATTGTTGAGGTTGGCCTGCACGCTGAACTGCGGGGCCAGGCGGTAGCGCACGAACGCACTGACCAGCGCGTAGCTTTCCTGCTCGATGCGGCCATAGGCCGGCACCGGGTAGTAGATGCCGTTCTGCCAGTTCACGCCGCCGCCGACGGTCAGGTCGCTCAGCGACTGCGGGGTGTAACTGGTGAACAGCTTGATGGTGGTCTGCGGCAGGTTGGTGTTGATGTCCGCGCCGTTGATGTCCTTGGCCACGTAGCGCGAGGCACCGAAGGTGGCGTTCCAGCCGGTGGCCAGCTCACCGTTCAATTCCAGCTCGAAGCCACGGCTGACGGTGCCGCGGGCGCCGATGTAGGCGAATTCGCCCGGACGCGACGGAATCGGTTCATTGGTGATCTGGGCTACGTTGTCCTGCTCGATTCGGAACACGGCCAGCGATGCATTCAGGCGGTTGTCGAACCAGGCAGCCTTGACGCCAACTTCGTAGCTCTTGCCATCGACCGGATCGAGGTAGCTGTCGTTGCGGTCGCGTGCCGTCTGCGGCTGGAAGATCTCGGTATACGCGGCATACGTGCTCCACGTGTCATTGAGGTCGTAGACCAGGCCCGCGTAAGGCGTGGTTTCCTTGTGCGAGCGATCCGAGCCTTCGCCCTCGCTCTTCCAGTCGGTGTACCGCGCGCCGAGGATCAGCTTGAGCGGATCGGCCAGCGCCAGGCGGGCGGCGGCATAGCCCGCCTTCTGGGTGATGGTGCCTTCGCTCTGCAGCGGCAGCGTTCCGACCCAGTTCGGTTCCGGGAAGTCGGCAACGCCGGCCAGGTAGTTGTCCAGGGGCGCCCAGCCCATCTGGTAATCGCCGTAGTTGGCGTAGTCGCGCTTGTTGTAGCTCAGGCCGGCCATGACCTGGTGTTCGCGGCCGAACAGCTGGAACGGGCCTTCCACGTAGCCATCTACCGCATCGACCTTGCGCTCGGTGTTGTAGAACCCGGCCGAGGGGGTGACGCCGGCGCCGGTGACCGGGTCGAGCAGGGAAGCGCCCGAGGTCCAGTCGTTGTAGGCCGGGTAGAACAGCTTGTCGTCGGCCTTGGTCTCGTCATGCGTGGCACCGAGGCGGACCTTCCAGTCGTTGGCGAAGCCGTGCTCCAGCGTGGCGAACAGGCGCTTGCTGGTGGTATCCCAATAGGTCCAGCCCGGATTGGCGCTGAAGGATTCGTCGAACGGGGTCGGCGAACCGTCGGAGAACAGCATCGGGAAGCCGCCCCAGGTGGCGCCATTGGCGCGCTTCTGCTGGTAAGAACACCCTGTGTCTCTGGTATGACGGCACCGCCGAAGAGGCATCCGCGTTTTACGCTGCCACCCTCCCGGACAGCTCGGTGCAGGCCGTGCATCGCGCGCCGTCCGACTTCCCGTCCGGCAAGAAGGGCGATGTGCTGACGGTGGAGTTCACCGTGGTCGGCATTCCCTGCATCGGCTTGAACGGCGGGCCGGCGTTCAAGCACAGCGAGGCGTTCTCGTTCCAGATCGCCACCGACGACCAGGCCGAGACCGACCGCCTGTGGAATGCCATCGTCGGCAACGGTGGCCAGGAAAGCGATTGCGGCTGGTGCAAGGACAAGTGGGGGCTGTCGTGGCAGATCACCCCGCGCGTGCTGACCGAGGCGTTCAACAGCACCGACCCCGCCGTGGCCAAACGCGCCTTCGAAGCGATGATGACCATGAAAAAGATCGACGTGGCCAGGATCGAGGCAGCAGTACGCGGGTAACGACACGGCAGGTATCTCGCAAAGGGTGCCCCGGCGTATCCTCGCGCGATGACTACGTCGCGCCTCTCCCGCTTGTTCCCCGTCCTGGCCGTGCTCGGCTCGGTCACCTCGCTTGCCGTGGGTACCTCGTTCGCCAAGGATCTGTTCCCGGTGATCGGTGCGCAGGGCACCAGTGCGCTGCGCGTAGGCTTCTCCGCACTGGTGCTGCTGGCGGTGTTCCGGCCGTGGCGCTGGACCACCACGCGCGCCGATGCGGGCGCGATCTTCCGCTACGGCATCACCCTGGGGGTGATGAACCTGCTGTTCTACATGGCGCTGCGCACTATTCCGTTCGGCATCGCGGTGGCCATCGAATTCTGCGGGCCGCTGGCGGTGGCGATGTGGTCCTCGCGGCGCCCGATCGATTTCGTCTGGGTGGGGTGTGCGGCCGCCGGCCTGCTGCTGTTGCTGCCGCTGGGCCACGGCGAGCCGCTGGACCTGACTGGTGTGCTGTACGCGCTGGGCGCGGCGGTGTGCTGGGCGCTGTACATCATCTTCGGCAAGCGCGCCGGCCACCTGCATGCGGGACACACGGTATCGCTGGGCCTGTGCGCGGCGGCGCTGGTGGTGGTGCCGGTGGGCGTGGTGCACGCCGGCATGGCGTTGCTGGATCCGACGATCCTGCTGTTCGGGCTGGGCGTAGCGGTGGTGTCCAGCGCGATCCCGATGTCGCTGGAGATGGCGGCGTTGAAGCGCTTGCCGAAGGAAACCTTCGGCATCCTGATCAGCATGGAGCCGGCGGTGGCCGCGTTGTTGGCGATGGGGTTGCTGGCCGAGCACCTTACGCTGCTGCAGTGGGCGGCGATTGGCTGCACGGTGCTGGCGTCGGTGGGGAGCACGTTGACGGCGAACCGGCGGGCGCCGGCGCTGCCGGACCCGGCGGGGTAGCCGAGGGGGTAGAGCCGACTGTTAGTCGGCTATCGCGCGAAGCGCGATGGTATTGATATCGCCATGGAGAGCAGCCGACTAACAGTCGGCTCTACCCAGTCGGCTCTACCCAGTCGGCTCTACCCCGTGGGACACGCGTTCGGGCATCAGCCGCGCACCGGCGCGTCGCCTGCCACGTAATACGTCGCGGTGCTGCGCGGCAACGGCGCCCGCCCGCGGATGCGGTCGGCGATCTTCTCGGCGATCATGATGGTGGTCGCATTGAGGTTGCCGGTGATGATGCGCGGCATGATCGATGCGTCCACCACGCGCAGGCCCTGCATGCCATGCACGCGGCCCTGGCCGTCCACCACGCTCATCGCATCGGTGCCCATCGCGCACGAGCAGGACGGGTGGTAGGCGGTTTCGGCACGGGCACGCACGAAGGCATCCAGCTCGGCGTCGGTGCGGCAGTCGGCGCTGGGGCTGATCTCGCGCCCGCGGTACGCATCGAGCGCCGGCTGGGCAATGATCTCGCGGGTGATCCGGATCGCATCGCGGAACTCCTGCCAGTCCTGGTCGGTGGACTGGTAGTTGAACAGGATCGACGGATGCTGGTGCGGGTCGGCCGAGCGTGCGTGCACGCGGCCGCGGCTGGGGGTGCGCATCGACCCGACATGCGCCTGGAAGCCGTGTTCCTTCACCGCATTGGTGCCGTTGTAATTGATCGCTACCGGCAGGAAGTGGTACTGGATATTGGGCCACTCGAATTCCTCGCGCGTGCGGATGAAGCCGCCGGCCTCGAACTGGTTGCTGGCCCCGATCCCGGTGCCGGCGAACAGCCATTCGGCGCCGATCGCCGGCTGGTTCCACCACTGCAGCGCCGGGTACAGCGACACCGGCTTGGTGCAGGCGTACTGCATGTACACCTCCAGGTGGTCCTGCAGGTTTTCGCCGACGCCGGGCAGGTCATGCACCAACGGCACGCCCAGCGCGGCCAACAGCGCCGGCGCGCCGACCCCGGAGCGCTGCAGGATCTGCGGCGAAGCGATCGCGCCGGCGCACAGCAGGACTTCGCGGGCGGCGAAAACGTCGGTGGGCTCCGCGCTGCCGCCGGCCAGGTAGCGCACGCCCACCGCGCGCTTGCCGTCGAACAGGATGCGGTCGGTGGTGGCGTGGGTGACGATCTCCAGCCCGGGCCGGCCCCGGGCCATGTCCAGGTAGCCGCGCGCGGTGCTGGAGCGGCGCCCGCGCGGGGTCACGGTGCGATCCATCGGGCCGAAGCCTTCCTGCTGGTAGCCGTTGAGGTCGTCGGTGTGCGGGTAGCCGGCCTGCACGCCGGCCTCCACCATGGCGTGGAACAGCACGTTGTTGTCGTTCTTCGGCGTGGCCACGCTGACCGGGCCATCGCCGCCGTGGTAATCGTTGGGCCCGATGTCGCGGGTTTCGGCCTTGCGGAAGTAAGGCAGCACATCGAGGTAGCTCCAGTCTTCCAGCCCATCGAACGTGGCCCACTGGTCGAAGTCCAACGCGTTGCCGCGGATGTAGCACATGCCGTTGATCAGCGACGAACCGCCCAGGCCCTTGCCGCGCCCGCACTCCATGCGCCGGTTGTCCATGTGCGGTTCCGGCTCGGTTTCATAGGCCCAGTTGTAGCGCCGGCCCTGCAGCGGGTAGGCCAGTGCGGCCGGCATCTGCGTGCGGAAATCCAGGCGATAGTCCGGGCCGCCGGCTTCAAGCAGGAGCACGCTGATGCCGGCGTCTTCGGTGAGGCGTGCGGCCAGCGTGTTGCCGGCCGAACCGGCGCCGATGATGATGTAGTCGTATTCGCGTTTCATGGTCAGAACACCGATGCGTAGCGGTCCAGTTCAATCTGGACGGATTTGGTGCGGGTGTAGGCACGCAGCGTGGCCAGGCCGTTTTCGCGGCCCACCCCGGATTGTTTGTACCCGCCCACCGGCATCGGCGCGGGCGATTCACCCCAGCAGTTGACCCAGCAGATGCCGGCCTCCAGCTGGTGGATCAGGCGGTGCGCGCGGCTCAGGTCAGCGGTCACCACGCCCGCCGCCAGGCCGTACTCGGTGGCGTTGGCGCGGCGCACGGCCTCGGCTTCATCGTCGTAGGCAAGCAGGCTCAGCACCGGCCCGAAGATCTCTTCGCGCACGATGGTCATCCCGTCGCGGCAGTCGCTGAAAATGGTCGGGGCGACGTAGCAGCCCTTGCCGAGCGCGCCGTCGGTGAGACGCCCGCCGCCGCAGACCAGGCGCGCACCCTCGGCCTTGCCGCTCTCGATATGCGCCAGCACCCGCCGCATGTGCGCGGCACTGACCAGCGGCCCGAAGTTGGTGTCCGGTGCCAACGGATCGCCGATCCGGATGCGCGCCACGCGCTCGCGCAGCGCCTGCTCCATATCGGCCAGCAGGGCCTGGGGCACGAACACGCGGGTGCCGTTGGTGCAGACCTGGCCGGCGCTGTAGAAGTTGGCCATCATCGCCACGTCGGCGGCCAGGTCGAGGTCGGCGTCGGCGCAGATGATCAATGGCGACTTGCCGCCCAGTTCCATGGTCACCTCCTTCAGCGTGGAGCTGGAGGCGCTGGCCATCACCTTGCGCCCGGTCGACGTGCCACCGGTGAACGAAATTTTCTCGATGCCCGGGTGCTCGGTCAGGGCCGTGCCCACGCCGGCGCCGTCGCCGGGCAGCACGTTGAACACGCCGTCCGGCAGCCCGGCTTCGGTGAACAGTTCCGCCAGCTTCAGCGCCGTCAGCGGGGTGACTTCGCTGGGTTTGAAGATCATCGCATTGCCGGCCGCCAGCGCTGGCGCGGCTTTCCACAGCGCGATCTGGATCGGGTAGTTCCAGGCCCCGATCGCGCCGACCACGCCCAGCGGTTCCTGTCGCGTATAGAAGAAGCTGCCTTCGCGCAGCGGCACCTGGCTGCCTTCCAGCCCATGCATCACCCCGGCGTAGTACTCCAGCACGTCCGCACCGGTCACGATGTCCACGCTGCGCGTCTCGCTCAGCGGCTTGCCGGTGTTGAGGCTTTCCAGTTCGGCCAGGTCATCGTTGCGTTCGCGCAGCAGTGCTACCGCGCGCAGCAGGATGCGTGAGCGCTCCACGGTGGTCAGCGCGGCCCAGGCCTTCTGGCCGGCCTGCGCGCTTTCCACGGCGGCGTCCAGGTCATCGCTGTTGGCGCTGTGCACATTGGCCAGCACCTCGCCATTGGCGGGGTTGACCACCTCGAAGGTGCGTTTGCCCTGCGAGGGCACAGGTCGGCCGCCGATGTACAGCAGCTGGTCGGGAAGGGTGGGCATGGCGATGACTCCTTTGCGTCGGGAGACCAGCGGGTCAACGGGTCAGATGCAGGAACTGCAGGTGGCGCTCGTACTGGTCGATGATGTCGTTGATGATCTGCTGGCGGCTGTAGCCGACCAGCTCGTAATCCTGTCCACCTTCATAGAGGTGCACCTCGGCACGGTAGTAGCGCTGGTTGCGGAAGCGCTGCGCGGCGAAGGAGGGGGTGAGGTAGCCCTTCATCACCACCTGGTAGGTGAACACCTGCTGCTCGCCATGGTCCACGGTGAGCTGCATGTCACCCGGCTCGAAGCGGGTTTCCACGTCCAGGCCCTTCTCGCGCAGCTGCGCGGCCACCGCCTCGAGTGCCGGGCGCACTTCTTCATCCATGAAGCGGTACACCTCATCGCGTGCCGGGAAGTGCACGGCCTGGGTGATGCGCTGGCGCCAGCCACGCTGATGCCGCGATTGCCCCACCACGGGAATGGGCGAGTATTGCGAGGCCTTCTTCCGCTGCGACTCCTCGCCCAATGCACGGGTCAGGCCCCACAGCATCAACAGCAGTACTACAGAGAATGGCAGCGACGCCAGCACCACCGCCGATTTGAGCGCGTCCATGCTGCCGGCCAGCAGCAGCCCGGCGGTGACCAGGGCGGTCATGACGCCCCAGAAGACGCGCAGCCAGCGCGGGCCATCGTCTTCAGGGACGCCACCGTGCGAGGACAGGGTGGACAGCACCACGGTGCCGGAATCGGCCGAGGTGACGAAGAAGACGAAGCTGACGATCACCGTCACGGTGATGACCGCACGGCTCCACGGGTAGCTTTCCAGCAGCGCGTAGAGCACGGTGGGCGGATTGTCCACAGCCATCTGCGCCAGGTGTTCCTGGCCGTGGTGCAGGACCTGGTCGAGCGCGCTGTTGCCGAAGATCGACAGCCACGCCAGGGTGAAGCCCAGCGGGATCAGCAGGACGCCCAGCACGAATTCGCGGATGGTGCGCCCGCGCGAGATCCGCGCGATGAACAGCCCCACGAACGGCGCCCAGCCGATCCACCAGGCCCAGTAGAACACCGTCCAGTTGCCCAGCCAGTCGGCGCGGCCGCCGTAGGCATACACGTCGAAGCTCTTGCCCACCACATTCCCGAGGTAATCGCCCAGGTTCTGCATGAGGGTGCTGAGCAGGTACTGGGTGGGGCCGGCGAACAGCATGAACAGCAACAGCGCGATGGCCAGCAGCATGTTGATGTCCGACATCCAGCGCACGCCCTTTTCCACTCCGGACACGGCCACGGTGATCGCCGCGCCCATCATCAGCGCGATCAGCGCCACCTGTACCCACGGCGCATGCGGGATCGGCAGCAGCACATTGAGGCCGGCGTTGAGGTGCAGCACGCCAAAGCCCATGTCCGCGCCGATGCCGAACACGGTGGCGACGATGCCCAGCGCATCCACGGTGTAGCCGATCGGGCCGTTGATGCGTTTGCCGATCAGCGGGTACAGCGCCGAGCGCAATGCAAGCGGCAGGTTGTGGCGGTAGGCGAAGTAGGCCAGGGCCATGGCCGCCAGCGCGAACACCCCCCAGCCGTGCAGGCCCCAGTGCAGGAACAGCAGCTGCATGGCCTGGCGCGCGCCGGCTTCGCCGCCGCCCACGCCGCCCTGCGGCGGTTGCAGGTAATGGGTGAGCGGTTCGGACACGCAGAAGAAGAACAGGGTGATGCTGATGCCGGCGGCGAACAGCATGCCGGCCCACGACAGATAGCTGAACTCCGGTTCGTCGTGGTCCGCGCCGAGCTTCACCTGGCCGTAGCCGGACAAGGCCACCCCGACCACGAAGACCAGGTACACGGTCATGGCCAGCAGGTAGTACCAGCCGACATTGCGGGACGCCCAGGTCTGCGCTTCCAGCAGCAGCACGCCGGACGAGCTGGGAAACGCGGTGACCAGAATGGCGAATGCCGCCACGAGGGTGGCGGCAAGCAGGAAGACCGGTCGAAGCGTGCGCACCTCGCTGGGAGGCGTCTCCACGGTGCTCATGGATGAGGGGCTCACACAGTGCCGTTGCCGGCAGACCCCGCCGATTAGCGCATACGCGCTGTGGACATCCCGTTTACGCGATCAGCGCAACGCATCGGCGGGGACGTCGATCTCCATCGCCAACGCCAGGTGATCGGAGAACGCGGCCGGTACGGCTTCGGCGCTGCGCTGCTGCAGGCCGCTGCTGAGCAGGATGTGGTCGATGGCCCGGTCCGGGCGCCAGCTCGGGAAGGTAGGCACCGCACAGCCGGGCGGCTGCAGCGTGGTCTTCTGGTACAGCACCTGCATTTCGGGGCGCTCGGCCAGGCAGTTGAAATCGCCCATCAGCACCGCGTTGGAATGACCGGACAGCAGGTCGGCAATGAAGGCCAGCTGCGACATGCGCGAGTTGGTGCCCAGCGACAGATGGGCCACGGCCACGGTCAGCCCTTCGGCGCCGTCGCCGAATCTGGCCAGCAGCACGCCGCGCCCGCCGATCCGGCCGGGCAGGGCGTGGTCCTGGACTTCCACCGGCTCCAGCCGGCTCAACAGGCCGTTGGCGCTGGAGGCCACCCCGCCCATGCGGCGGTTGGGCTGGTGGCTCCAATAGTTGAACCCGGCGCGCTGGGCCAGGTAATGGGTCTGGTTGGTGAAGCCCGAGCGCAGGCTGCCGGGGTCGGCCTCCTGCAGGCCGACGATGTCATGGCCCCGGGCCAGCTGGGCGATGGCATCCAGGCTGGTCCGCTTGCGGCCCGCCGGCAACGCATGCGACCAGCTGCGGGTCACATAGTCGCTGTACCGGCGGGTGCTCGAGCCGGCCTGGATGTTGGCCGTCAGCAGGCGCAGGGTCCGCGTGTGGGGGGAAGTCACGACAGTTGCGGGCTCTTGGAGGCTCAGTTGCCCTTGGCGGCGCGTTCGCGGGCGATCAGGTGATCGGCGATGCGCAGCATGTCCGGGAAGCTCTTGCCCTTGACCAGGTACTTGCCGTTGACGATCACCGACGGGGTGCCCTGGATCTCCGAGTCCTGCGCGAACTTCTTGGCCTTGTTGGTCTGGCCGGTCACGCTGAAGCTGGACATGGCCGCGAGGAACTGCTTCTGGTCGGCGCCGTGCTTGGCGTAGAAGGCGGCGATGTCTTCGACCGAATCCCGGCCGCGCTCGCCCTTCAGGCTCTGGTCGACGTGGATGGCCTTGTACAGCGCTTCATGGGTCTTGTCTTCCAGGCCCAGCGACTGCGCGGCGTAGAAGGCCTTGCCGTAGTTGTCCCAGGTACCGCCGAACATGGCCGGCACGTAGACGAAGTTCACATCGCTCGGCAGGCCTGCCTTCCACGGCCCGATCAGCGGCTGGAACGCGGCGCAGGCCGGGCAGACGAAGCCGAATACTTCCGCCACTTCGATCTTGCCGGTGGCTGGCTGGAACGGCTTGCCATTGGCGATAACGACGTAGTCGGTGCCTTCGACCGGGGCCGGACCCACCGGCTGCGAGGAGGCGGGGGCCGGGGCCGGGGTGGTGGCTTCGGCGGCGGCGGTCTCGGCAGCGGCGGTTTCGCCACTGGCAGCCGGGGCGGCTTCGGTCGGTGCCGGGGCGGTGTCAGTGGCCGGGGTGCTGGTCGGCGCAGCCGGTTCGGTCGGCGTGGTGGTGTTGGCGGTGCCGTCCTGGGCCTTGCAGGCAGCCAGGAGAGGCAGCAGGGCCATGAGCATGAGGGCGAAACGGGTCTTCATCGAAGCGTCTCCAGCAGAGCATGTTGGGGCCGGCGCATCGGGCGCCGGCCAGGGGGGAATGATGACACGCGGCCGCCGGGGCGCCGCGTGCAGGGTGCGTGATGGTTCAGCGAGCCTTGTCAGCGCGCTCGCGCGCGATCAGGGCATCGGTATTGCGCAGCATGTCGTCGAAGGAGTCGCCCTTGACCAGGTACTTGCCGTTGACGATCAACGCCGGGGTGCCGGGCACCCGGGTGCGCTGTGCGAATTCCCGCGCAGCCTTGACCTTGTGGTCCACTGCCAGGCTCTTCAGCGCGGTGGTGTAGGCGTCCGTGCTCACCCCGTATGCCGTGTAGAAGCCTGCCAGTTCCTCGGGCGACACGTTCTGCATGGGAAGCGCTTTTTCTTCATGCAACGCCTTGAACATGGCGGCATGGCTGCGCTTGGCCACCCCCAGCTGCTCGGCCGCGTAGTAGGCACGGGCGTAGGAATCCCAATAACCGCCGAACGCGGCCGGCACCGGGGTGAAGCGGACGTCCTTGGGGAGCTTGCTCGCCCAGGCCTCCAGGGTGGGTTCGAAATGCGCGCAATGCGGGCAGGTGTAGCCGAACATTTCCACCACTTCGATCTTGCCGGCCAGCGGCGCGAACGGGCCTGGTGACGCGATCACCTCGTAATCTTCGCCTTCCACCAGCGGGGCGGCCGGCGCGGCCAGCGCCGTCAGGGGGCTCAGGGCCAGCAGCAGCAACAACAAACGGGGCATCCGCATCATCTACATCGCTCTCCATCGGAAAAAACAACGCCGGCCCAGTGCCGGCGTGGGGTGAACATACCCCGCCGCGAGGGCAGGGTGCATCTGTCATCGGTCGCGGTGCGCCCCCGGCCTTACTGTCGTGCAGCGCCGGGTCGCGGTGCGGCTGCGGCGGCCGCCACGTCATCGGCGCGGTTGTGCAGGCCCTGCAGGTAGCTGCCCAGCGCCTGGATTTCCTGCTCGGTCAGTGACTTGGCGATACTTGCCATGATCTGGAAGTGGGCCTTGTCGGCTTCCTGGGTCACCCCGGCCTGGTACTCCTGCAGCCGGCGCGCCACGTAGGACGCATGCTGGCCGCCGATGTGCGGATAGGCCGGGCCCGGATTGCCGGCGCCGGTGGGGCCGTGGCAGGCCATGCACGCCGGAATGCCGCGCTGGGCATCGCCGCCGCGATAGAGCTGCTGGCCGATCTCGAAGAACTTCCTGTCCTTGTAGGGACCTTCGGTGACCACGCTGTCGTCGGCCAGCCCCGCATTGGCCTTCTGCGTCGCGAAGTAGGCGCCGATGTCGCGCATGTCCTGCGGCGTGAGGTCCTGCACGAACGGCACCATCGCCGCCGCGGCCCCGGAGGTGCGCTGGCCGTTGGCGATGAGCGCCATCTGCAGGGCGCTGTAGCGCTCGCTCTGGCCGGCGATGCTGGGGTACATCTCCACCGTGGAATTGCCATCGGCCGAATGGCAGGCCGCGCAGGCGGCCGCCTTGGTCTGGCCGGCTTTCGGGTCGCCCCAGGTGGTCTTGCTGAAATCGACTTCAAGCGACGCCGTCCTGACCGGCGCGTTGTCCGGCAGCGGGGTCACCGCGGTCTGGGCGACCGCGACGGCGGCCAACAGCGATACAGCAACAGCGGAAACGGCAAGAACGCGAGCATGGCGCATGCGGAAGCTCCGTGTGGACCGGCCTGGCATGTGCAGGATGCACACGCGGGGATCGCCCGATTATCCATGCGGTTTCACGCCAGGGTCAACGCGGCAGTGCGGCAAAACCGGTGGCGTGCGATCCTATGGGCATGTCATTGCTCCTCGAACGCGCCCATTACCTGCTCTCGGCCCACAATACCCGGCAACTGCCGGACGACGTGGGGGCCGAGGTGGCCTTTGCCGGCCGCTCCAACGCCGGCAAATCCAGTGCCCTCAACGCCCTGACCCGCCAGAACAGCCTGGCCCGGGTGTCCAAGACCCCCGGCCGCACCCAGCAGCTGGTGTTCTTCGAAGTCACCCCGGAGGCCAAGCTGGTCGACCTGCCCGGGTATGGCTACGCCAAGGTGCCGCTGGACCTGCAGGCCCACTGGCAGGCCTTCATCGACCAGTACTTCCGCACCCGCGAGGCCCTGCGCGGCCTGGTGGTGGTGATGGACATCCGCCACCCGCTCAAGGACTACGACCGGCAGATGCTGGCCTACGCCGTGCAGCGTGGCCTGCCGGCGCACGCGCTGCTGACCAAGGCCGACAAGCTGGGCCGGGGCCAGCAGGGCATTGCCCTGCAGAAAGTGCGCAAGGAACTGCAGTCGTCCTTCGGCGACACCGTCAGCGTGCAGACCTTCTCCGGCCCGGCCCGCCAGGGCGTGGACGAGGCGCGCGGCATCATCGGCGGCTGGCTGGGCCTGAATCCGCCGGCACCCGACGCGCCCTGATTGCTGACACCCGACCAACGGTCGGGTGCTACCGGCAGGTACCGACCGTTGGTCGGTACACGCGCGGCCCGTGGACAGGCCCGCGGTCAAGTCCCATCCAATAGGATGCAGAAAACCGTCACGGTGGCATGACGGCCGGAACCGCCACCCTATACTGCGCCCTTGCGATGCGGGTCGATCAGCCCCACATCCCCGTCCAGACCAGAATCCCTGCGAGCCCCCCTTGTCGAGCCCCAGCCACGTCGCCGAGACGCCGATCACCGACCGCAACGAACTGGTCGCCACATTGGCCTCCGGCGAAAAGCCCAAGGCGCAGTGGCGCATCGGCACCGAACACGAGAAATTCGGCTTCCAGCTGGACGACCTGCGCCCGCCCACCTTCGATGGCGAGCGCGGCATCGAGGCGCTGCTGACCGGGCTGACCCGCTTCGGCTGGACGCCGGTGCAGGAGAAAGGCCGCACCATCGCGCTGCTGCGCGACAACGCGTCGGTGACGCTGGAGCCGGCCGGCCAGCTGGAGCTGTCCGGTGCCGCACTGGAAAGCATCCACCAGACCTGCGTGGAGACCGGTACCCACCTCAATGAGGTGGCGCAGGTGGCAGCGGAGCTGAAGCTGGGCTTCCTGGGCATGGGATTCCAGCCCAAGTGGCGGCGTGATGAAATGCCGTGGATGCCCAAGGGCCGCTACCGCATCATGCGCGATTACATGCCCAAGGTCGGCTCGCTGGGCCTGGACATGATGACCCGCACCTGCACGGTGCAGGTCAACCTGGATTACGCCACCGAAGCGGACATGGTGAAGAAGTTCCGGGTGTCGCTGGCGCTGCAGCCGATCGCCACGGCGCTGTTTGCCGACTCACCGTTTACCGAAGGCAAGCCGAACGGCTACCTGAGCTACCGCTCGCACATCTGGACCGACACCGATGCCGACCGGACCGGCATGCTCGATTTCGTGTTCGAGGATGGCTTCGGTTACGAGCGTTACGTGGATTACCTGCTCGATGTGCCGATGTACTTCTCCTACCGCGATGGCGTGTACCACGACGCCAGCGGGCAGAGCTTCCGCGATTTCATGGTGGGCAAGCTGCCGGTGCTGCCGGGCCAGCTGCCGACGCTGCGTGACTGGTCGGACCACATGACCACGGCGTTCCCGGAAGTGCGGTTGAAGAAGTACCTGGAAATGCGCGGGGCCGATGGTGGCCCGTGGGCGCGGCTGTGTGCGTTGCCGGCGTTCTGGGTGGGCCTGTTGTATGACGATGCGGCGCTGGATGCGGCGTGGGACCTGGTCCGCGACTTCAGCCTGGTCGAGCGCCATGCGCTGCGCGACGGGGTGCCCAAGCATGCGCTGAACCTGCCGTTCCGCGGTGGCACGGTGCGTGACTTGGCGCGCGAGGCATTGAAGATCGCGGTGGCCGGCCTGCAGCGCCGCGCCGCGCGCAACGCCGACGGCCAGGACGAGAGCCACTTCCTGGATGTGCTGCAGGAGATCGTTGATTCGGGCATCACCCCCGCCGAGCGCAAGCTGGCGCTGTTCCATGGCGAGTGGAACCAGAGCGTGGACCCGGTGTTCAAGCAGTTCGCGTACTGAAACCGCCAAAAAAAACCCCGGCCAGGCCGGGGTTTTTCTGTTGCATCAGGCCGCCAATGTGGCCATGTCGATCACGAACCGGTACCGCACGTCGTTCTTCGCCATGCGCGCCCACGCGTCGTTGACCGTCTTGATGTCGATCACTTCGACGTCGCTGACGATGTTGTGCTCGGCGCAGAAGTCCATCATTTCCTGGGTTTCGGCCATGCCGCCGATCGCCGAGCCGGTGACGTGCTTGCGGCCGAAGATGACGCTGGAGCCGTTCAACGGCGGGTCCAGTTCGGTGATCACGCCGACCAGGCACATGGTGGCGTCACGCTTGAGCAGCGACATGTACGGGTTGGTGTCGTGGCTGACCGGAATGGTGTTGAGCAGGAAGTCGAAGCTGTTGGCGTGGGCCTTCATCTGCGCCGGGTCACGCGAGACCAGCACTTCGTCGGCGCCCAGGCGCTTGGCATCGGCACCCTTTTCCGGGGTGGTGGTGATCATCACCACGGTGGCGCCCATCGCCTTGGCGAACTTCACGCCCATGTGGCCGAGGCCACCCAGGCCGATCACGCCGACCTTCTGGCCGGGGCCGACCTTCCAGTGGCGCAGGGGAGAGTAGGTGGTGATGCCGGCGCACAGCAGCGGCGCGGCGGCCTTGAGGTCCAGCGTTTCAGACACCTTCACCACGAAGCGCTGTTCGACCACGATGTGGTCGGAGTAGCCGCCGAAGGTGAGCTGGTCGCTGCCGCGCTCGGTGCTGTTGTAGGTGTAGGTCGGGCCCTTTTCGCAGTACTGCTCCAGGTCGTGGTCGCAGGCGTCGCAATGGCGGCAGGAGTCGACCATGCAGCCGACGCCGGCGAAGTCGCCGACCTTGAAGCGGGTGACGTTGGCGCCGACTTCGGTGACCCGGCCGATGATTTCGTGGCCCGGCACCATCGGGAACTGGGCGCCGCCCCAGTCGTCGCGGGCCTGATGCAGGTCGGAGTGGCAGATGCCGCTGTAGAGGATCTGGATGCGGACGTCGTCGGCACCGACCGCGCGGCGTTCAAACGAGAACGGCACCAGCGGCGCGGTCTGGTCGTGCACGGCATAGCCATGGGCGAGGGACATGGGGATATCCTGGGTTTTATGGAAAGGCGCTTTACAATACGCCCGTGACCCGGCCGTATACAGTCAATATATCGGCATGATTCATCAAGGCAGACTGCACAATCATGGCCACTGACAACCTTACCCATCTGGCTGCGTTCGCGGCGGTCGCGCGCCACCGCAGCTTCCGCCGCGCCGGGGCGGAGCTGGCCTTGTCCACCTCGGCGGTGAGCTATGCGATCCGCGCGCTGGAAGAGCGGCTGGGGGTGGGGCTGTTCCACCGCACCACCCGCAGCGTGGCCCTCACTGAAGCCGGGCAGCGCCTGCTGGATCGCCTGCAGCCGGCGCTGGGCCAGGTGCATGACGCGCTGGAAGAAATGAATCATTTCCGCGCGGCGCCGGCCGGGCTGCTGCGGATCAATGCCACCCGCGCGGCGGTGCATACCCAGCTGGGCCCACGCCTGGCCCACTTCCTGCGCGCGCACCCGGACGTGCGGCTGGAGGTGGCGCAGGACGATGGGCTGGTGGACATCGTGGCCAACGGCTACGACGCGGGGGTCCGCCTGCACGAGTTCGTGCCCGAAGACATGGTGGCGGTGCCGCTGGGCCCGTCGTTGCGGGGCCTGATCGTGGCGTCACCGGCCTATCTGCGCGGGCGCGGCGTTCCGCGGCATCCGCGCGAGCTGGTCGAGCACGAGTGCGTGCGCTTCCGCTTCGCCAGCGGGCATCTTTACAAATGGCAGTTCGAACGCGATGGGCAGACCCTGGACATCGACGTGCCGGGACGGCTCACGCTGGGCGACCAGCACACCATCCTGCAGGCGGTGCTGGACGGCCTGGGCTTTGCCTACGTGCTTGAAGACGCCGCGCGCCCCTACCTGGACGATGGCCGCCTGGTGGCGGTGCTGGAGGACTGGAGCGAGCCCTTCGCTGGCTGGGTGCTGTACTACCCGCGCCAGCGGCAGATGTCTTCGGCCTTGCGCGCGTTCGTGGACATGCTGCGCGACGACGATTGAGCGCAGCGCGCGTGGCGTGGTAGCGTCGCCGCCACTGCACGGGGACACGGATGTCGATGAACCGCACGATCGTACTGCTGATCATTCTGGGACTGGCGGGCGGGTTGCTGCACGCCAAGCGCACGTTTTTCCCCTCGCGCGCGCAACTGGCACGCGAGGCGGCGACACTGCCGGTGTCGGCGCTGGTGCCGCCGGCCCACACCGTGCGTGGCCCCGCGGTGGATGTCTACGGTCGCGATGGCTGCGGCTACACGCGGGGGATGCTAGCCGACCTGCAGGCGGCCGGCGTGCCGGTGCGCTACCACGACATCGACGTCCCGTCCGTGGAAGCGCAGTTCCATGCGCGTTTCCAGCATGAGGGGGTGATGCGCAATGGCGCCTATGAGCTGCCGATCGTGGCGGTGGCCGGCCAGTCCCTGGCGCGCCCGGGTTCGGACGCGGTGATTTATCGCTTCAGGGCACGCTGAGCGGCAGCCTTCAGCTGCTGATGATCTCGTCATAGCCGCCACCCAGGAACTGCAGCAGACAAAAGCCGTGGCCGAAGGGGTCGGCCAGCAGCGCGATCCGGCCCCAGACACGGGTTGCCGGCGCCTGCTCCACGCGCGCGCCCGCGGCAATCGCGCGCGTCAGGGCGGCATCCAGATCGTCCACGACCCAGTCCAGATGCACCGGCGTCCAGTGCCGGCGGTAATCGCGGCGGTCGCGCACCTGGGGCGTGGCCGTGGTGCCGGGGGCTTTGGACAGCAGGTAGATCGGCGCCGGGCCCCCCAGCAGCTCCACGCCGTCCTTCCCGAACCGCCGGCCAACACGGAGCGCGAACGCACGCGTATAGAACGCGAGCGCGTCATCCAGGTTGTCCACATCGATGTTGACCAGAAACTGCATGCGACCTCCTCAAGGCAGCAGTGCCGCTCCGCCGCGCCCGATCCTGCACATCCTGCGGTGGATCACCGCACACCCTTGCCAGGCCTTCGGCGATATCGTCGCACCACCGTGTGTACGAATGGAGGTCGCCATGATCCACCACCTGGACCACTTGGTCCTGACCACCACCAATGAAGCTGCTGCCACGTCCTTCTACGTCGAGATACTGGGCATGGACCTGGAAACCTTCGGTGAAGGCCGCAAGGCCTTCCGGTTCGGCAACCAGAAGATCAACCTGCACGTGAAGGGGCACGAGTTCGAACCGAAGGCCCACCTGCCGGTGCCCGGCGCGCTGGACCTGTGCTTCATTGCTGCGGTCCCGCTGGATGCGGTGATCGAGCGGCTGCACGCACTGGGCGTGCCGATCGTGGAAGGGCCGGTGTCCCGGACCGGCGCCGTTGGGCCGATCCGCTCCATCTACCTGCGCGACCCGGACCTCAACCTGATCGAGATCGCCGAGTACGGCGCCAGCTGAGACCCGTATGCCGCTCTTCGACGCCTGCGCACGGAAATCTCGGGCTGAATCGATCTAAACTCGAACCTCATCTACCGGTTCGGGAGGGCAGGGCATGACGCTTCGCAGCACGATGATCGCCGCGGTACTGGCAACAACGGTTTCATTCGGTGTCGCTGCAGTCGGCGCGGCACAGGACACGGCGCCGGCGATGTCCGGCAATCCGATCCTGCCGGGCTGGTACGCCGACCCGGAAGCGGCGGTGTTCGGCAAGCAGTACTGGATTTTCCCCACCAGCTCGCGCGAGTACGCCGAGCAGACCAGCTTCGACGCGTTCTCGTCACCCGACCTGGTGACCTGGACCAAGCATCCCGGCGTCCTGAAGGTCGAGGCGGTTTCCTGGGCGCGCGAAGCGATGTGGGCGCCTTCGGTGGTGGAGAAGGACGGTCGCTACTATTTCTTCTTCTCCGCCAACGACATCAAGAACGACCAGGAGCTGGGTGGGATCGGCGTGGCCGTGGCCGACAAACCCGAAGGGCCCTACCGCGACCTGCTCGGCAAGCCACTGGTGGGCGGGTTCCACAATGGCGCGCAGCCGATCGACCAGTTCGTGTTCAAGGACGACGATGGCAGCTGGTACATGCTGTACGGCGGCTGGAAGCACGCCAACATCGTGCGCCTGAAGGATGATTTCACCGGGGTGCTGCCGCTGGCCGACGGCACCGTGTTCAAGGAAATCACCCCGGCCCCGGAATACGTGGAAGGCCCGCTGATGTTCAAGCGCGATGGCCGTTATTACTTCATGTGGTCCGAAGGCGGCTGGGGCGGTCCGGATTACTCGGTGGCCTATGCCATCGCCGATGCGCCTACCGGCCCGTTCAAGCGGATCGGCCGGATCCTGCAACAGGACCCGGCCATCGCCACCAGTGCCGGGCACCACTCGGTCATCCACGCGCCGGGCAGCGACAACTGGTACATCGTCTACCACCGACGTCCGCTGGGCGACACCGCGCGCGATCACCGGGCCACCGCCATCGAGCGCATGCACTTCGATGAACAGGGCCACGTGCTGCCGGTTCGCATCACGCACGAGGGCGTGCCGGCCGATCCAATGCGGTGATGTGTGACCCAGGGATAATGTCGCCCGGGGCCGGGTTGTGGCAAAGTCGGCCCCGGGACGTGTCTGTCCCGGCACTCAGGGAGCACCACGATGATGAAGAGGAACGCAATGCTGCTGGCGCTGTGCCTGCTCGCCGGGCTGGCATCGGCGGACAACGTACGCTTTGACCGTGGCCTGGTGAACTCCGGCGACGACGCCGGCAAGGTCACCCAGGTGGCAGGGCGGCCGGACCGGGTGGTCCAGCTGGAAAGCGACCAGGGCGGCAACATCGGTGAGCGCTGGGAGTACTACCAGCCGCGCAAGACCATCCAGATCACCTTCCGCGACGGCAGGGTCACCACCATCCGGGAAAATTTCAACTAGCCACCACGCGCGCCAGGCAGCGACCTTGATGGGGGAATCGCCGCGGCCGGGCAAGCAGCACCTGCAGTACCTTCCTTCCGTTCACGGCGACCCCCATGCCGCTGCTGAGGTTCAGCGATTTCGAGGCTTACACCGACGCGCTTGCGGGCGTGGACGGCGTCATGCGCCTGGTCGGGCCCGGCAGGAGCGAGTGGACGCTGGAACTGCTGGATGCCGGCGACGTGGTCGCCATGCTGGGGAGCGATGGCGCGCCGGTGCTGTTCAACGGCCTGAACCAGCATGATCGCTACCTTGCCTATATCTCGCTGCCCGGCAGCGATGCGGCCATGCAGGGCCAGGAAACCTCCGATGAGCAGTTCATCTGGTATCCGCCCGGCAGCGAGGTGCACGGCTATTCACGCAAATCCTCGCGCTTCATCGCGCTGAGCATGGATGCGGTCGCGGTGGTGCAGCGCGCGCGTGAGGTGGCCGGGTTGTTCGACGACCATGTCGCGCGTATTACTCCGGTCAACATCGGCCGGGAAGAAGTCACCGCGATCATCACCCTGGTCACGCGCGCGCTGACCATCGACCGCGACGATCCCGCGCTGTTCCAGGTAGCCAGCGTGCGCAAGGCCTTCAGCGGTCAGCTGATCCACGCACTGCTGCGCTGCATGGTGCTGGCCAACCCCGAAGCGGTGCAGCGTTCGCGCGGGCGCCCGCCCGTGCCGCGCAATGAGATCATCCGGCGCAGCCTGGACCATATCCACAAGAGCATCCGTGGCGAAGCGGTCATCGGCGATCTGGTCCTCAGCGCCGGCACCTCGCAGCGATCCTTGAACCGCGCGTTCGATGAAGTGTTCGGGATGGGGCCGCAGCAGTACTACATGCTTGAGCGCATGCACGTGATCCGCAAGGCGCTGCGCGAGGCCAGCCCCGGCGACACCGTCACCACCATCTGCACCCGGTTCGGGGTCTGGGATCCCGGCCGCTTCGCCGGCATGTACCACCGCACCTTCGGCCTGCACCCGTCCGTGGAACTTGCCGCCGCGTTGGCATCGTCCCGGCCGTAGCACCACGCCCTGCGCGGCACCCTCTCAGCCCAGCACCGCCCGCACCCGCGCGGCCAGCGTCTGCACGCTGAATGGCTTGCCGATCACCTGCACCCCCGGGTCGATCACCCCGTCGCGCTCGAGCGCATTGCGGCTGTAGCCGGTGGTGAACAACACCTTGAGGTCGGGCCGGCGACGCAGGGCTTCGTCGGCAAGCTGCCGGCCATTGACCTCGGGCATGACCACATCGGTGAACAGCAGCGCGATGTCCGGGTGTCCGTCCAGCAAGGCAAGTGCGGGCGCCGCGCCTTCGGCCGACAGCACGTCGTAGCCCAGCGCAGTGAGTGAGTCGACGGAGAACTGCCGCACGGCCGGTTCATCCTCGACCACCAGCACCCGTTCGCGCAGGCCGCCTGGCGCCTGCAGGTGGGGGGCGCCAGGTGCGCTGACCACCTCGCGGTCGGCGGCAAGCCGTGGCAGGTACAGCTTCACCGTCGTGCCCTCGCCAACGGCAGAACACAGTTTCACGTGTCCGGCCGACTGTTTGACGAAACCATAGACCTGCGACAGTCCCAGGCCGGTGCCTTGCCCGACCTGTTTGGTAGTGAAGAACGGATCGAACGCCTTGGCGATCACCTCCGGTGACATGCCCGAACCGTTGTCAGACACCGTCACCAGGATGTAGTCGCCGCGAGGGATGGCGGGGTGCGCTTCCAGGTTGGACGCATCGATGCTGCAGTTGGCCGTGGCAACGCTCAGTCGGCCACCACCGGGCATCGCATCGCGCGCGTTGACCGCCAGGTTGAGGATCACGTTCTCCAACTGGTTCGCATCGGCGAAGGTGAGCCACAGATCGGGCGCCAGTGCGGTTTCCAGGAGGATGTTGCCGCCCAGCGAATGCGCGAACAGGTCGGCCATGCCGGCCACCAGGCGGTTGGCATCCACCGGCACCGGCTGCAGCGGCTGCTGCCGCGAAAACGCCAGCAGCCGCTGGGTCAGCTGCGCGGCGCGGTTGGCACCGTCGATGGCCATGTCGATGTAGCGGGTGACCAGCGGGTCGCTTTCGCCCAGCCGCAGCGACAGCAGGTCCAGCGGGCCGATCACCGCCGCCAGCATGTTGTTGAAGTCGTGCGCGATGCCGCCGGTAAGCTGGCCAACCGCTTCCATCTTCTGGCTCTGGCGCAGCGCGTCCTCGACCCGGGTACGTTCGGCGACCTCTTCGGCCACGCGGCTTTCAAGCTGTTCGTTGAGTTCATGCAGTCGGGCCTCGGCGAGTTTGCGCGAGGTGACCTCGATCGCCACCCCCACCACGCGCAGACAGCGCTCGCCCTCGAAATGACCTCGGCCCTTCGCCGCCACCCAGCGCACCACGCCGTCCTCCTTGCCGATGGTGCGGTACTCCACGTCGTACAACGCGCGCTGGGCCGGATCGGCCGCGGCGCTGAAGGCCGCATGCACCGCCTCGCGGTCGGCAGGATGCAATCCGTCGTAGAAATCGCGCAGGCTGACCGGCACCTCCGGCGAAATGCCGAACATCGCCTTGGTGCGCGGCGGCCAGATCAGGACGTCATTGACCAGGTCCACGTCCCAGAAGCCCATGTCGCCGGCATCGGTGGCAAAGCGCAGGCGTTCTTCGCTTTCGGCCAGCGCCGCTTCCGCGCTCTTGCGCGCGGTCAGGTCCAGCATCGCGCCGATCATGCGCAGCGGCTCGCCGCCCGGTCCGCGCAGCACCGCGCCACGGTCCAGGACCTGGGCGTAGCTGCCGTCGGCGCGTCGGAAGCGGTATTCGCCATACCAGGCGGTGCCGTCGCCCTCGATCACCTGGTGGATGTCGTGATCAATGCGCGCGCGGTCCTCGGGGTGGATGTGGTCCAACCACCACTGCGCGTCGGATTCCATCAGGGTGTGCCCGAACAGCGTGGCCAGGGCTTCGTTCCAGATGACGTGGCCGTCATCCATGCGCCAATCCCAGATCGCGTCATTGGTGGCGCGCGCGGCCAGCCGGTAACGCTCTTCAATCTCCTGGTGGCGGGCTTCGGCGGCCTTGCGCTCGGTGATGTCCAGCGAGGTGCCGATCAGGCCGACGATGCTGCCGTCGGCGTCGCGCAGCGGCGCCTTGGTCGACAGCCAGTGGGCCCGGCGCCCATCCGGGAAGCTGATCGACTCCTCCAGCTGCTCGGCCCGGCCGCTGGCCATGATGCGTTCGTCCACGGCCATCACCGCAGCCGCCTGCGCCGGGTCATTGAGCAGTTCGGCATCGGTACGGCCAACGTACTGCTCCGGTGGCAGGCCGATCAGCTCGGTGGTGCCATGGTTGCCGATCAGCAACCGGCCCTGGCGGTCCTTGGCATACACCACGCCGGGCGCGGCCTCCACGAACGAGCGCAACAGGGACTGGGCCTGGTCGCGCTGCGCTTCGAGCTGGCGGCGGTCATCGATGTCGATCAGCACGCCCTGGAACCCTTGCGGTCGTCCGGCCGTGTCCAGGTCGACCCGGCCGATCGCCTCCAGCCAGCGGTACTGGCCCTGCGCGTTACGCGCGCGGTACTGGTGCGCGTAGCGACCGCCACGGGCCATGGCGTCGTTGATCGCCACCACCAGATCGGCATGGTCGTCCGGATGCACGCCCAGCAGTACCTGTTCCAGTCGCAGCTCGCGATGTGCGGCGCCGGGCTCCAGGCCGAAGGCATGGGTCAAGGCCTCGTCCACGGTCAGCCGGTCGTTGGGCACGTCCCAGAACCACGTCCCGACGATGGCGCCCGCCGCCAGCGCCATCTTCACGCGCTCGGTATCGCGTCGGCTGTGTCCGTCGGCAGGGTCGGTCACGTTCAAGGGGATCTCGCGGGCGATGGGCAGGCAGGGGCCGGGTAGAGTAGCCGATCGGCCGTGGAGGCCATGAACACGCCGTGGCCTGCCATGGGCGGGCAGCTGAAGCCTTCATCCCGGGTCGCCCAGGGCCGCGCGCCGCGCGCGGAATACTTCCGGGGTCTGTGGCTTCACGAACAGTGCGACCAGCTCGGGGTATTCGGCCTTGACCGCCTGTTCGATGCGGGTGATGCAGGCCTCGATCTGCGGGGTGGTGCGATCATCCTCGAATTCGGCGCTCAGCATCGCCACGACCTGGTCCGGCCCCATCTGCATGGTGGTCACGCCGTTGGCCTTGCGCAGGTCGGCATCGGTGTCGGCCACGGCCATGATCCGCCGGGCGACGCTGGGGTGGGCCGGCTCGCCGACCAGCAGGCCCTTGGTTTCGCGCGCCAGCAGGAAGGCGGTGAGGGCCAGCACGCCGGCGATGCACAGCGAGGCCACGCCATCCAGTACGGGCATGTCCAGCCACTGCGCGGCGGCCAGGCCGAGCGCGGCGAACGCCAGCCCCAGCAAGGCGGCGCTGTCTTCCAGCAGCACGGTGAAGGTGGCCGGGTCCTTGCTGCGCCGGAACGCTTCGAAATAGCCCATCGTTCCCTTGGTGGCGCGGAACTCGCGCAGCGCCACCCACCATGAGCCGCCCTCGAACAGGAACGAGATGCCCAGCACGGCGTAGCTCAACGCGTGGTTGGTGGCCGGTTCGGGGGTGCGGATGTGCTGGATGCCTTCGTAGGCCGAGACGCCCGCGCCGGCGGCGAACACCAGCAGGGCGACGATGAAGCTCCAGAAGTACAGCTCACGGCCATACCCGAACGGGTGCACGGTGTCGGGTTTCTTGTCGGCGCGGTGCAGGCCGTACAGCAGCAGCAGTTCGTTGGTGGTATCCACCAGCGAGTGCACGCCTTCGCTCAGCATGGCCGAACTGCCGGACACTCCGGCGGCGACGAACTTGGCGATGGCGATGCACAGGTTGCCGACCAGGGCGGCGTAGACAACAAGACGGGAGCCGGACGGCTTGGCCATGGTGCGGGGCACTGCAGTGGGGAGTTACGCCATCATCGGTGGAGGGCCGTGCCTGCAACGTGCAGGCAGCGGCTCAGAAGCGGATGGTGACCAGCGGGGCGCTGCGGTTGGAGGCGGTGTCGCCGAGCATGGGTGACGGCGTGGCGCTGGCATCCAGTCGCGCATGGCTGATCGCCTGGTGCGAGCCACACTGTTCGCAGCGGAACAGCGCGCCACCGGGCAGGTGGATCAGCTGGCTGGAGCCGCACGAGGAGGTCGTGCCGCAGTTGCAGTCCACGGTCAGCGACAGGATGCGCTCGACACTGCCGGAGGCGGCGTAGTTGGCTTCGAAGGAGCGGACAACGAAAGAGCGGGCGTCGGGCATCGTCGGTCCGGCTGGGGGTGGGGGTGGAAAGAGCATCCATGGAGCGCTGTGATGGCGTCGTGCAGCAGCGCCGTTCGGTCATGTATACTATCCCCCAGTATAGTTCCCTGGTCGCCGACGCCGTGCCGCACTCCCCGGAAGAAAAAAAGAAGGTCCTGGCCCGCGTGCGCCGCATCCGCGGTCAGTGCGATGCGCTGGACCGCGCGCTGGAGGCCGGCGCCGAATGCGGTCCGGTGCTGCAGCAGATCGCGGCGATCCGGGGCGCCGTCAACGGGCTGATGTCCGAAGTGATGGAAGCCCACCTGCGCGAAGCATTCGGCCAGCCGGCGCAGTCCGATGCGCAGCGTGCCGAGCGCGTGCGCGACATGAGCGCGCTGATCCGTTCCTACCTGAAGTAAGCGCGCGTCCTGCCGCGCGCTGTCCCGTCCTGTCATCTGTCCTGGAGTCCTCCCCATGAAATCCCGTGCTGCCGTTGCCTTCGCCGCTGGCGAACCGCTGAAGATCGTCGAGATCGACGTCGCCCCGCCGCAGAAGGGCGAAGTGCTGGTGCGCATCACCCACACCGGGGTCTGCCACACCGATGCCTTCACCCTGTCCGGCGACGATCCGGAAGGCCTGTTCCCGGCGGTGCTGGGCCATGAAGGCGCCGGCATCGTGGTGGAAGTGGGCGAGGGCGTGACCAGCGTGAAGCCGGGCGACCATGTCATTCCGCTGTACACGGCCGAATGCGGCGAATGCCTGTTCTGCACGAGCGGCAAGACCAACCTGTGCGTGGCCGTGCGCGCCACCCAGGGCAAGGGCGTGATGCCCGATGGCACCACCCGCTTCAGCTACAACGGCCAGCCGATCTACCACTACATGGGCTGCTCGACCTTCAGCGAGTACACCGTGGTGGCCGAAGTCTCGCTGGCGAAGATCAATCCGGAGGCCAACCCGGAACACGTGTGCCTGCTGGGCTGCGGCGTGACCACCGGCATCGGCGCGGTGCACAACACCGCCAAGGTGCAGGAAGGCGATTCGGTTGCCGTGTTCGGGCTGGGCGGCATCGGCCTGGCGGTGATCCAGGGCGCGCGCCAGGCCAAGGCCGGCCGCATCTTCGCCATCGACACCAACCCGTCCAAGTTCGAGTTGGCCAAGCAGTTCGGTGCCACCGACTGCATCAACCCCAAGGACTTCGACAAGCCGATCCAGCAGGTCATCGTTGAACAGACCACCTGGGGCGTGGATCACACCTTCGAATGCATCGGCAACGTCAATGTCATGCGTGCTGCGCTGGAATGCGCGCACCGCGGCTGGGGCCAGTCGGTGATCATCGGCGTGGCCGGGTCGGGCCAGGAGATCTCCACCCGCCCGTTCCAGCTGGTGACCGGGCGTTCCTGGAAGGGCACCGCGTTCGGCGGGGTGAAGGGGCGCAGCCAGCTGCCGGGCATGGTCGAAGATGCAATGAAGGGCGACATCGAACTGGCGCCTTTCGTTACCCACACCATGGAACTGGAGCAGATCAACGACGCCTTCGACCTCATGCACGAAGGCAAGTCGATCCGTTCGGTCGTCCACTACTGATCGCCGCGGAGCCCGCCCATGGAACGCATTGAACATCGCGCCGCCTTCGGTGGCTGGCAGGACGTGTACCAGCACCGGTCGGAGGTGCTGGGCTGCGACATGAAGGTGGCCGTGTACCTGCCGCCACAGGCCGCCACGCAGAAACTGCCGGTGCTGTACTGGTTGAGCGGGCTGACCTGCACCGAGCAGAACTTCATCACCAAGGCCGGTGCGCAGCGGTATGCGGCCGAGCACGGGGTGATCCTGGTCGCGCCGGACACCAGCCCGCGCGGCGACGACGTCGCCGATGCGGAAGGGTACGACCTGGGCAAGGGCGCGGGGTTCTACCTCAACGCCACCGAGCAGCCGTGGGCACCGCATTACCGGATGTACGACTACATCGTGGAAGAGTTGCCGGCGTTGGTGGAAGCGCACCTGCCGGCAACCGGTGCACGCAGCATCAGCGGCCACTCGATGGGCGGGCATGGCGCGCTGGTGATCGCGCTGCGCAATCCGGGCCGCTACCGCAGCGTCTCGGCGTTCTCGCCGATCGTCGCCCCGACCCGGGTGCCGTGGGGGCAGAAGGCGTTCTCGGCCTACCTGGGCGAAGACCGCGCCGGCTGGGCGCAGTGGGATGCCAGCGAACTGGTGGCCACCGCAACGGAAAAGCTGCCCTTGCTGGTCGACCAGGGCGGCGGCGACGAGTTCCTGGACAGCCAGCTGCAGCCGCAGTGGCTGCAGGCCGCGTGCACGGCGGCGGGGCACCCGTTGCAGCTGCGACTGCAGCCGGGGTATGACCACAGCTACTACTTCATCAGCAGTTTCATCGGCGAGCACATCGCGCATCACGCCAAGGCGCTGCACGCCTGATCGCGTGGCGACGCTTGCCCCCGTCAATCGTCGTCTTGTTCCGCCGCTTCTCGACCCTGCTGGCGGATCAGCGCTTCCTCGCGCGCGTCGTTGATCGCGTGGCGCACGCTGTCCAGGTCGATGGTCGATTCGTCATGCACGAAGGTGCCGGTCAGCGGACTGTCCGGCAGCAGCTCACCGGCCTCGAACAGCGCCCACATCTCCTCGCCGTACCAGGTATCCAGCAGCTCCGGCGCCGACCGCCCAAGATAGGCGGTGAGGTTGTTCACATCGCGCAGCAGCATGCTGCGCGCGGCGTTGTTGCCACCGGCGCTCACCACCTGGGGGAAATCGATCACCACCGGGCCGTCCGGCCCCACCAGGACGTTGTACGGCGACAGATCGCCGTGGATCAGCCCACAGCACAGCATCAGCACCACCTGGCGCACCAGGATCGCGTGGAACTCACGGGCCTGGTCGGGCTCCAGCTCGACCTCGCCCAGACGCGCGGCCGAGAATCCTTCCGCATCGGTCACCAGTTCCATCACCAGCACGCCATGGAAGTAGCCATGCGGTTCGGGCACGCGCACGCCAGCGTCGCGCAGCTGGTACAGCGCGTCCACCTCGGTGTTCTTCCAGGCCGTTTCCTGCTGCTTCCGCCCGTACTTGCTGGCCTTGCCCACGGCGCGGGCCTCGCGGCTGCCGCGCACCTTGCGCCCTTCCTGGTACTGCACGCGCTGCTGGAAGCTGCGCTGGGCCATGTCCTTGTAGACCTTGGCGCAGCGCACATCGTCGCCGCTGCGCACGACATACACGGCCGCTTCCTTGCCGCTCTTGAGCGGGCGCAGCACCTCATCGATGACGCCGTCTTCGATCAGCGCCTGCAGGCTTTCGGGGGTCTTCACGTAGTCTCGGTCAGGAGGGCGGCGCCAGTGCGCCAGCCGGAAAGGGAGGGCCGGCGATTCTCGCACCTTCGCGGCGGCCGGGCCAATTGCCCGGCCCATCCCGGTTCAGCCACCCCGGGGCGGGCGCGTCTCGGGGCAGGGCCTGCTCGCCGCGCAGGACCGGGTAGGGGTTCAGCGACTCGCCCTTCCACCACTGCTTTTCCGGGCCCAGCCGGTGGATCTCGAAGTGCAGGTGCGGTGCGTCCGGGCTGGCGTTGCCGGTGTGGCCGACATAGCCGATCACCTCGCCCCGCTTGACCGCCTTCTTCTCGGCCAGCCCATCGGCGTAGCGCTGCAGGTGGGCATAGTAGTAACAGTACGTGCCGCCGGGTTCGAACTGGTACACGGTCAGCCCGCCGCGCTCGCTGTCGAACAGTTTTTCCACGGTGCCATCGGCCACCGCCAGTACCGGCGTGCCTTCAGGCGCGAGGATATCGATGGCATCGTGCACCCGCCCCTCGCTGCGCGCGTCGGTAAACGTATCCTGCAGCTGCGCGGCCGTGATCCCCTGCACCGGCAACAACAGCCCCGAGGCACCCCCGGTAGCGTCAGGCCCTGCCTGGCGGCTCTGCGCGGGCGCAACGACCTCCAGCGCCTGGCTGCCCTGCGCAGGCAGAACGACCTCCCGCGTAGCGCCAGGCCGTGCCTGGCTGCTCTCCGCGACCGGTTGGCCCCCGGCCGACGCCGAAACACCACTCTCCGACGCCAGCAACCACCAGCCGGCCACGCCCACCACCACGCCCAACGCCAGCAGTCGCATCACCATGGTTGCTTACTCCTGCATCACCACCGGCACCGACGCATCCACCGCGTCGGCCACCTGCAGCGCGTCCCAGTTGGTCATCCGCACGCAGCCGTGCGATTCGGTCTTGCCCACATGGCCCGGCTCGGGCGTGCCGTGCAGGCCGTAATGCGGCTTGGAGATGTCGATCCAGACCGGTCCGACCGGGTTGTTGGGGCCCGGCGGCAGCGTGGCCTTGCGGTCGCCCGCCTTGGCGTCCCAGAACAGCTTCGGGTTGTAGTGGAACGGCGGATTGCGCGAGACCCCCAGGATCTTCCACTTGCCGATCGGCAGCGGATCGTGCTGGCTGCCCGACGACACCGGCACCTGCGCGTACACCTTGCCCGCTGCATCGTACAGCCGCAGCGTGGAGTCGGACTTGTCGATCACCAGCTTGGCCGCCTTGGGCAGGGCGGCTGGTGCAATGTTCGGCACCTGGATCTTGCCGCCGGCCTTGCCTAGATCCACGCCGGGATTCAGCGCCTGCAACAGTTTGGGATCGGCATGAAAGCGCTCGCCGAGCGCCTCACCCACCGACGTGAAGCCCATCGCCGACAGCTTGGCCTGATCTGCGGGCTTCTTCGGAATGGGCTGGAACGGGCCGGCAACGTCCTCGGCAGTGAGCGTGTAACTCGCCAGTGGCGGCGCGCTGTCCGGCTGCAGGGCCTGCCACGTGGCATCGTCCAGCTCACCGGTGACCTTCAGGCCGCGTGCAGCCTGGAAACCGGCCACCGCACGCTTCTGGTTGGAACCGGGCAGCCCATCGATCTGGCCCGGCGAAAAGTGCGCGCGGTCCAGCAGTACCTGCGCATGCAGGTCCGAGCGCGGGCCGGTGGCCACGACGCCGTCCTCAGCGATGGGGGCGGGCAGCGAGGCCGGGGCCTGCGCCAGCGCAGGGGCGGCAGCGGCCAGGGCAAGGGCGAGCAGGGAAGCAGTGGCAGGCAGGCGCAGCGGCATCGGGTACTCCAGGGCGGATTCACGCCCACGATGCCGGAGCGCGCTGCACGGGCCCCGTGAAATCCCTGACGGGAAGCTGACCGTCAGGGCGCGGCGTTCATTGCACGTCGCGCAGTTCCCAATGATTGCCGGCGAGCAGGCGCATCCGCTGCTTGAACACGTCGCTGTCGATCGTGGTCGAGACGAGGAGGTTGATCCGCAGGTCTTTCTGCTCGCCGGTCACGGAGGCACCGGGATCGGTGGCCCCCCACTGCAGCTCCACCGCATCAGGATCAGGCTGTTTGGCGCGCCAGCGCTCGAACAACGTGGTGCTGCGCAGGGCATCCTGCAGTTCTTCGGCGAAGCCGCCGGCGCTCTGCGAATGGAAGGACAGGTCGGAATCGTTGCCGCGGGCCTTGGCCGGATCCGGCAGGCTGATGCTGTACTGGGTCATGGTGGTCTCCATCGAGTGCGGCAAGGTTCGCAGACGCCGGGTGCAATCGGCGTGCACGAACCGGCCGGATCACTCAGGCGGTAAACGTGTGCGGGCCGTCGGCGAAACCGATGGTCACCGCGCCCTTGCCGACATTGACCATGCCGGTCAGGCTCATCACCGACTCGTACACGTCCACCCCGTGCGCCTTGCAGGTTTCGCGCAGGCTGGCGTAGCCGGGCAGCGCCTGCAGGTCGGCCAGTTCGCCGCCGTAGCTCACGCACACGGTCGGGGTCAGCAACCCGGCCCGGACGCGCTGGCCCACGAAGTCGAACAGCTTCTGCACCGCGTTGTCGAAGCCCTTGATCTTCGCCACCGGACCGGTGGTGCCGCGGTAACCGTGCAGCACCGGCTTGATGTCCAGCGCACTGCCCAGCGCGGCGCTGATCAGGCCCACGCTGCGGTCGCCCTTGTGGCGTGCGCGGGCGCGCATGTAGTACAGGTCGCGGGTGACCATGTAGCCGTGCACGTTGAGCGCCAGTTCTTCCAGCCGCTCGCGGATCTGCTGCACGCCGGCGCCGCTGTCGCGCAGCCGTACCGCTTCCACCGCGGTCACGCCCTGGGCGGCAAACAGGTTCTGCGTATCCAGCACGCGCAG
The DNA here is from genome assembly GCF_044543385.1 of Stenotrophomonas sp. NPDC077420. NCBI lineage: Bacteria > Pseudomonadati > Pseudomonadota > Gammaproteobacteria > Lysobacterales > Lysobacteraceae > Stenotrophomonas > Stenotrophomonas sp. NPDC077420. Next base: position 71,545 of record NZ_JBITVZ010000017.1, read on the forward strand.
CGCGAAGGGCGAGTTGTGGCCGGCCGCCTGGCGCACCGGCTTGTAGTCGTTGAGGATCGCGAAGCTGGCCTGCATCGCGTTCTCGTGGATCGGGCTGCGGGTCTTGGTGATCGTCATGCAGAACACATGGTCGTAGTCGATCACCAGCTTGCCCAGGAACAGATCGCGGATCTGCGCCACGCTGAAGGGAATGGTTTCGGCCTCGGCGCCGTGTTCGGCGACGTGGGCGTGCAGGAAGCTCAAGGTGGCCTGTTCGTCGCGGTGGTCGGCCAGCACGGCCTCGCCAATCCGGACGGTGATGGGCAGCAGCACGATGTTGTGCTGCTGGATGAAGTCCTGCGGTAGATCACAGGCAGAGTCGACCACGATTCCGATGCGCATCCTGTTTGCCCCCTCCAGGCAGGGTGTGTGTTCGAAAATGTGAAAGCTATCCCAAAACGCGCCGACTTACCTGACCACGCCGGTCAGCTTGGCCGGCTGCGCTCCACCGCTACCGGCAGGGCCAGCACCCGTTCCCACTCTGGCTGCCGCAACAGGCCCGGGTCGGCCAGCACCGCCGCCATCAGCGCATGGCTGTCGTTGCCCCAGAACAGCTCGCCGCCGATGGACAGGGTGGGTACCCCGAACACCCCGGCCGCGATGGCGGCCTCGGTGTTCTGGCGCAGCTGCTCCTTCACCGACGGCGCTGCCACCGCCGCGGCAACGTCGGCCACATCGAGCATCGCACCGGGCAGCGCCAGCGCCGCAGGGGTGTCGCCGGCGCGGCCGTCGCGCCAGATCCAGTTGAACAGGATGTCCACCGCCGCCGGGGTGGCGTCCGCCGCCAGGCACAGGCGCAGCGCCGCCAGCGGGTTGAACGGGTGGCCGGGCGGGAAGCGCAGCGGCGTGGCCTGCTGCTGCGCCTGCCACAGCACCTGCCGGTAGGTGAAGCGGCGCTTGGCCGGGATCTCGGCCGGGCCCAGGTTGCCCATGTGGTGCAGCACTGCGCCCAAGGCGATCGGCACCGGGGTGATCCGGTCGAACTGCGGCAGCGTTTTCAGCTGTTGCCAGTGCAGGTAGGCGAACGGCGAGACGAAATCGAAGTACCAGCGCAGGCTCATGGAAGGGTCCTCAGTGCGAATATGCGCGCGGTTCGCTGCCGGCCGGGGCGGCGTAGCGGTCGCGCAGCTCGGTCTGGCGCGAACGCATCGGCACCGCGCGCCCGCCCAGCCAGACCTGCTCGGCGTAGTGGCCCACGTCCAGCGGATCGCCTTCCCACAGCACCAGGTCGGCCAGCTTGCCCGGTTCGATGCTGCCCAGCCGGTCGCCCACGCCCAGCGCCTGTGCCGGCACCCGGGTCAGCCCGGCCAGGCCATCCTGCCAGGGCAGGCCGTTGGCCACCGCATTGCCGGCCAGCTGGCGCATCTTGCGTGCGTTGTGCGACGGGTCGTCGCGCTGGGTGAAGCTGACCGCCACGCCGGCGGCATGCAGGCGCGCGGCATTCTCCAGGGTGGCCCCCAGCTGGTCGAAGCTGGCCGGCAGGTTGCCCAATGCATCGACGAACACCGGTACCCCGGCCTGTGCCAGCAGCGGCGCGACCCGCCACGCTTCAGCCCCGCCGGCAACGGCCACCTTCAGCTTTTCCCGGGTGGCCCAGCGCACCAGCTGACGGATGTCGGCGGCGCGGTCCACCTCCACCACCAGCCGGCCCTGGCCGGCCAGGTAGCGCGCCAGCGTGGCGCGCCCGGCCGGGGTCAGCAGGGCGTGCGGCGAGTCGACCGGTACCCGGCCGCGCGCTTCGCTCACCATCTGCTCCAGCAGCATCCACTGCGCCGCGCGCGAGTTGCCGGTGAGTTCGGCTGCAGCCGAACCCAGCCGCAGGTAGAGCGACAACGGGCCGATCGGATCGGCGCTGCCATCCAGCCGCATCACCCCGCCCTGGCCGGCGACGAACCCGCCGCCGCTGTTGGCGCCCAGCGCGGTGAAGCCGATCCCGTCCAGCCGCGCCACCGGGATCAGCACCGACGCCGGGTTGTAGGCCAGGGTGACGTCGAACTCCGGGCGCAGCGGCTGGTCGTCCAGCTTCAGCGTGCTGTCCACCGTGGTCGCCTCACCGGAGACCTCCTCGATGCCGATGTCGGTGATCCCGCCGAACAAGGCCGGGGTCAACGGCCTGCCGTTGGCCTCGACCACCGTCGCCCCCACCGGCGCGGCCAGTCCGGGGCCGACCGCACGGATCACGCCGCCCTGCACCAGCACGTCGGCGTGCTCCAGGCTGCCGCGCGCGCTGGCGGTGTGCACCGTGGCATTGCGCACCAGCAGGTCCTGCGCCCAGCTGGCCGGTGAAGCCGCCAGCAGTGCCAGCACCAGCAGGGACATCCGCGAACGCGCGCTCATGGGCGTGCCTCCTGGCCGAGCATGAAGTCCGACAGCGGCTGCCTGCGTGCGTCCTGCCGGTCGTAGACCTGATGGCCGTCGATATAGACCTTCTCGGCCAGCGCGTAGGAACTGAAGGGACTGCCGTTCCAGACCACCACGTCGCCCATCTTGCCGACCTCGAGGCTGCCGGTCTGCTGTTCGATGCCCATCGACCGGGCCGGGTTGAGCGTCAGCCAGCCGATCGCCCGCTCGGGCGCGATCTGCATGCCGGCACGGCGCGCGTTGGCGATCACCTTGGCCGCTTCCTGGTTGAGCCGCTGGATGCCCTCGGGCGAATCGGAGTGCACGATCGCGCAGCTGTTGGCCGGGCGGTCGACCAGTGCGATGTTTTCGGGGATGCCGTCGAAGGCCTCCATCTTGAAGCCCCACCAGTCGGCCCAGAGCGCGCCGCAGACGCCCTCGGCGGCCAGCCGGTCGGCCAGCTTGTAGGCCTCGGCGCCGTGATGGAACGCGGCGACCTTGAAGCCGAATTCCTTGGCCAGGTCCAGCATGGTGGCCATTTCATCGGCGCGGTAGCAGTGGATGTGCACGCGGATGTCGCCGTCGATCACCCCGGCCAGCGTGTCCAGTTTCAGGTCGCGCTTGCCGCCGCTGTCGCCGGCGCTGTCGCCCTTGTCGCTGCCACCGAACCAGCGCTTCTTCCTGACCTTCTTCGGCGCGTTCTTGGCCAGGTACTCGCTGGCATCGATGAACGCAGCGCGGTAGCCGGCCACGCTGCCCATGCGGGTCTGCGGGGCCACGCCCTTGCCGGTGCCGTACACGCGCTTGGGGTTCTCGCCGCAGGCCATCTTCATGCCCCATGGCGCACCGGGGAATTTCATCGCCTGGTAGGTAGTGGCCGGAATGTTCTTCAAGGTCACCCCACGGCCGCCGACCAGGTTGGCCGAGCCGGGCAGGATCTGCAGCGAGGTCACGCCGCCGGCCAGCGCGGCGGCAAAGCCCGGGTCCTGCGGCCACACCGAATGTTCGGCCCAGACGTTGGCGGTGACCGGTGCGGTCATTTCATTGCCGTCGGCATGCGCGCCCACGCTGGGGCTGGGGTACACGCCCAGGTGCGAGTGCACATCGATGATGCCCGGAGTGACCCATTTACCACTGCCATCCACCTGGACCGCATCGGCCGGTGCCTGCAGCGCGGTGCCCAGCGCCGCTATGCGACCCTCGCGCAGCAGCAGGTCGGTGCGCTCCAGGCGGGCCCCGGTGCCGGTCAGCACGGTGGCATTGCGGATCAGCACCGGGGCCGAGGCAATCGGCGCGTAGGTGCTGGGGTAGGGATCCTGGGTGAAGCGCGATGCTGCCGGTGCCGAAGGCGCAGCCAGGGTGAACAGCGCCAGGCCCAGCCCGGCGGTCAATCGTGTACGCATGTGGTCCCCGATGCGGCGTGAAATACTCCCGCGACGCTAACGGCTGCGCCCGGCCTTGCCAAGTGACCAAACGCACGGTGCGGCCCCGCCCCGCTTGCTTATCCATCCAAGCGCATGAAAATAGGGCGGCGCCGACCGGTAGAGCCGACTGTTGTTCGGCTGCTCTTGGCAACGGAACCAAAAATGAAAAGCAAACAGGAAATCGTTGAAAACTGGCTGCCGCGTTACACCGGCGTGCCGCTGGACCAGTTCGGTCCGCACGTGCTGCTGACCAACTTCGGCGGCTATCTGCACCTGTTTTCGCACCTCACCGGGGCACCGGTGCAGGGGTTGGACCGGCCGATGGCCAGCGTCACCAGCGACGGCATCACCCTGATCAACTTCGGCATGGGCAGCCCCAACGCGGCCATCGTCATGGACCTGCTCTCGGCGGTGATGCCCAAGGCGGTGCTGTTCCTGGGCAAGTGCGGCGGACTCAAGCGCAAGAACCAGCTGGGCGACCTGATCCTGCCGATCGCGGCGATCCGCGGCGAGGGAACCTCCAGCGACTACCTGCCGCCGGAAGTGCCGGCGCTGCCGGCCTTCGCCCTGCAGCGCGCGGTGTCCACCACCATCCGCGACCTCGGCCACGACTACTGGACCGGCACCGTCTACACCACCAACCGGCGGGTCTGGGAGCACGACGAGGCATTCAAGGAGCGGTTGCGGCTGATGCGTTGCATGGCCATCGACATGGAAACGGCCACCCTGTTCGCGGCCGGCTTTGCCAACCACATCCCGATCGGGGCGCTGCTGCTGGTGTCCGATCAGCCGATGGTTCCCGATGGGGTCAAGACCGAGGCCTCCGACGCCAAGGTCAGCTCCCAGTTCGTCGAAAACCATATCCAGATCGGTATCGAGGCGCTTAAGCTTATACGGCGCAACGGCAAGTCGGTCCGCCACCTGCGCTTTGACGAGTGATGGCATTGGCTTGGGTGGGCGCCTGGACGGCGCGCCGCCCGCAGGGGTAATGAATGGACGTGGCGGCAAACGTAGTGGAATTCTGGCGCGACGCGGGACCGCAGAAGTGGTTCACGCGCGATGACGCGTTCGATGCGCGTTTCCACGAGGCATTCCTCGACGAACACTTCGCCGCTGCACGGCGCGCGCGCGAGCATTGGCTGGAGAGCGCCGATGGCGCGCTGGCGTTGATGATCCTGCTCGACCAGTTTCCCCGCAACTGCTTCCGCGACACCGCCCATTCCTACGCCACCGACGGGCTGGCGCGCCACTACGCCATGCGCGCGGTGGAAGAGGGCCTGGACCTGCAGCTGGTCCCCAAGCTGCGCGCGTTCATCTACCTGCCGTTCGAGCATTCCGAAGACCCGCAGGACCAGGAGCGCTCGGTGGCGATGTTCGATGTGCTGGGCGACAAGGAATACCTGCAGTACGCCGAACTGCACCGTGACATCATCCGCCGCTTCGGACGCTTCCCGCACCGCAACGCGGTACTGGGCCGCATGCCGACGCCGGAGGAACTGGATTACCTCGCCGAGGGTGGCTTCGCGGGGTAGACAAAAAACGCCGGCATTGCCGGCGTTTTTCTTGAAGCGTGACACGCGTCGGTGTTGCGCGTGATCAATACTTCGGCACGCTGTTGTCCACCGCGTCCGACCAGGCATCGATGCCGCCGGTGATGTTGTAGACCTTGCTGAAACCCAGTGCGCGGAACTGCTCGGCCGCCTGCGCGCTGCGGCCACCGTGGTGGCACAGGAACGCCAGCGGGGTGTCCTTGGGCAGGGCTTCCAGGCGGGCGCGGTTGTCGCCGTCGAAGGTTTCGAACGGGGCGTTGATCGCAGCAATCGCACGCTCGTCCGCCGGGCGCACGTCCACGATGGTCACGGTGCCGGCGCGGCGCTGGTCGTCAGCGTCGCGAACAGCCAGTTCCTGCACGGCCTTTGGCGCGTTCGGGTTGTCGATGGCCAGGCCCTTGCCGCGGATGTCGTCCACCCAGTCGATGGTGATGCCCTCGGCGCGGCGCGCGCTGGCCAGGTCGAACTGCACGCGCAGGCCGTTGGATTCAGCGGCAATGGCGTTGTCGTCGTGCGGGGCCAGCTGGAAGTTCGGCTGGAACTGCGCGTCGATGCCCAGCTGCAGCGCGGCGCCGGGGGCGTCGGCCAGCGCACCGCGCAGCATCTCCACCGCGGCCGGGGTCACCGTGATGCGCGGCGGGGTGCGGTCCGGCGCGGCCAGGCCCAGCACGCTGCTCAGCTCACCACTGCCGGCCATCTGCAGGATGATGTCGCTGCCGCCGACCAGCTCGCCGTCGATGTACAGCTGCGGGATGGTCGGCCAGTCACCGTAGGCCTTGATGCCCTCGCGGATCTCCGGGTCGGCCAGCACGTTGACGTGGGCGAACTCCACGCCCAGGTCCTGCAGCGCGCCCACGGCCTTGGCCGAGAACCCGCACTGCGGCATGGTCGGCTGGCCCTTCATGAACAGCACGACACGGTCGGCGGTGAGGATGGATTCGATGCGCGAACGCAGGGCGGGATCAAGGGACATGATGGTCAGGGTCCGGGGGTATTCGAGCCGTCCATTCTACGCGGCATGGCATCATGGGGCATGACCGTTCCAGAAACGTTGCATCGCATTCCCCGCCGCCCGTGGCGCTGGCTGCCCTGGCTGGCGCTCTCCCAGCTGGCCGTTGCGCTGGTCTGGTGGCAGTTGGGCTGGTCCGTCGGCCTGCCACTGATGGTGGCCTCGCACGCCCTGTTCCTGGTGCCGGTGTTCCTGCCCAACAGCCGCTTCTACGCGCCGGTACTGAGCCGGCTGCCGGACCCGGCCGGACAGGTCTGGCTGACCCTCGACGACGGTCCCTCGGCCGAAACCCCCGCGGTGCTGGACCTGCTTGACCGCTACCAGGCCAGGGCCACGTTCTTCATGGTCGGCGAGCGCGCCGCCGCCCGTCCCGACCTCGTGCGGCAGGTGCTGGCGCGCGGCCACGACCTGGGCAACCACAGCAACACCCACCCGCAGACCCGCTTCTGGCGGCTGGGCCCGTCGACCATGGCCGACGAGATCGCCCGTTGCCAGCAGGCCCTGGCCGACATCGCCGGCACCCCGCCACGCTGGTACCGCTCGGTAGTGGGCATGACCAACCCGTTCGTCGCCCCGGCGCTGAAGCGCTGGAACCTGACCCGGGTCGGCTGGAGCGCGCGCGGTTTCGACGGTGTGAACTGCCAGCCGCAGCAGGTCATCGACCGCATCGTGGCGGATCTGCGCCCGGGCGCGATCATCCTGCTGCACGAAGGCGCCGCCCACGGCCACAACCTCGCGATCATCGAAGCCGTGCTCCAGGCCATCCAGGCGCGCGGCCTGCAGGCGGCCTTGCCGCACACCCCGTAGCGCCACGCCCTGCGTGGCGCTACCGCCGGTCTGCCGCTACCGGGTGGGCGTGCTCCCACTGCTGGTGCACCCAGCTGCCCAGCGACGCCTGCGCCCACAGCAACGTGATCGACAGCCCCAGCGCCAGCACCCCGGTGACCCGTCTGCGCTGGTGCTGCAACGCGCTGCCGATGCCCAACAGCAGGCCCACCACCGTGACCCCCAGGCACACGAACAGCATCACCAGCACCGCCACCGGCGCTTCGTGCATGCCCGCATAGCGCGGCAGGTGGGCGACATGCGCGGTCACCGCGAACAGCACCAGCGCCATCAGGCTTACCACCAGTGCCGCGATGCCGAGCGCGGAATGGCGCGGGCGCGGAACGCTCACGCCCGCTCCCCACGCACCGCGGTCACCAGCCAGTTGTTGAACGGCGTATTGCCGTACAGCGGTGCCATCGCCAGCTGCAGCCCGGCCGCTTCCAGCGGTGCGCGTACGCTCGCCGCGTCGGGGTAATGGCGCGGGCGCGTGCCCATCCATCCCACCAGATGCGCCAGCATGTCGGTAACGCGGGTCGTGCGGTCGCGGCCGCTGTTGTCGGCCAGCGTGGTGCGGATCACCAGCCGGCCGCCGGGCGCCACCCGCGCGGCGGCATCACGCAGCAGCACCGGCTGGGCCTCGGCCGGCAGGTACTGCAGCACGTCCAGCAGCGCCACGCTGCCGTGGTGGTCGGGCAGGGCGGCGCTGGCGTCCACACACGCAAAGCGCGCATCCGCCAGCGCTGCCCGCGCCCCGGCGCGCTGTGCACGCGCGATCTTGTCCGGGTCGATATCCACGCCGACATACGCCTGGTGGCGCTGGTTCTGCCGCAGCACGTGCGCCAGCAGCCCCAGCCCGCAGCCGATATCCAGCAGCGGCCGCGAGCACGGTGCCAGCGCGCCCAGCACGCCCGGGTACAGCGGATCGCTGCCGAGCTTTCCCCGGCTGTAGTAGTAATCGCGGCGGTTGCCGAAGCGCCGCGCCGGCATGAACGCATCGGCGATGCGGCGGGCCTGTTCCCTGGCCAGTGGTGATGCGTCCGTGCTCAGCGTGTGGCCTCGTCATCCAGGAGGGTACGCGCGACCGGGAAGGCCAGACGCGTCCATTCGGTATACATCGCCGCCGAAGGATGCAGGCCGTCCCCGGCCAGCATCGCCGGTTCCGCGCCACGCGCGCGGCTGACCGCGGTGATGTCCACGAACGCCACCGCGTGTTCGGCGCAGATCGCCTGCGCGGCCGCGTTGTAGGCATCCAGCTCGCGCGCGATCCGTGCCGGGTCGCGGCCGTTGTCGCGTGCGAACGGGGTCACGCCCCAATCGGGAATCGACAGCACAAGGACCCGCTGCGGACGCTTGCCGGCGAATGCGATCGCGCGCTCCAGCAGGGCGGTGAAGCGCGGACGGTACTCCTCCACGCTGCGCCCGCGGTACTGGTCGTTGACGCCGATCAGCAGGCTGACCAGATCGAACGGGCCCTGCGGCGCGACCGCATCAATGCCGGCGTCCAGCTCATCAGTCGTCCAGCCGGTGGTGGCGATGATCTGGGGTGCGCCCACCACCACGGTGGCCTCCTGCAGGGCCGTGGCCAGCTGTTCCGGCCAGCGCCCGGCAGGGTCCACTGCTTCACCGATGGTGTAGGAGTCGCCCAGCGCCAGGTAACGCAGCGCCACCACCTCAGGCCACCGCACTGCGCGGCTTGAGCGGAACCACCTTGGTATTGGCCTCGGCGCGGCGCGCCAACGCGCGGTCGATGCGCGCGAACACATCACGCATCACCTCGGCTTCAGGCAACAGGGTCACGCGGAAGTGGTGGCGATAGGGCACGTTGAAGCTCGACCCGGGCACCACCAGCACGCCTTCCTCGTTCATCAGTTCCAGCGCGAAATCATGGTCATCGAAACCGCGTGCGGCCGCACCCACCACGGCCGGGAAGGCATACAGCGCGCCAGCCGGCGCGACCAGCGACAGGTGTTCGCTGGCGCTGCACGCCTCGATCACCGCGCGCCGGGTTTCGTACAGGCGCCCACCGGGCGCACACAGGGCCGATACGGTGTCCGGGCCATTCACGGCTGCATCAATGGCGTACTGCCCCGGCACGTTGGCGCACAGGCGCAGCGCGCTCAGCAGGTCCATCGCCGCGCGGAATTCGCCCAGCCGTTCGGCCGCACCGGACAGCATCGCCCAGCCCACCCGCCAGCCGCAGGCACGATGCACCTTGCTCAACCCGCTGAAGGTGATGCACGGGTGCTCGCCGGCCAGTGGCGCGACCGGCTGGAATACCGCATCGTCGTACAGGATCTGGTCGTAGATCTCATCGACCATCAGCAGCAGGTTGTGCCGGCGCGCGATGTCTACGATCTGCTCCAGCAGCGCGCGCGGATAGCTGGCGCCACTGGGGTTGTTCGGGTTGATCAACACGATCGCACGGGTGCGCGAGGACACCAGCGTTTCGATCTCGGCCGGGTCCGGCTGGAAACCATTCTCGGGCGCGCAGCGGTAGTACACCGGGCGGCCGTCGTTGAGGATGGTTGCCGCCGACCACAACGGGTAGTCGGGCGAGGGCACCAGCACTTCGTCGCCCGGGTTGAGCAGGGCGCGCAGCGAGAGGTCGATGAGCTCGCTCACGCCGTTGCCGATGAATACCCGGTCCGGGTGCGCGTCGGGCGCGCCGCGGCGTGCATACGCCGTCGCAATCGCCTCACGCGCTTCGGGCAGGCCCTGCTGGTGGGTATACGGATCGGTGCGGCCCATGTCGTCGGCAATGGCGCGCTGCAGGTGTTCCGGCGCGCGGAACCCGAAGTTGCCCGGGTTGCCGATGTTCAGCTTGATCAGCTTGCGCCCCTGCGCCTCCAGCTCACGCGCTCGCCGCGCCAGTTCGCCCCGGATTTCGTAGCGGACTTCGGACAGGCGCTCGCGGGTGGCAAGCGGCTTCAGCGGGGGCGTGGACATGGCGGGGCCGTGATCGGGCATGGAAATCGCATACTAGCGGAAATGCTGCGTTGCAGGGCAAGGGTTCCCGGGCAAAACCCCAGTATTGGCGGGCAGTTGCCGCCCATGGCTGAGACGCGGGGGGAGGTGGACCCCTAGAATGGGCGGATGAGCGAACCGATCGACTACCGCGCCCTGCAGACCATGGGCTGGCCCTGGGCAGGCGCCCCCGAGCTGCCGGCCTGGCAGGCCCTGTTCGAACAACACCCGCAGGCCCGCCCCGGCCGGGTGGTCGAACAGCACCGCACCGGCTATGTGGTGGCCGATGCCCCTGGCGCGGCGATCAAGACCGAGTCGCCGGCCGAATGGCAGCGCCCGCGCTTTCCCAGCCACGAACGCGCCGCCGTGGGCGACTGGGTACTGCTGGACGGCAACCTGATCGTGGCCCTGCTGCCGCGCCGTACCGCGATCAAGCGTGGCGCCGCCGGCGAGCACTACCACCAGCAGGTGATCGCGGCCAACATCGATACCGTCTTCATCGTCTGCGGGCTGGACGCGGACTTCAACCCGCGCCGGATCGAGCGCTACCTGATGCTGGTCGGCGGCGGCGGTGCGCGCCCGGTGGTGGTGCTGACCAAGGCCGACCAGACCGAGTACAGCGAAGATGCCCTGGCGGTGCTGGAAGAGCTGGCCGCGCAGGACATTCCGCTGCTGGCCATCAACGGTCGCGATCCGGCCAGCGCCAGCGCGCTGCTGCCGTGGCTGGGAGCAGGGCAGACCGTGGTCCTGGTGGGTTCCTCGGGTGCGGGCAAGTCGACGCTGACCAATACCCTGCTGGGCTACGCCTTGATGAAAACCGCCGAGGTGCGGGGCAACGATTCCAAGGGTCGCCACACCACCACCCACCGCGCGCTGATTCCGATGCCCTCCGGTGCCTGCCTGATCGACACCCCCGGCATGCGCGAACTCAAGCCCACCGGCGAAGAAGCCTTGGGTGAAGTGGGCTTCGCCGACGTCGAAGCGCTGGCCGAACAGTGCCGCTTCCGCGACTGCGCCCACCAGCGCGAACCGGGCTGCGCGGTTCGTGCGGCGATCGACTCCGGCGAGCTCGATGAGGAGCGCCTGCTCAACTATTTCAAGCTCAAGGAAGAGGTGGCCGCCGCCGCTGCGAAGCTTGCGGTCCGCCAGGCCCAGCAGGCCATCGAACGCCGCCACGTCAGCAAAGGCGCACAGTGGCGGCCCACGAAAAAACGCTGACTCCACGCCTGAGCGGCCCCTAACGCCCCCGCAACAACAGGTTGTACTGCAACCGGCGCGCAGCGCGCGCACGCATCCGCCGGCTGTCCGCATGCTGTGCATTGATCAGCACGATGGTTTCTTCCGGCACGATCGCCGACGGCAGCTCGACGATCGCGTGGGCGCCGTCGGCATACCAGTGCGATCCGGTCTCGATCGACACCATCCCGTGCGGAACCGCATCCCAGCCCACCGGTAGCGCGTGGGCTGGAACGCTCAACCGCGCCGCCCACACCTCGTCGGGCACGTCGATCTCGATCACGTACGTGTTCAGCGGCAAGCCGCTGTCGTCGATATGCGCAGCCGTTTCCAGCACCGCCATGGCGAGGCTGGGCGCGGCATAGATCACCCGTTCCCCTTCACGGTTCCAGCGCCCGGGCGAGGTGGCGGCGCCCGCGCCGGTCATGTCGTCCGGTGCCCAGGTGGGCCCGGTGGACCCGATCCGGGCCAGCTTCATTGATAGGCGCCGCTCTGCACCGCGCCCAGTACCCGCATCACCGATGCGCGCCCGCTGGGGGTGTCCATCAGCTCGGCCGGCGCCAGCCCGCCCAGCGCGGGCTGCGGGCGCTGGATCCACTGGCCCACCCAACGTTCCACATCGAAGTCTTTGGCGGCGGGGTTGTCCGGTTCCGCAGCGAGCATGTCCTCGACCTTGTTGATCAGCTCCATCAACCCGACCACCGACTGCCCGGTGGTGCCGGCAAACAGCGACTTGTCGCGCATCTTCTTGGTGAAGGTGGCCTTGGGAATCCGGACGAACGTCTGGAATTCCGTGCTGCTGGCAAAAATGTCGTCAATGAGCCTCTTCACCACCTGATAAGGCACGCCCTCGCGCTCGATGCGCACCCGCTCGGCCAGCGGCGCGGTACGCAGCAGGGTTCGGAAGGCATTCACCCTCGCGGGCGCCTCGCAGGCGGCCAGCGGCTCGTGGACGGAGCCGGTGCTGCGCCTGGTGCTGCGAGCAGCGCTGCCACGCGCGGTGGGCTTGTCAGGATCGGGGCGGCTGCGGCGATCTGTGGGCGACACGGGACTCTCCGTTGGCTACTTCTGTACCAACTGTAGGCCAATTATGCTCAACAAGCCGGAACTGGCTCACATGTCTGCCCAGACCCTGATAAGGTCCATTCATGAACAGCGTCCCACGAACGCCGCCGATGACCGTGGATCGTGACGTCGCCCACCACACCGCGCTGGACGCGCGCCTGGTGCAGGCGGTGGCGGACATCAAGCTGCTTGGGCTGACCAGCTGGCCCGCGTCGCTGCAGGGCCCGTTCCTGGCCAGCGTAGCGCGCGGTCAGCCGCTGATGCCGGTGCTGGCGTACCCGAAACTGGACTTTGCCGACACCCGACGGGAGCTGGCCGCGATCAGCGCCCAATGCGACCCCAGCCATCCGATCGGCCTGTACGTCCGCCGCTCCGCGCACAGCTGGGACCTGGCCGCCGGCCTGCTGGAATCCCTCGGCACCGCAGACGTGGACCGCTATTCGGTGGAGCTGTACGGCGCACCCGAACAGCCGCTGCCCGGCACCGGCCCCAGTACCCGCGACGCCGCACGCCATTTCATCCAGATCGCCCAGGAGCTGGATCACGAACTGCTGGCGCCGGAGGAACAGGTGCCGGTGTCGGCCACCGCGCTGCAGCTCCAGCTGCAGAGCGACCTGGACGCGTTCTTCGAGTCGCGCATCATCAGCGTACAGCTGGATCCGGAGCTGATTTCGAAGGCTGCCGCCGGTCCTACCCGCATCCGCCTGCGTACCAGTGCGCGCTTCAGCGCCTACGACCGCGCGCAGCTGTTCCACCATGAAGCCCTGGTGCATTCTCTCACCGCGTTGAACGGGCGCGAACAGCCGCACCTGCCCAGCCTGGCGCTGGCCTCGCCACGCGTTACCGCCACGCAGGAAGGGTTGGCGACCTTCGCCGAGCAGATCACCGGCAGCATCGACATCGAGCGTCTCAAGCGCATCAGCCTGCGCACCGAAGCCATTGCCATGGCCCGCGAAGGCGCGGACTTCATCCAGGTGTTCCGGTATTTCTGCGACGCCGGGCAGAACAGCGAAGAGAGTTTCGCCTCGGCCCAGCGCGTGTTCCGCGGCGTTCCCGTCACCGGCGGCGCGGCCTTCACCAAGGACACCGTCTACCTGCGCGGACTGGTCTCCGTCCACACCTTCTTCCGCCACATGCTGGCCGAGGACCGCCTCCAGAACTGCCGGTGGCTGTTCGCCGGCAAGATGTCGTTGACCGACGCCCTGGACTTTGCCCCGCTGTTCGAAGAAGGCATTCTTCGCCCGCCGCGCTGGCTGCCGCACTGGGTCAGCCGCGCCAACGGCTTGGCGGGCATGCTGGCGTTCTCGTTGTTTGCCAACCGTATCCGGATGGATCAGCTGGCTGCAGAATGAGGCGGTAGCACCCATCGTTGGCGGGCGCGCCGTGATTCCCTTGAATACAGGCACCTCGTCGCACTTTGCGACACGCTTCGGCCACCCGTAAGAATCCTTTCATGTTGCGTCCGCAAGATGGCCGCGCACCTGCATCACGCAGGCACCTCCATCATGCAACGGACCCTCATGCTCAACCGACCCCTGACGATCGCCGTGGCGATCGCGCTGTGCGCTTCCAACGCGCACGCCGCCGACGTGGACGCCACCCTCGACGCCAACGGCGCGGCCAGCGCCCGCACCCTCGACGCCGTATCGGTGATCGGCCAGGGTGAAACCCGGCAGGTGCAGCGCATCACCGCCGTGGACAAGCAGGTGCTGCCGCCGGGCACCAGCGCGCAGAAAATCCTCGACCGCCTGCCCGGCGTGTCCGTGCAGTCCAATGACGCCTTCGGCGCCAACGAGGAATCGCAGACCATCAGCCTGCGCGGCTTCGACAAGAGCCGCCTCGGCTACACGCTCGACGGCATTCCGCTGGGCGACAACAGCTACGGCAACTACAACGGGCTCAGCATCGCCCGTGCACTGATCGCCGAAAACCTGGCCGGCGCCGAGCTGTCCCAGGGCATCGGCTCACTGGGTGTGGCGTCCACCAGCAACCTGGGCGGCACCATCCAGTATTTCTCGCAGGACCCGGCCACCGAATTCGGCGGCCGTGCCAGCGTCACTCTGGGCGACGACAACCAGCGCCGTGGCTTCCTGCGCGTGGACACGGGCGATCTCAATGGCTTCTCGGCCTATGTGTCCGGTGTGCACCAGGACGCGGACATGTGGGCCGAACCGAACCAGAACCAGACCACCCGCCAGTTCAACGCCAAGGCCGTCTGGAACGTGGGCGACCATCGCTTCGGCGCCTTCGCCGCCACCTCGCGGGTCAGCCAGGCCAACTATGCCTACCTCTCCAAGAGCATGCTCGAACGCGGCCTCGGCTGGGACTGGAACATCTACGCGCCCGACTGGGACCGCGCGCTGGCCGCCGCCTACTGCGCGCCGGCCACCTACAACGCGCAGCGCTGCGCCTTCAGTGGTGGCGTCAACAGCATCGACGATGCTTACTACCAGAGCCGCGCGCTGCGCGACGACAACCTGTACTCGCTGGATGCCGACCTTGCCCTGGGCGACAGCGCCCGCCTGAAGCTGCTGGCCTACCACCACGAGAACCGTGGCCAGGGCCACTGGTGGGCACCGGGGCAGGCCTCGAACCCCGGCACGCCGCAGGCGCTGCCGATCTCCATCCGCAGCACCAACTACACCATCAACCGCCAGGGCGTCACCGCCGCGCTGAGCTGGCAGCTGGGCCTGCACGAACTGGAGGCCGGCCTGTGGTACGAACGCAATGACCACAATGTCGAGCGCAACTTCTACTACATCACCGGCCCGTTCCTGGATGATGGGTACCTCAACTACCCGAACCGTCGCCTGTTCGACCAGGACTACGACATCCGCACCCGCCAGTTCTATGTGCAGGATCGCATGCGCTTCCTGGACGATCGCCTGACCGTGGACGTGGGCATCAAGAGCCCGAACACCCGCATGACCGCCGTGTCCAGGCCCGGCACCGAAGCCAGCTATGCGTCCGGCACGCTGACCGCCAAGGAATCGGTGCTGCCGCAGGCCGGTATCGGCTTCAAGCTCAGCCCCAACAACGAGGTGTTTGCCTCGTACTCGGAAAACATCGCGGCCTTCGTGGGCGGTGGCAGCGGCGGTCCGCTGCAGGTGTCGCCGGAATCGTTCGCGGCCAGCGTAAACGACCTGGAGCCGGAGAAGTCGCGTTCGTTCGAAGCCGGCTTCCGTACCTTCGGCGAGAAGTACCAGGCCTCGATCGCGGCCTACCATGTGATGTTCGACAACCGCCTGCTGTCGCTCAATCCCTGCACCAGCATCGAAGTCGGCACGCGCCCGGAGTGCATCACCCGCTTCATCAACGTGGGGTCGGTGAAGAGCCAGGGCGCCGAGCTGACCTTCATCCTCAAGCCGGTTGCCGGGCTGCAGTGGTACAACGCGGTGTCGTGGAACAAGAGCACCTACGAGGACGACTACACCTCCGGTGGTGCGATCGTGCCGGTGGCTGGCAAGATCACCGTTGATACCCCGCAGCGCATGGCGTCCAGCGAGATCAGCTGGAACCGCGACGGCTTCTTCGCGAGCCTGCGCGCCAAGTACACCGGCAAGCGGTATTACACCTATACCAACGACCAGTCGGTGCCGGGTGTGACCACCTTCGATGCGGGCATGGGCTATGCGTTTGGGCCGGGGCTGGGGTTGCGCGACGTCAAGGTGTCGTTGAATGCGACCAACCTGACCAACAAGCGCTACGCCGGGCAGCTGAGCTCATTCGCTCCGACCGATCCGGCCGGAACGCGGTATGCCATCCACGCGAGCGCGCCGCGGCAGTTGTTCATGACGGTCAGCGCGGAGTTCTGACGGTGGGTTGCCGCCCGACCAACGGTCGGGCGCTACCGCCCGGTGCGACATCCATCTGGGATGCAGGGTAGGTGCCGACCGTTGGTCGGCACATTGCCCGTCATCCCGGCACTGCATCAGAACATATGCAATCCGCCATTGACCGCATAATCGGCGCCGGTCACATAGGCGGCATCATCCGACGCCAGCCACGCACACAGGCTGGCCACCTCTTCGGGCTTGCCCAGCCGGCGGATCGGCACGGAGCCGGCCAGCCGATCCAGCACATCCGGCGGGAAGCTGCTGATCGACTGGCTGGCAATGTAGCCCGGCGAAATGGTATTGACCGTCACCCCGCGCGTGGCCACCTCATTGGCCAGCGCCCGGCTGAAACCGTGCATCGCCGCCTTGGCGGTGGCGAAGTTCACCTGGCCTATCTGGCCCTTGTGCGCGCTCACCGACCCGATATTGATGATCCGGCCCCAGCTGCGTGCGGCCATGCCGTCGATCACCTGCTTGGTGATGTTGAACAAGGCATGCAGGTTCGAGCCCATCACCGCATTCCAGTCGTCCTGGCTCATCTGCCGGAACAGCACGTCGCGGCTGCCACCGGCGTTGTTGACCAGCACATCGATCTCCCCGACCTCGGCCTTGACCTTGGTGAAGGCCGCCACCGTGGACTGCCAGTCCGCCGCGTTGCCTTCGGAGGCGATGAAATCGAAGCCCAGCTCGCGCTGCTCCCGCAGCCAGCCGGCCTTCCGCGGCGAGTTGGGGGCGCAGCCGGCGACCACGGTGTGGCCGTTGCGGGCCAGCTTCTGGCAGATGGCAGTACCCACGCTGCCCATGCCGCTGGTGACGTATGCGATGCGAAGCGTCATGTCAGGACTCCTTGAAGATCATCAGGCAGCAAACGGATACAGGGCGCACAGCAGGCTGCCGGCCATCAGCACCAGCGACACCATCACCGCCCACTTCAGGGTGAATTTCTGGTGGTCGGCGAATTCCACCTTGGCCAGTCCCACCAGCAGATAGGTGGACGGCACCAGCGGGCTCAGCAGATGCACCGGCTGGCCGGCGAGCGAGGCGCGCGCCATTTCCACCGGGGTGATGCCGTAATTGCCGGCCGCCTCGGACAGGATCGGCAGCACGCCGAAGTAGAAGGCGTCGTTGGACATGAAGAAGGTGAACGGCATCGACGCCAGCGCGGTGATCACCGCCAGGTAGGGACCCCACGCATCCGGAATGACGGCCAGGAAGCTGCGCGACATCGCCTCCACCATGCCCGTGTTGTTGAGGATGCCGGTAAAGATGCCCGCCGCGAAGATCAGCGACACTACCGACAGTACATTGCCGGCGTGGTTGACCACGCGGCGACGCTGTTCGGCCAGGTTGGGGTAGTTGATCACCAGCGCGATGGCGAAGCCCACCATGAACAGCACCGGCATCGGCAGCACGCCCAGGATCAGCGCGGTCATCAGCGCCAGGGTCAGCGCCAGGTTCACCCACAGCAGCTTCGGCCGCTTGGTGTCTTCGGCGTCTTCCACGGTCGGCAGCGCGCCGTCGTCGGACACGCTGGAGTCCATCCAGCTGCCGCCGTGCGGCAGCTTCACCACGCCCAGCCGGCGACGTTCTTTCAGACCGAGGTACCAGGCCAGCAGCAGCACCGAGGCGCAGGCCAGCACCATCGCCGGGATCAGCGGCACGAACACATCGGCGGGGTCCACGTGCAGCGCGGTGGCCGCACGCGCGGTAGGGCCGCCCCACGGGGTGAGGTTCATCACGCCGCCCGCGAGGATGGTTACGCAGGTCATGTTCAACGCATTCATGCCCAGTCGCTGGTACAGCGGCAGCATCGCCGACACGGTGATCATGTAGGTGGTGGAGCCGTCGCCATCGAGCGAGATCAACATCGCCAGCGCGGCGGTGCCCAGCACGATCTTCATCGGATCGCCCTTGACCAGGCGCAGGATGATCCGCACCAGCGGGTCGAACAGCCCGGCGTCGATCATCACCCCGAAGTACAGGATGGCGAACATCAGCATCACGCCGGTCGGCGCGATCTTCTTGATGCCGTCCAGCATCATCTCGTCCAGCCCGTTACCAAATCCGCCCAGCAGCGCGAAGATGATCGGAATGGTGATCAGGGCGACCAGCGGCGACAGTCGTTTGCTCATGATCAAGTACATGAACGTAATGACCATGCCAAAGCCGAGGATGCTCAGCATCATCTGCGGACTCCTTACTGCGTAGAGGAAAGGTTAGAAATTGAACTGCAGCCGGCCGGTCACCGCGCGGGTGTGGTCCACCGTGGTGGCCGCCAGGCGGTCGCGGTTGCGGCTGTCGATCAGGTTCAGCATGAAGCGCAGGTTCGTGCGCAGGTACCAGTTGCCGCCCAGGGTCCAGGCTTCGGTGAGCCCGTCGCGCAGGTCCGGCTGGCCGATCAGGTGCTGCTCACCACGCATCTGGTCGTAACGCAGCGCCAGCTCGAAGGCACCGGCCTTGTGCCGGATGTCCTTGATGCGCGCGAAGCGCCCGGTCTTGCGGTCGTAGCCGCGCGATTCCCCGGTGACGAACCAGCTCAGCATGCCGTAGCCGGCCAGCACGGTACCGCGCTGGCTGCCGTCGTCGAAGGTGGCACCGCTGAACTCGCCCTGCCACGACAGTGGGCCGCGCACCTGTGCGTACTCCAGCGACCACTTGTTCACGTCGGTATCGCGGCCTGCCGAGAAGTCGACAAGGGTCAGCCGGCTGTTGTCGGACAGGTGCCCGGCCGGGCGCGGGCGGATACGCAGGGCAGGAACGCCGTTGGCGCCGGGCGTGTCGTAGCGCTCGTGCGCCAGCGACAGGCCCAGGTGCAGCACATCGCCGGCGGTGGCGCCCGGCGCCCAGGTAGCGCGGCCACCGGCCGCACGGCCCTTTACCTGCCACGCATCGATGCTCTCCAGGCTGTAGGCGCTGGCGGCCCAGGTCATGTCGTTTCTGGCGGCCTGCCACGACGCGCCCAACCGGTACAGCGGGGCCAGCGTGGTGCCGGCGTTGCCGCGCTCCAGGAAGCTGCCGTAGTTGGAACCGGTGCGGTCATCGAGCGAGAAGAACTGCTTGAACTGACCCACGCTGAGCTTGCCGCCGCTGAAATCGCGGCTGACATACACGTCCTTGGCTTCGACCCGGTCGCCGGAGAAGTCCGCTTCCAGCTTGTAGTCCACCACGAAGAACCGGCCGGACATGTCCAGCCAGGCGCGGCGGATCTCGGTGTCGTCCTTGTTCGGGGTGCCGCGCGCGTCGTTGTCGAAGTCCGCGAAATCCAGGTGCAGGCGCCCACCGAAGGTCGCGGTGACCGGGCGGTCCGCCTCGGCGTCGTCGGCGGCCCAGAGCGGGGCGATGGGCAACAACAGGGCGCAGGCGGCCAGCCCGCGGCGGCGCAGGAGATCTAAGTGCATGAACCCTCCCAGGTACATGGCGGTTGGCGGGCAGGGCCGTGTGGCCGTGCCAGCCCGCAGGTTGTCGGGACGCGTCCGCACGGGGGTGCATGGCGATGGCGCAGCCTAGTGCGGGGAAGCTGTCATCCACCTGTCGGCGCCTGCTGCAACGCAGCGCAGCCCACGGCACACCCCGCTCGCGCTAGGATTCCTGCACCCCCGCCTGTTTCCACCCGATGCGCATCCTGCTGGTAGAAGACAACCCGGACCTGGCCGACGCCATCGTTCGCCGCATGCGCCGCAGCGGCCACGCGGTGGACTGGCAGAGCGATGGCCTGGCCGCCGCCAGCGTGCTGCGCTACCAGAGCTTCGACCTGGTCGTGCTCGATATCGGCCTGCCCAAACTGGATGGCCTGCGCGTGCTGGCCGGCATGCGCGAGCGGGGCGATGCCACCCCGGTGCTGATGCTCACCGCCCGCGACGGCATCGAAGACCGCGTGCAGGCGCTGGATGTCGGCGCCGACGACTACCTGGGCAAACCGTTCGATTTCCGCGAATTCGAAGCGCGCTGCCGCGTGCTGCTGCGGCGCGCCCGCGGCCAGGCCAGCGAAGTGGTGCAGATCGGCGGCTTCCAGTTCGACAACGCCTCGCACCGCGTCAGCCTCGATGGCCAGCCGATCGAACTGCCCAACCGGGAGTTCCGCCTGCTGGAAATCCTGATGGGGCGGCTCGGGCATGTGGTGGGCAAGGACGAGATCGGCAACGGCCTGTTCGGCTTCGACGACGAAGCGGGCCCGAACGCCATCGAACTGTATGTCGGCCGCCTGCGCCGCAAACTGGCCGACGCGCCGCTGCGCATCGTCACCGTGCGTGGCAGCGGCTACCTGCTCGAAGCCATCGACGGCACGCCCGATGCCCAAGGTTGACGCGCGCGCGCCCAGCTCGCTGCGGCGCACGCTTACCCTGTACCTGGGCGTGCTGCTGGCGGTATTCGCCGTGGCGCTGCTGTTTGCCGCGCGCGACTACGGCCAACGTGCCGCCAACCGTTCCTACGACCATCTTCTGGTGTCGTCAGCGCTGTCCATCGTCGACTCGGTGGCCCTGGTAGAGGCGCAATGGCAAGTGGACCTTCCTTACGCGTCGCTCGATCTGTTGGCGATGGCCCCGGATGACCGCGTGTTCTACCGCGTGTTCGATGCCCGCAACCGCACCGTGACCGGCTACCCGGACCTGCCTGCGCCGCCGAGCACGCCCACCGATGAGCCGCAACTGTTCGATGCCCAGTACAGCGGCGAGACAGTGCGCTTCGTGGTGGTCTCACGGCGCGTGTCCTCGCCGTCGGCGCAGGCCGAAGTGCGCGTGCAGGTTGGCCAGACCCGGCGTGCGCGCGAAGCGGTGGCGCAGGACATCGTCAACCGTGCACTGCTGGCCATCGGCGTGCTCTCGCTGCTGTCGCTGGCGCTGGTCGCCTTCGGCGTGCACCGCGCGTTCCGCCCGCTGGTGAAGGTGGAGCGCGAGCTGTCGCGTCGCGAGCCGTCCGACCTGAGCCCGCTGGATGCGCGCGTGCCGCGCGAGATGGACCAGATGGTGGCCGCGCTGAACCGTTTCATGGCGCGCCTGTCCAACAGCAACGAAACCCTGCGCGCCTTCATGGCCGAGGCCGCCCACCAGATGCGCACCCCGCTGGCTGCCCTGCGTGCGCAGGCGCAGCTGGCGCTGGACGACGAGGATCCCGAAGACATGCGGCGCAGCCTGGTCGCCATCGACCGCAACGCCACCCACATGAGCCGCCTGCTCAACCAGCTGCTCAGCGACGCCAGCGTCATCCACCGCTCCAACCTGCAGCGCTTCGCGCCGGTGGACATGGTGGAAACGGTGCACCAGGCGCTGCACGAGGCATTGCCGCAGGCCTTGCCCGCACCGCGCGTGCAGCTGGCGGTGGGCGTGGCCTCCTCGTGGGTGCAGGGCGATGCGCTGCTGCTGCGCGAAGCGATCAAGAACCTCATCGACAATGCCCTCAAGTACGGCGGCGATGGTCCCCTCCAGGTCGCGCTGACCGAGGAGGGCGCCTACAGCGTGGTCACCATCGCCGACCACGGCCCCGGCATTCCGCCGGGCGATGCCGAGCGCGTATTCGAACGCTTCGCCCGCGGTGAAGATGCCGCCCCGGGCGGCGCAGGCCTGGGCCTGGCCATCGTCAAGCGCGTGGTCGACAGCCACGGCGGCCACATCGACCTGAGCAACCGCCCCGGCGGTGGCCTGGTCGCTACCATCCGCCTGCCGAGGCTGCACGCATGATGCGCATCGTGATGGTGTTGATGTTGATCCTTGCCAGCCCCGCGCTGGCCGAGCCGGGCGACGTGCAGCGCTTCCCCGCCAACGGCCCGGCCACCGCCCAGCTGCGCCTGCACGGATCCACCGACATCGAAGTATTCGGCACCGTCATCGCCGACTACCAGCGGCTGCACCCCGGCACGGAGATCATCTACGAAGATGTCATCGCGCAGGATATGTACGCGCAGTATCTGCGTGATCGGCATGGGCCCACCGGCCCGGACATGCTGATCAGCAGCGGCATGGACCTGCAGGCCAAGCTGGTCAATGACGGCCACGCCCTGCCGCACCGCTCGCCGCAGACCGACGCGCTGCCCGCGTGGGCGCAGTGGCGGCACGAAGCCTTCGGCATCAGCTACGAACCGGTGGCGATGGTCTACAACACCCGCACCCTGCCAGCCGCCCGCGTGCCCAGGACCCGCCGCCAGCTGCTCGAGCTGCTGCGCGCGCCGGACGCGCCGCTGGCCGGCAAGGTAGGCACCTACGACGTGGAGCGCAGCAGCGTCGGCTACCTGCTCGCCACCCAGGACGGCCAGCGTGGCAGCATGGCCGGCGCCGTGCTGGGTGCGCTCGGCGACAACCGGGTACAGCTCGAAGAGCGCACCGGCGTGCTGCTGGACAAGGTCAGCAGCGGCCAGCTCTCCCTTGCATACAACGTGCTCGGCTCCTACGCCCAGGCCCGCATCGACGCCGGTGCTCCACTGGGCATCGTCGAGCCGGAGGACTACACCCTGGTGGTGCTGCGTACTGCGGTCATCCCGCGTACCGCACCCAATGCCGCGGAAGCGCGCCGCTTCCTCGACTACCTGCTGTCCCCGCGCGGCCAGCAGGTGCTGTCCCGCGAAGCGCGCCTGATGTCCATCCTCCCGACCCAACGCGGCCGCGCCTCGGGCCGCAGCTATCGCCCGATCCTGCTGGGCCCGGGCCTGCTGGTCTATCTGGATGCCCTGAAGCGCCGTCAGTTCCTCGACGCCTGGAAGGGCAGCACCCAGCCGCGCTGAGCCACGCAGAGAGCGGCGATTGCGCTCCTTCCCGCGCAGGACACGCATGGCGTGTCGCTACCCGAACCCCGCGCAGGGACACGCCAGCCAAACAACCGCGTAGGGGCACGCCATGCGTGTCCGCGCTTCCCCACCGTCCGCACGATCTCACCCCTGCGTAGAGCCACGCCCTGCGTGGCTGCCCCAGCCGCACCCCAGAAACCCCCCTACAATGCCCCCATGAGCGAAACCACCATCCTCGTAGCCGACGACCACCCGCTACTCCGCGCCGCCGTCGTCCATTCCCTGCGCCAGGCCCTTCCGGCCGTCCAGGTCATCGAGGTCGCCAGCGCCCAAGCCCTCGAGGCCGCCCTCAACCAGCACCCGGAAATAGAACTGGTCCTCCTGGACCTGACCATGCCCGGCGCACGAGGCTTCTCCTCACTCCTCCACGTGCGCGGCTCCCACCCGGACATCCCGGTGGTCATCGTCTCCTCCAACGACCACCCGCGCGTCATCCGCCGCGCCCAGCAGTTCGGCGCGGCAGGGTTCATTCCCAAATCCGCCCCGGCCGAAACCATTGGCCAAGCCGTCGCCGCCGTCCTCGACGGCAGCCTATGGTTCCCGGCGATGGCGGCAGAACGCTCCGAATCAGACGCCCTGCTGGCGGTCCGACTCGCCCAGCTCACCCCGCAACAGTTCCGCGTGCTCCTGTGCCTTGCCGATGGCCTGCTCAACAAGCAGATCGCCTACGAACTGGGCCTCGCCGAAAACACCGTGAAAGTGCACGTAACCGCCATCCTGAAAAAGCTCGAATGCGTCAGCCGCACGCAGGCAGCGGTCCTGGTAAAGGCTCTCGAGCCAGAAGGCGACGCAACCGCGGGCCTCGACGGCTGACCCGGTAGGGTCGCACCCCGGTCGACTGCTGGGACTGCTCGCCAGCCGGTAGGGCCTGACGGACGTCGAAGCCGCGCTACTGGCGCAGACAGTGATGCTCAGCAAACTACCGTACGACGGGTGTTGGCTGTACACATCCAGCATGTGAACTGGCCACGCGTCAGGCTTGTAAGAAAAGTCCGTGGCGGACCTAGGAAGTTTCCTAAAAGAGCCAAAGTGCTTTCCTCGATGTGTTGAACCGTGAAGCAGAGCAAGCTTTCACGATTGACCGAAGGTGCATCCCGTTCATACCGTACGCCGTTCGCCGCCATCAGTCGGAACGGGGATCGCGTTGACATTTACGATCGAACGGCCACTGAGCCTGGAAAAGCCACGTCGCTGTCGGCGTGGGAAGCAAATGTCATGGCAGTGTTCTTAGGTGTCCCGGACAATAGGGTCAGGGATGCGATCAAGGAGCGCTCAAAGTGCGAATAGCCACATGCGCAGGTTTGCTGCCCGCACTCACGGTGGCTTTCACGCTCACTTCCTGTGCAAGCTTGCCCGTTGGAGACCCGGATTGGGTCGAACCAAGTAACGGCAGGATAAGGCCTCTTGAGAGCAACCGTGTAGACGCGGGGAGGATAGCCGTGCTCGACGGGCCAGCCGAGCTGACTGCCGTATCTCGCATGGGACAATCCGGCGTAAGGCTGGCGCTCTTGGCGGACGCCGGTGTTCACATCGACGACCTGAACCTACCGCAGGATAGAACCGGGAAAGCAGGCTCGTGGTATTTGATAAGGGCGTTAGGCGATGCAGGAGGAGGCGAATTTTCAGCCTTCAATAGCGACGCCGGGGTCTACATTATTTTCAACAGATTCGGCGCCTGCACCTTGCCGGTGAGAAGGGTAGTGGCGATAAGGCTCGACAGTCCTCCAGTTCAGGTATTCGCAGGCTGCTCGGGAGTTCTTTAGGCGGGGCCGTTTGATCTCCCGCGAGCCCTGGATCGCGAGTCGCGAGTTGCGTGAGAACTTCGGATTGTGGTCCAGGGGGGGCGTCAGAATGGCTGGTTCTGGCCTTTACCTACGACGTACGGCGTCGCAGTTGTGCAACTGCCGTCGCTGACTCGTTGATGTCGACTGGACTCATCGACGATCGGTCTCCGCTTCCGGACGAATGTTTCAGGAGTTGATGCTGATTGAGGGGGCTCAGTATCACTTCATACCAAAGGGCGGTGAGATTCCAAAGGCGGTGCTCGATGCAATCAAATGAATCATCCCATGTGGCTGGGCTGGCCGGGATCCTGGGCATCATCCATTCGCGAGTACTGGTTGCTTCTTCTGCTTTCGTGCTGCTCGCGGGGTGCAATGATGGGGTCAAGGGTGAACTGCAAACGAAGGAAATTTACGGTGACATGAGCGGCCTCTACTACCGGAAAATGTGTAAGGAAGGATCGGCCGTACTAAGCGAGGCTCGAACCAGGGCGATCCGAGTGGAGACCCCTGATGGCGAGTGTGCGGTGCTCTACCTGGATGGAATCGACCGTCAGGGCAATCTACTTGTGTATCCGGGAGTGCAATCAGCAAGAATTTCGTGCGAAGGCCTGGTCAGTACGCTGCAGCAAAATAGAGCGAATGGTCGGACTGTGCGACGCGCGAAGGAATTCTGCGATGGGCGCTAGAAGACCTTGAAAAGGATCATCTTGAGGGCGAGATGCGGCAGCTGCTTGGCCGCGGCTGTAACTTTCGGTGATTGGAATGGACAATGCCAGAGTTGGCTTAATGGAAGTCGACCGAAATCTGGAACAAGGTGGTCGATTGGACTATTTCACTGGTTGGTTCTCAAGTGAAGACTCGGATGCTCAATCGAGGCAAAGGATTCAAAGGCGCTCGCTGATATTGGAGTCAGTTTGGTTCTCAACATCTATCCGGAGCCGCCTTGAGTGGCTCCTCGAGTCGTCCTCGTCGGCTGAATTGGACCGGTGCGGTTCGCCCCGGTTCTCGCCGACACTTACAAGAAGTCCCGTCCACGCCATGAGGAGTGTTCATGTCAAAGCGTAGGAAGTTCAGTGCCTAGTTCAAGCGCGGTGCGATTGAGCAGGCAGGTCAGCCAGGCATCAGCCGTGTCCAGGTGGCCCGGGAGAAAGCAAGGTCATTCCTGGAGAACTGCGTCAGTTTGGGCCTGTTTCGTGATTCCAAGGCTACTTTCACTTTTGGCGACAGTGGTTGTGATTTCTTCTTGTGGTCGCACTGAGGAAGCGCAGGCATTTTACGAGGCGCTCCTTGCAGGGGATATCTCTGCCCTGGACGAGGTGGCGGCAGATGGAATAGACGTAAACGGTGAGATGATTGATGGCTGGACGCCATTGCCATTTAGTATCGGCAATAAAAGGTTTGCATCCGCGGAATGGCTTCTTAGTCGAGGTGCGGATGCAAACTCGATGGACGGGGGTGGGAACAGTGCGATCTCCTGGGCGGTTAAGATGAGAAGCGGCAGGCACGTGAGATTGCTCCTTGAGCGAGGTTCTGATCCCCTCTCGCTGAGGGCTCTCAGCAAACGCGAACGCTCTTCGATGTAATGAAGCCGCTCATTGAGGACAACGAGAAAATCGTTCTGGGGCGAACGGTCAATGACTTTGCCTTGGTGGGCGAGCCCATGCGCACCAACGTCTGCCAGGTCAGTCGCCGTGTAAATTCCTTTGAGTTTACCCCTCTGCATCTGGTCATCATGCGGAGGGTGGAGGATGTCGGTTTCTGCTCGGACCTGGTGAAATAACTGATTGACCTGGGCGCAGATGTAAATCTGATGTCCACCTACGACTGGAGTTCGATTGGTGGTCACAAACGCATTCCGCCGCTGAAATTGGCCGAAAAGCTGCTCGCGAAGCTCGAGCAGGATGAGGACGCCGAGTCATGGGTGATCGACGACATGAAGGACGTGATCGAGCACTTGAAGAGCGCTGGTGCCACAAGCGAAGGTGCGGCCCTCAGAACGTGTGACTCTGATGACGAAGGTAAACCCGACTGGGACTCTGAAGTGGACGAGGTTCCCGGGCGGGACGGCTCGGACTGGTAACTCCAGTGCGCGTGGGTGGCCTTGGCTCGACTGGATCGCCATCCGAGCATCAATCGCCAACGGATTACGGGCTATCCGTACGAAAATTCACGTAGTAGGTTGGCTGATTTCACGCGGACGTCGCTTGAGGGACATCGCGAGGAGTAACGAATCTGCACGCATTTTGGGCCAGTCGCGACGATGAGTAGTGCGCTTCTATCGATACTCAAATATCATTCAAAACAAGCGATTTAACTTTGCGCTCTGTATGGCGCATCGTGTTGCCTCGGAGCCTGAAACCTCCTCGAACGCAGCAGTGTGGACGTCCCATGTCGGGAGGGTGGCGAAATACAACACCTTCGCGGGAATACGTCATGCCGTGTGCGTTCGAGCGGTTTCAGCCTCCCGACTCCCTCGCCATTCCGGCGAGGGAGACTTCCTTGGAGGTGGCAAATGCGTCGTTCAACATCGGATTTACCCTCAAGCGAACAGCCGCAGACGGGCATCGGTCTGCGGGTGCCGGAGATGTTGCGGATTGGATCCTTCAAGCATCCTGGAGGCCATCGGTTGCCTGGCGGTGGTCGGATTCCATGCCTGATCCTGCGTGGCATGTGGTTGGAACGGTTCGAGATGCCGGTGGGTGGTCGTGTGCTGGTGGAAGTGGTGCGCGGGAAGATCACGCTGACGTTGGATGAGACGCCTGTGCCCGTGCCTTACCGGTATCAGGACCACACGCCGAGGAAAAAGCTGCGCGCGTCGGAAACGACAGTAGAAGATGTGTCGGAGTAACAGGGATCGGTGCGATGCCGCGGCATGCATTTGGTAGGGTCACATCCCGATCGACCGCCGGGCCTCTTCGTGCATTCGGTTGTGGCATGACCATCGGGGAAGAGGCGCGCTTCGTTCGGGCGTCATGCGCTCGTCGAGCGTTGCAATGTTACGTGCGGTCGACTGCGGTCCGACCCTCCCGGGGCGGCAGGTGGTTCGCGGACCGGTTCAAGCCCGGTGCCGCACCAGCAACTGCGTCATCAGTGCGCGCAGGGCAGGCGGGCGGACCGGCTTGGACAGGAAGCCCCAGCCGTTCTCCGCCGCCTGCGCCTTCAACGCGTCGTCGCGCTCGGCGGTGACCAGGATCACCGGTGGGCGCGCCTGCCAAAGCTCGCACAGCTTTTCGTACAGGTCCGGCCCATGCCACTGGCCCATGCGTACGTCCAGCAGCACCAACTGCGGCACGTTGAACGTGGAGGCAATTTCCAGCGCTGCCTGCGGGCCGTCGGCCAGGTCCACGACGCATCCCCAGCGCTCCAGCAACGCCCGGGTGGCCGCGCACACGCGCGGGTCGTCGTCGATGCTCCACACGCGGCACCGGCGCAGGGGGCTTTCGTCGCCGGCGTCGGCGGGTACTACCGGCGCAGGAGCCGGGGCAGGTATCGCCGCCGCGTCGCCCAACGCCACCGTCACCGCGAACACGCTGCCTCGCCCCAACGTGGAGCGCAGGCTGATGCGGTGGCCGAGCAGGCGGCCGATACGCTCCACGATCGCCAGGCCCAGCCCGGCCCCGCGCTCCTGGTCCACGCCGTCATCCAGGCGGCGGAACTCCTCGAAGATCTCGCCCTGCAGACTTTCCGGAATGCCGGGTCCCTGGTCGTGCACTTCAATGCGCAGCTGGTGGCCGGCCCGCCGGCAACCGATCAGCACGCGCCCGCGCGGGGTGTAGCGCAGCGCGTTGGAGAGGAAATTCTGCAGGATGCGACGCAGCAGTGCTTCGTCGCTCACCACCACGGCGCGGGTGTCCACCCAGTCCAGCTGCAGCCCCCGGTTCTGTGCCGCCAGGCCGAACTCGCGGGCCAGCGTTTCCAGCAGCGGCGACAGCGCGAAGGCATGCACGTGGGTCTGCAACGCGCCCGATTCCAACCTTGAGATATCCAGCAGGCTGTTGAGGATGGCATCCTGCGCCGCCAGGGCCGCATCCACATGCTCGCTCAGCTCACGGGCGTCGCCATGCAGCTTGCCGCGCAGCACGGAAACGAACATCCGAGCGGCGTTCAATGGCTGCAGCAGGTCATGCACGGCCGACGCCACGAACCGGGTCTTGTAGCGGTTGGCGCGCTCGGCCTCGCGCCTCGCCTCGTCAAGGTCGCGGGTGCGCTCGGCCACGCGGTGTTCCAACGCGTCGGCCAGCGAGCGCAGTTCGCGCGCGGTGTTCTTGTAGGCGGTGATATCGGCGTAGCTGGTGACGAAGCCGCCATCGGGCAGAGGATTGCCACGAATCTCCAGTACGGTGCCGTCGTCCTTCTCGCTCTCGCGCATGTGCGGGCGGCCGCTGCGCAGATGGTTCAGGCGGCGCTCGATGGCCTCATCGATGGGGCCGGGCCCGAGGAGCCCGCGGCGCGCATTGAAGCGGAACGCTTCTTCAATGGGGCGGCCCACCCGGATCAGGTCGGGCGGGAACCGGAACAGCTCCAGGTAGCGCGCGTTCCAGGCGACCACGCGCTGTTCGTTGTCGATCACCACCACGCCCTGCGGCAGGTGCGCCAGGCTCCGGCTGAGCCCGCTGTCGGCCTGCTGGGCGGCCTGCAGGATGCCGTCCTGCGCGGTACGCAGTTCCTGCGCGTGCTGCTGCAGCACCGTTTCCAGCTCGCGTCGGCTGCGCTGGCGGTGCGCGGCCAACCGGCGACGCTGCTGCACGAACAGGCTGAGGAAACACAGCGCCAGCCAGATGCCGCCGGCGGCCAGCGCGGTGCTGCGACCCACGGCACCGCTGGCGCCGGCATCGTGCAGCAGGTGCAGCTTCCAGTGCGGGTCGGTCAGTACGTAGGTCTGCCACAGCACCGGGCTGGGCAGCGACGGCTGCATCACCCGCACCATGCGCCCGCCGTCTTCCAGCAGCGTCAGGGTGCGGGCTTCCAGTGGCTTCAACGAGCGGTCGGCGTACTGCCGGGTAGCCATCATCTCGGCGCGTTCGGCCGGTGCCAGCGGGCGCAGCAGGCGGTAGCGCCAGGCATCGCCGTTGGCCAGGAACACCACGTCATGGGAATCGCTGGCCAGCACGATGTCGGTGCTCTGCAGCCATTCCTGTTCGAGTGCACGTAGCTCGATCTTGATCGCAATGACGCCCAGCACACTGCCGGTGTCGTCGCGGATCGCCTGCGAGAGGAAGTAGCCGGGCACGGCGGTGGTCATGCCGATGCCGTAGAAGCGGCCGCTCCCCTTGGCCATGGCCTGCTGGAAATAGGGGCGGTAGCTGTAGTCCTCGCCCACGTTGGTGGTGGGCTGGTCCCAGTTGCTGGCGGCCACGGCGACGCCACGCCGGTCGATCAGGGTCAGGGTCGAGGCGCGGGTGACATTGTTGGCCTGCTGCAGCTTGAGGTTCAGCCGCTGCCGCTCGGCGGCATCCAGTGGCTGGCGCAGGGCCTGCTGCAGGTCCGGGTCCAGCGCCAGCACCTGGGGCAGGGTGCCGAAACGATCGATCCGCTGCTGCAGGGTCTGCGCGTACAGGTCCAGCTGGCGGCGCACCTGTGTGCTCTCAGCGGCCAACGCGCGCTGTTGCGCATAGCGTCCGGCGACCAGCGCAGCCAGCAACGTGCCGCCGATCATCACCAGCAGGGTCAGCAGCAGGGGGCGGTAGCGGGCGGCGCGGTACATGGGGGGCAGGGCAGCTGGATTTCACGCAGGATTTACTGCTTTGCATGATAGTTCACCCACGGGCCCCGACTGCATCGCGGGTCCGCTGAAACGGGGGCGTTTCGTTGATCTGGGGCCCATGCGCCCGGGGGTAATTCATGAAATCCGCGATGATCGCCGCGATGTCATTCGTGTTGGTGCTGCCTGCCGCGAACGCAAAAGAGTGTGAGCCGGGGCAAGGGCGGATGCATATTAGTGAGTCGAAGGAAGTGCCCGACCCTCCAACGGGTGTGGCGGATTGGGATCGGTCGGCTACGGTTTACTGGGTGTCGGTATACGGGATGGCGCCTGTGAATTCGCAGAAGCTGCAGACCGAATATGACCTAAAGTCCGCGACGCTGAGTGTGGGATATGCGAACAGGGCGCCCGTCGAGCTCAAGTTCGGACACTTGGCCGTCGAGGAAGGGCAACAGGCCTGTATTGAATTCGGGGCCTGGAGCGTTGAGAGGCCCGACAGGAATGGAATCAACTACGTGACCGGCGCAATCGATGCGCCGCAAGTGTGCATCGACAAGTCCGGGAGGGCGCTGTCGCTGCTAAGCATCCACGTGAACACAATAGCCCGTCCGTTTGGGCGTGCGACGCCGCCCGATCTACGAGTCACCGCAACGCTGAAGCGCAAAAGCGGTGAAGTGGTTTCCTTGCTGGAGTCAAACCAGGAAACGTGTATCGATTGATTCTTCGGCGGGACGGTGCACCCCGCACCATCACGGTCAACACGGCGCGTCAGTCAAACGAGCGAAAGCGGGTGCACGTTGCGTGCACCCGCTCGGATTCATCAGAAGTGGACCTGCGCCCGAAGCTCGAAGATCTCCGGCTTCGTCCGCACGCCACGGCGGCTGGCATCGGCCCACACGTAGTTGGCCTGGAACTTGAAGTGGCTGGTCAGGTACCAGTTGGCGCCCACGGTCCAGTCGTGCTGGCGGCCACCGAACACGTCGGCGTCATCCAGGTCGATGCGGCTGTAACGGGCCAGCAGTTCCACCGCGCCGTAGTTGTGGGCCGGCTTCACGTTGGCCACGGCGCCGGCGCTGTACGGGCGCGATTCGCCGGTGACGATCCAGCTGCCCATCACGTACTGGCCATCACCGGTGTAATCCGGCTTGCCATCGCGGGTGACGGTGGTGCGCAGCGCTTCGGCCTGCACCGAGAACGGGCCCTTGATGTAGATGCCTTCCAGGCCGGTGCGGCGGATCTGGTCGGCGGTGACCAGCGCGCCCGAATCCACCAGGCGGATGTCGGTCAGGCCGGCTTCGGGGCGTGCGCGCAGGCGGGCGCTGGCGTCGAAATGCACGTCGCGGCCATCGCGGTAGCCGCGCGGGTTTTCCTGCGAATAGGCCAGGCCCAGGTGGATCACGTCGCCCGGCGCCTTCACCGGGGTCCACACGCCGCGCACGGCCTGGGTGGTGCCGGGGTTGTCGCCCTGCAGGTCCTTGCCGCCGTAGGCACCCACCTGCATCAGGTAGGCCGGGCGCTCCAGCACCCACTCGGCGCCGGTGCGGCGGCCTGCGTAGAAGGCCTGCACGGGCAGGGCGGTTTCCACGAAGCTGCCGGCGCGCGAGGAGGTGTTGGAATCCAGGCCGACCGGGGTCTTCATGTAACCGAAGCGGAAGCGGCCCACGTCCTTGCCGAACAGCGCCTTGCTCTCGAAGCGGAAGAACACGTCCAGCCAGGTGTCGGCCTGGAAGTCGTAGTACACCATCGCGTCGTACACGCCCTTCTTCTTCAGGGTCGCGCCGAACTCCTTGCGGCGCACCGCGTCGTCATCTTCGAACGCGTCGGCGCCGGAAAAGTCGTTGAGGTCGTAGGCGATGTTGCCGGTGGCGGCCAGTTCGGTGCCGTCGCTGAAGGACACCTTGGTCGGCCAGTTGTCCCAGTCGGCGGCCGAAGCGGCCAGCGGGGCGGACAGGGCGGTAAGAGCGATGAACAGAGGGGTCAGGCGCATGGAATAGGGTCTGGCTTCTAAAAGTGGGGCAGAACAACAACGGCCGCGAGCAGGAAAACTGTTGGGCAACAAGGCCCGGAACGACACGGCCACCCGCCGCCGTGGGGGCGCGGTGCCGGTGCAGTGTAGGCACTGCAGCTGGCTGAACAGGGGGTCTAGTACCAATAGGTTATCTGCGTCTGGATGCAGCGGGCGTAAAAAGGCGACGCCCGATGCCGCCGCCCGCGGCCGGCATCCCCGTGACACTGCCGGAGTTTCCCATGCACGTTCCCACCGCTGCCCCCCTTGCGGCCAAGCCGCTGCCGTTCTACCGCCAGCTGTATTTCCAGGTGGTGGTGGCCATCGTCCTGGGCGCCATCCTCGGCCATTACGAGCCGGCCTTCGCCGAATCGCTCAAGCCACTGGGCGATGGCTTCATCAAGCTGGTGAAGATGATCATCGCCCCGGTGATCTTCCTGACCATCGTCACCGGCATCGCCGGCATGACCCACCTGCGTACGGTGGGCCGGGTCTTCGCCAAGTCGATGGCCTACTTCCTGTTCTTCTCCACCCTGGCCCTGATCGTAGGCATGGTGGTGGCGCACGTGGTGCAGCCCGGCGCCGGCATGAACATCAACCCGGCCGACCTGGACCAGACCGCGGTGCACAGCTACGTGGAAAAGTCCCATGAGCTGACCCTCACCGGCTTCGTCATGGACATCATCCCGTCCACGCTGGTGAGCGCTTTCGTGGATGGCAACATCCTGCAGGTGCTGTTCGTGGCGGTGCTGTTCGGCATTTCGCTGGCCCTGGTGGGTGAGCGCGGCCGCCCGGTGCTGACCTTCCTGGAGGCGCTGACCGCCCCGGTGTTCCGCCTGGTCCACATCCTGATGAAGGCCGCGCCGATCGGCGCCTTCGGCGCCATCGCCTTCACCATCGGCAAATACGGGGTGGGCTCGCTGATCAACCTGGCCTGGCTGGTGGGCTCGTTCTACCTCACCGCGTTCCTGTTCGTGGCGGTGATCCTGGGCGTGGTCTGCCGCCTGTGCGGGTTCTCGGTGTTCAAGCTGGCCCGTTACCTGAAGGCCGAGCTGCTGCTGGTGCTGGGTACCTCGTCCTCGGAATCGGCGCTGCCGTCGCTGATGGAAAAGATGGAAAAGGCCGGCTGCAGCAAGTCGGTGGTGGGCCTGGTCGTGCCGACCGGCTACTCGTTCAACCTGGACGGCACCAACATCTACATGACCCTGGCCGCGCTGTTCATCGCCCAGGCCACCAATACCGAACTGACCCTGGGCCATCAGATCGCGCTGCTGCTGGTGGCGATGCTGAGCTCCAAGGGCGCCGCCGGCGTGACAGGCGCGGGCTTCATCACCCTGGCCGCCACCCTGGCGGTGGTGCCGGAAGTGCCGGTGGCCGGCATGGCGCTGATCCTGGGCGTGGACCGCTTCATGAGCGAATGCCGCTCGCTGACCAACTTCATCGGCAATGCGGTGGCCACCGTGGTGGTCTCGCGCTGGGAAGGCGCGCTGGACCGTAACCGCCTGGCGCTGGCCCTGGACGGCCGCGAAGCCGAGCTGCCGCCGCTGGCCACCGACGACCTGCCGTCGCCGCTGACCGCGCCCGCCCGCTGAGCCACCGGGCCGGGCCCCGGTACCCCTGACGGGGTGCCGGGGCCCGGCGTTTTCCGTGCAGTATCCTGATGGTGTCGTCTGTCATCAGGCCCGGCAGGCTGGCATTACATACGCCAGCGAACGGCCTGTTTTGTGCAGTCGCAGCACGATCGCGACAGCGTAGCGACAGGTCCGGCCCCGCCAACGGGGGTATGATCCCCTGTTCCTCTCGCCCATTCATCTGCAGAAAGCGATGTCCAACGAAGATTTCAAACAGGCCGCCCTCGACTATCACCGCATGTCGCCGCCGGGCAAGATCAAGGTCACGGCGACCAAGCCGATGCTGACCCAGCGCGACCTGTCGTTGGCCTACTCGCCGGGCGTGGCCCACGCCTGTGAAGCCATCATGGCCGACCCGCAGCAGGCCAGCGAGCTGACCGCCCGCGGCAACCTGGTGGCGGTGATTTCCAACGGTACCGCCGTGCTGGGCCTGGGCAACATCGGCCCGCTGGCGGGCAAGCCGGTGATGGAAGGCAAGGGCGTGCTGTTCCAGAAGTTTGCCGGCATCGATGTATTCGACATCGAGATCAACGAAAACGATCCGGACAAGCTGGTCGACATCATCGCCTCGCTGGAGCCGACCTTCGGCGGCATCAACCTGGAAGACATCAAGGCGCCGGAGTGCTTCATCGTCGAGCGCAAACTGCGCGAGCGCATGAACATCCCGGTGTTCCATGACGACCAGCACGGCACGGCGATCATCGTCGGCGCGGCGGTGCTCAACGCCATGGTGGTCACCGGCAAGAAGATCGAAGAGGTGAAGCTGGCCACGACCGGCATGGGCGCGGCCGGCGTGTCCTGCGTGAACATGCTGGTTTCGCTGGGCCTGAAGCCGGAAAACATCCTGGCCTTCGACCGCGAGGGCGTGATCCACACCGGCCGTGCCGACCTGGACCCGGAAAAGAAGCGCTACGCACGCGACACCGACAAGCGCACGCTGGCCGAGATCGTCGACGGCGCCGACATCTTCCTGGGCCTGTCGGCCCCGGGCATCCTCACCGCGGACATGGTCAAGACCATGGCCAAGGACCCGGTGATCTTCGCGCTGGCCAACCCGACCCCGGAAATCATGCCGGAAGTGGCGCGCGCAGTGCGCCCGGACGCGCTGATCGGCACCGGTCGTTCGGACTACCCGAACCAGATCAACAACGTGCTGTGCTTCCCGTACCTGTTCCGCGGTGCGCTGGACGTGGGCGCCACCGCGATCAACGAGGAAATGAAGATCGCCTGCGTTCACGCGATCGCCGCGATGGCGCGCCGCGAGGCCAGCGACCTCGGTTCGGCGTATGGCGATGACACCCCGAGCTTTGGCCGCGACTACCTGATTCCGCGTCCGTTCGACCGCCGCCTGCTGGTGGAGCTGTCGGCCGCCGTGGCCCAGGCCGCGATGGATTCGGGCGTGGCCACCCGGCCGGTCGCCGACATGGGCGCCTATCGCGAGAAGCTGGCCCAGTTCGTCTACCGCACCAGCCTGATGATGAAGCCGGTGTACGACCGTGCGCGCGCCGACAAGCAGCGCGTGGTGTATGCCGAAGGCGAAGAAGAAGTGGTGCTGCGCGCGGTGCAGAACGTGGTCGATGAAGGCCTGGCGTTCCCCATCCTGATCGGCCGCCCGGACGTGATCGAATCGCGCATCGAGCGCATGGGCCTGCGCATGAAGGCGGGCACCGACTTCGACGTCACCAACATCAACGACGATCCGCGGTTCAACGAGTATTGGCAGTACTACCACAACCTCACCGGCCGTCGCGGCGTGACGGTGGCGGCGGCCAAGAACCTGATGCGCTCGCGCCCGACCCTGATCGCAGCGGTGATGGTGGCGCGTGGTGAAGCCGACGCGCTGCTGACCGGTGTGGTGGGTCGCTTCCACAAGAAGCTGGGCTACGTACGCAGCGTGCTGCCGCTGGAGCCGAAGGTCACCTCGACCTCGGCGATGACCGGCGTGATCAACCAGCAGGGCGTGTTCTTCTTCGTGGATACGCACGTGCAGGAAGATCCCACCGCCGAACAGATCTGCGAAGCCACGCTGCAGGCGGCCTACCGCATGAAGCTGTTCGGGATCGAGCCGAAGGTGGCGCTGCTGTCGCACTCCAACTTCGGCAGCCACGATTCCAAGGATGCGTTGAAGATGCGCACCGTGCGCGAGCTGCTGCTCAAGCGCAACCCGCGTTTGAACGTGGACGGTGAAATGCAGGGCGATACCGCGTGGGACGAAGCGCTGCGCCAGAAGCTGCTGCCCGACAGCACGCTGAAGGGCCGTGCCAACCTCTTCGTGCTGCCGAACCTGGAAGCGGCCAACATCGCCTACAACCTGGTGCGCGTGTTCACCGACGGCGTGGCGATCGGCCCGATCCTGATGGGCGTGGCCAAGCCGGCGCACATCCTGACCACCAGCGCCACCTCGCGCCGCGTGCTCAACATGACCGCGATCGCCGCGGTGGATGCGCAAATTCGCAAACAGCTGGAAGCGGAAAAGGCCTGAGGCCTTTTCTGATTCCAGCTCGGAACGCGCCTTGCGCGTTCCGGTTTCGCGCAGCGAAACGCGAATGGGTAGCTACCGACCGTTGGTCGGTAGACCTTGAAGAAGGGATCGGTGCAGCGCACCGGTCCCTTCTGCATTTGCGGCTCCGTTCAGCCGACCAACGGTCGGCTCTACCCGCCGTCGGCCACCGCAACCTTCCCGCAGCCCCGCCGTAACCCCGGTGCAACCTCCCGCTGGCCCAATATGTCCACGCGGCCCGGCTTGGCGGTGGTCCACAGGACCCTGCCACCCCGGGCCCGACCACTTCCCCCCTCCGGAAACGCGCCATGCGCCGTCGTCCTGCAAAACGCTACTTCAAGCAGTTGTTCGCGCTGTACGCCGGCCTGGTCGGCGCCCGGTAGAGCCGGCTCTGCCCGGCTGCACGTCGCTCCGGCACCGCGAAGCCACGCAGGGCGTGGCTCTACCTCGGGTTCTGGCGGTGCTCGGACACGCATGGCGTGTCCCTACGCGGTCCCGACACGCCCGATGCATTACGGCGCCGCCGGCGCCAACAACTCCACTTCGGCCAGCTGCATCCGGCCCGGCCCTTCAATGCGCAACCGGTACTCGGCATAACGGCCCGGCTTGGCGATCCGGAACGGACGGGTCTGCTGCTGCCACTCGAACGTTTCACCGCTGCGCTGGTCCACGGTGACCCAACTGCCGCCAGCCTTGCGCGCTTCCAGCGTCCACTTGCCGCCACGGATCGGCGAATTGCCGCTGGTCAACGTGTACATCGTCGGCGCGCCATCGGCCACGCCGGTGAACACCACGCTGCCCTTGCCACCGAACGGGACCACGGTGCCCGCATCGTCATCCACCAGCGCGGCCAGCACCTTCCCATCCTCCAGCTGCGCACGCGCACCGCTGCCCAGCAGGTCATGCAGCAGCGCCGGGCGCTCGCCACGCGCGGTCAGCGAACGCGGTGCATCGTCCGGGCCGGTGCCCCACGTGGACGGCGCCGGTCCCATCGCGAAGTCCAGGGTGGCGCCCTTGGCGATCACCTCATGCGGTACCCAGGTCTTCGTCCACGGCTTGCCGTTGATCTTCAGCGACTGCACGTAGATGTTGCGGTCCGAATTCTCCGGTGCGTTCACGGTAAGCACGGCACCGCCCTGCAGCTCCACCCTGGCGTGCTTGAAGGCCGGCGAACCGATCGCATATTCCGGCGCGCCCATGCGCAGCGGGTACAGGCCCAGCGAGGCCAGCACGTACCACGCCGAGGTTTCGCCGTTGTCTTCATCGCCCGGATACCCCTGGCCGATCTCGCTGCCCACATACAGCCGCGACAGGATCTCGCGCACGTGCTGCTGGGTCTTCCACGGCTGCCCGGCGTACAGGTACATCCACGGAATGTGGTGCGAGGGCTGGTTGCTGTGCGCGTACATGCCCATGCGCACATCGCGCGCTTCGGTCATTTCATGGATGGTGCCGCCGTAGGAACCGGAGAATTTCGGGTCGGCGGTTTCCGGGGTGCTGAAGAACGTATCCAGCTTCCCGGCCAGCTTTTCGCGGCCACCGTACAGGCCAGCCAGGCCTTCGCCATCGTGCGCGGCGGTGAAGGCGAACGTCCAGCCGTTGGATTCGGTGTAATCGTGGCCCCACACGCGTGCGTCGTAGTCCTTCGCAGGCACGCGCCAGCTGCCATCGTCCTTGCGGCCCTGGAAGAAGCCGGCGGCCGGGTCGAACACGGTGGCGTAGGTGCCGGCGCGGTGGCGGAAATAATCGGCTTCGGTGCTGTAGCGCTCGCGCAGGGCGGCGGTGCCGGCACGCTGGGCCAGTGCGTCGGCCATGTTGGCGATGCCGAAGTCGTTGAGCGCGCCTTCCATCGTCCACGACATGCCTTCATGCACGTCGGCACTGGCGTAGCCACGGAAGGTGGATTTATCCATGCCCTTGCGCCCGACATGGCGGTCCGGCGGCACCACGGTGGCGTTCTTCAATGCGGCCTGGTAGGCCTCATCCGGATCGAAGCCCTTAATGCCCTTGAGGAAGGCATCGGCGAAGGCCACGTCCGAACTGGTGCCCACCATCAGGTCGGCATAGCCGGGCGAGGACCAGCGCGCCACCCAGCCACCGGCGCGGTACTGCTCCAGGAAGCCCTGCACCAGCTGGCCGGCATCGTCCGGGGTGAACAGCGCATACGCCGGCCACGTGGTGCGGAAGGTGTCCCAGAAACCGTTGTTGACGTACACCTTGCCGTCGCGGATCGGCGCGAAGCTGCGCACCGCGCTGCCGTCGGTGTTGTTGTCCTCGGCGCTGGCCTGGCTGGCGTAACGCCAGTCCGGGGCAGCGGCGGTGCCCGCGTTTTCATGGCCGGAGTTCGGGTACAGATACAGGCGGTACAGGCTGGAATACAGCGTCGTCTTCTGGTCGTCGCTGGCCTGGCCGATGTCGAAGCGGGCCAGGCGCTGGTCCCACGCGTCCTGGGCACGGCCGGCCACCGTGTCCAGGGTGTCACCGGCTGCAATTTCCAGCGCCAGGTTGTGGCGGGCCTGCTCGACCGAGATCAGCGAGGTGGCGATGCGCATGGTCACCCGACGGTCACTGCCCGGGTCGAACTTGATGTAGCCGGTGGGCCGGCCGTTGGCGATGGTGCCGCTGCTGCGCCACGGTCGGTCGAAGCTCGCCACCACGTACATGCGGGTGGCGCCGTTGGACAGACCGCTGCGCGTATCGGTGTAGCCGGAGAGGGTCTGTGTGGCCGCATCCAGGGTCAGCCCGCCGCGCGCATCGACGTTGTCGAACAGCAGGTTGGCGTCGCCGTCCTTCGGGAAGTCGAACTGGAACAGCGCGGCATGGTCGGTCGGCGCGATGGCCGCGGCGATGCCGTTGTCGAAGCGCACCGAATAGCGGTAGGGGCGTGCGCTCTCGTTGTCGCGCGAGAACGACAGCGCGCGCTTGGCGCGGTCCGCTTCCGGCACGCCGCGGGTGGCCGAGGGCATCACCTGGAAGGTCTGGCGGTCGCCCATCCAGGGGCTGGGCTGGTGGCTCAGCGCCAGGGCCTGCAGCTGCGGGCGGTTGGCGGCGTTGTTCTGTTCGTTCCAGCGATACAGCCAGTTCAGCGCACCGGCATCGGTCACCGGGGTCCAGAAGTTGAAGCCGTGCGGCACCGCCGTGGCAGGGAAGTTGTTGCCGCGCGAGAAGGTGCCGTTGGCCTGGGTGCCGCGGGTGGTGAGCACCCAGTCGGAGGGGCGGGCGGGGGCGTTGCGCGGCGACGTGTCCAGGCGCACGTCATCGATCCAGCCCGACACCGGCGCGCCGTCGGCGCTGGCCAGCGCCAGTTCCACGCCGACAACGCGGCGGCCGCGCAGGGCGGCCACGTCACCCAGCCGCACGGACTTGTGCGCCCATTGCTGCGGGTACAGCGTCTTGGAGTCGCCCTGCGCCCTGGCACCCAGCGCGACGCCATGCAGGTCGCGCGCATCGCTGGCCGAGACGCGGCTGCCGTCATCCAGCAGCAGGTCCAGCGACACATACGTGGAGGCCACGGTGTCGCCGCCCACGATTTCCGGCAACACCAGCCACGACAGGGTGGTATCGGCCTCGATGGTGACATCGGTGGTGAACAGTCGGGTGCTGGCCGTGCCGCCGGCGCTGGCGTAATGCAGGGCGCGCAGCCCGCTGTAGCCGACGCCCGGCTTGGCCGCATACGGCGCTTCCGGGCCCTTGCCGATCTTGACCTGCACGCCGCCCTGGCTGGCCTGCGGTGCCGGTTCGCCCGGCTCGAAGGAGGTCTGCAGGCCCTGCGCGAAGGCAGGCGAGCAGGCCAGGGCAAGCGCGAGCGGAAGCAGGGCGCGGCGGGCAGGGCGGGGGTGCGGCTGGGTCATGCAGGGATCTCCCGGGTGGGACAGGCGGCAGGCGAAGCCCGCATCGGCGACCTCGGCAGACAGCATCACGCCGGCCGCCCGCAGGGGCAGTCGACGCGATGCAGGCCCGGCGGGGGACGGGCCATGCGATCGGGTGTTTGATCGGAACGCATCCGATCCTGCAACACCGGGAGCGGGTCTGGCAAGTGAAATTAGTTCGATCTAAACCCGGAAAAATCGCAAATCGGCGTTTTCCCCGGCGGCGGCGGCGCCTGACCGGCCACGCCGCGCCTGCTGCCCCGGGTGCTAGAATCGGGGCCCTCGCAATTCCTTCCCGTGCCCCCGCCATGAGCCATACCGCCACCGCGCCCGCCAATGCCGAAAAGCGTTACACCGTGCACCGCAGCGAGCTGCCGCTGAGCTGCCCGACGCCGGAAATGGCGCTGTGGAACTCGCACCCGCGCGTGTACCTGCCGATCGAAGACGAGCCGAACGGCGAAGCCGCGTGCCCGTACTGCGGGTCGGTCTTCGTGCTGGCCGACTGAGCTGGCGGCACCGGACGTGCGCCGACTGACCGTGGTGCAGCTGCTGCCGGCACTGCACTCGGGCGGGGTCGAGCGCTCCACGCTGGAAATCGCCGCCGCGTTGGTCGGGGCCGGGCACCGCGCGATCGTGGTGTCGGCCGGCGGCCGCCTGGTCGAGCCGTTGCTGGCCAGTGGCGCCGAACACCTCACCCTGGATATCGGCAGGAAGTCGCTGTGGACGCTGCGCCACGTGCGCACGCTGCGCGTCCTGCTGGCGGAAACCCGCGCCGATATCGTGCATGCGCGCTCGCGCCTGCCGGCCTGGCTGGGCCTGTACGCGGTGCGCAACCTGCCGGCCGCCACGCGTCCGCATTGGGTCACCACCGTGCATGGGCTGAACTCGCCGAGTCGCTACAGCGCGGTGATGACCAGCGGCGAGCGGGTGATCTGCGTGTCCAACTGCGTGCGTACGTTCGTACAGACCCATTACCCGAGCGTGCCCCCGGAGCGGCTGCAGGTGATTCCGCGCGGCGTGGATCCGGCGCAGTTCCCGCGCGTGGGGGCCAAGGATCGGCGCCCGCGCCTGGCGGTGGCCGCGCAGCATCCGGCCCTGGCCGGTGACGCACCGCTGTTGCTGCTGCCCGGACGCGGCACGCGGCTCAAGGGCCATGGCCACGCGCTGACCCTGCTGGCTGGGCTGCATGCGGCCGGCGTGCCGGCGCTGCTGTGGATGCCCGGTACCCGCGAGCCCGGGCGCGAGCGCTATGTGGCGGAGCTGGAAGCACAGGCGCGCGCGCTCGGCATCGCCGACGCCGTGCTGATGACGGCGCCCACGTCGCGCATCGCCGAGGCTTACGCCGCCAGCGATCTGGTCCTGCAACTGTCAGACAAGCCTGAAGCCTTCGGTCGCACCGTGGTCGAAGCGCTGTCGGTGGGCCGACCTGTACTGGGCTGGAACCAGGGCGGGGTGGGGGAACTGCTGCACCACCTGCAGCCATCGGGCGCGGTACCCTTGGGCGACGCCGAGGCATTGCGGGCGCGCGCGCTGCAGTTGCTGGCGCAGCCGCCTTCGCTGCCTTCGCGTATTCCGTTCACCCTGCAGGCGATGCAACGTGACACGCTCCAGCTCTATACCTCCCTCGCTGGCTGAGCCGCTGAAGGTACCCGGATCGCCGGGCTTCCGTGCCGGTCGCTGGGCGCCGTGGTGGGTGATCGCGTTCGTGGCGCTGCTTCCGCTGCCGGGCATTGCGGAAACCGTGCTGGTGCTCGGTGCGTTGTACGCGGCCGCGCGCATGGTCCAGCTGCGGGTACAGGGCAAGCAGCGCATGCTGAGCAGCCCGGCCTGGGCACTGACCAGCATCCTGTTCCTTGGGTACTGGCTGCCGCAGGCATTTTCCAGCATCGATGCGATCGACCCCGGTACGGCCTGGCGCAAGACGGCGGCCGGCCTGCGCTACCTGCCGTTCATGTGGCTGGTCGCAATTGCGGTGGCCACCCCGGAGCGGCGTGCATTGACCCTGAAGGGTATCGCGGTGATCACCGGCCTGTGGACGCTGGATGCCGGGGCGCAGGCCGCGTTCGGTACCAGCCCGCTGTTCTGGTCGATGGACCAGTTGAAGTGGGCAATCAGCGGGTACGGTTTGTGCGCGCCGGCGGAGATGGCCACGGCCGATCGCCTGAGCGGCGTACTGGGCCCCTGCAACCTCAAGTTCGGCCAGGTGCAGGCGAGCCTGTCGCCGTTCCTGCTGTTTGCGGCCGCGGCGCGCTTCGGACGCTGGGGCTGGGTGGTGGCCGCACTGGCGGCAGGCGTGGTGCTGGTCCTGGCCGGTTCGCGCGCGGCGTGGATGACGTATGCACTGGTGCTGGTGTTCTCCGGCTGGCGCCTGCTCGGCGCGCGCGGGCTGTTGGCCTGCGTGGTCGCGGGGGTGGTGGTGGCGGTCGCCTTGGGCGTGGGATCCAGCCAGGTGCGCGAGCGCCTGTCGCGCACGGCCATGGCCTGGGAAGGCGAGAGCGACGGCGTCAACCAGGCGTTGTCCGGTCGCGCGCAGATCTGG
This sequence comes from Stenotrophomonas sp. NPDC077420, assembly GCF_044543385.1. Taxonomy (NCBI): domain Bacteria; kingdom Pseudomonadati; phylum Pseudomonadota; class Gammaproteobacteria; order Lysobacterales; family Lysobacteraceae; genus Stenotrophomonas; species Stenotrophomonas sp. NPDC077420. The sequence continues at coordinate 114,640 of NZ_JBITVZ010000017.1, forward strand.
TCCGCGGCCGGCTGCATGATCGAGCAGCACCCGATCAACGGCGTGGGCGCGCGCGGCTTCCGGGATGCGTACCCGCAGTGCAACCCGCGTCCCGAACGCCCGGAGGTCTGGGGCGACGGCCCGGCCCTGCACGCGCATCAGATCCTGCTGGAAATTCTCGCTGAAACCGGCGTGCTGGGCCTGCTGCTATGGCTGGCCGCCGCCGCGCAGGCGTGGCGTGCCTGGCGGTTTGCGCCAATGCCGGCGCGCGAACGCGCGCGCCCGGCCATGTTGGCGCTGGCGGTCACCGTGTTTCCGCTCAACACCCACCTGGCGTTCTATTCCACGTTCTGGGGCGGCCTGACCCTGCTGCTCGCCGCCCTCTACGCAGGCACCCTGTTGGCCAGCGACGACCCCTGACCCTCTCCGTAGAGACACGCCATGCGTGTCCAACGGGATCTCCGCCGCCCCGCCCAGACACGCATGTGAACTGACCCCCAGAAGTTGGACGCCCATCCAACCTCTGGAATTTGTTCATGATCCAATACGAAAGGCGTTTCAAACTGAAGGTGGCCCGGGAG
>NZ_JBITVZ010000018.1:0-89967 GCF_044543385.1 Stenotrophomonas sp. NPDC077420
GGGATACGGCATATCCGAACCAAGCCCTACACCCCCCGGACCAACGGCAAGGCCGAGCGATTCATCCAGACCAGCCTGCGCGAATGGGCCTACGCCGCCTATTTCAAGAATCCCGCTGAACAACGTACTGGGTTTACACAGCTAGTCCGTGCGGAGGGGAGTGCCACGCTGGATGAACTGGTTCGTCCCGGGGCACCGGCTGCGCGGCCGGCTACTATCGACCCTGGAACTCCTGCGATGCGCCGTGCTGGAGCCGCCACAGGTGTTGTCGGGCTTGGGTTGGCAGCAAGCGCCTACGATGCCCATGAAACCGGGCAACGTGTCGGCGCCCTCCTGCAACAGCAGAATCTGCCGGCTGCCCAAACCGAGCTTACCCACTTTGCTGCACGCGGGATCGGCGGCTGGGCTGGTGGGACGTTGGCGGCTGGCGTTGTGGGGACCAGCGGTGCAGGACCGGTGGCGCTGGTCGCTGCGGATGCCTACCTTTTCTCCAAGGCATTCGAGAAGGCGGCCACTTTGCGGGACAGCCATGCCATCTATCAACAGAAGGACAAGGCAGGCACGGAGTGGGAGTACAACGGGTACAGTTGGGTGCGGGAAGTTGCGCTTGACCGTACGCAGGATGGAATAGATAACCCCATCAAGCAGGACGTGAGTGCCAACTACGAGAAGGCACGCGAGCTTAATGCGCTGGCAAGCGCCAGGGCCGTGGAACTTGAGCTGGGAAGAGTGCCGGCGCCGCAGGATCCATTCAACATTCCTGCTCGAGCCGATGATCAATACGGACTCGACAACCCGAATTGGCGGCGTGATGCGCAGTCCGAGCAGTGGGTGCGACAAGGTCAAGACCGGTGTAACCGGCGTTAATGACCGTGGAACCTACGCCCAACAGATTGCCAGCCCGGAGCGCGCTGAAGCGCTGGACCGCGAAGCCATGGCGCGCGTCGAGAGTAACATCGCCAATGGGAAGGAAGCTGTTGCTGCTGCATACCTTGAAGGCCATGCCGCGCTTCGATCTGGAGATTTTGTAGAGATTCCGCCAGCGGTGGAGTACGCAAGGGCAAAGGCCGACTCCGTGTTCGCGTCAGACGGTCACCTGTTCCGATTGAACGAAGACGGGCGGTGGATGCATGGGGGTAGTGCGGCCCAAGGCAACCTTGCGCTCGAGTTGAACCTCACGAGACAGATCCGTCAGCCGTCGCTTGAGCAGTTCAACGCGCGACTTGCTGAGACAAGTGCGCGTCCAGCGCCTTCGAACGCTGAGGTTGACCGAAGCGAATTGCACCACCGGTATCAGAATTACAACGTGCGAGTACCCGAAGAGTGGATTCCGGCCATCGAGCTTGCGACACAGCGTACTCGCGAGGTCAATGGTCTCACGGGCCGCACGCTCCAGGAACTCCAGCGCGATGGGAATTCGCCGTACAGTGCTGAAAGCGCTGTCGCCCACTACCAAGCCGGTCCGGACGGTGTGGCGCACCGTGTCGCCGTAACCAGCGCGGAGGATATCCGCCAAGCGCACCGTGATCTCCAGGAGAGGCAGGAAAAGCCTCCGCTCCAGGACATGCCAGAGTTGCGCATTGACGCGCTATCGGCGGACGAGCGTGACGCATATCAGCAGGCTCTGCGGGAGGCCAACCGGCAAGGGGCCTCCACCGATGAGGCTGAGCAGTTGGCTGCGTTGGCGGCAATGAGGGCGGACAGCGTTCGGTTCGATGAAGTCCGCGTGCCGGAGTTGGTTGAGAATGAGCGAGACACCACTCAGCCACCTCCCTCGCAGCCAGCCCCTCATCTGCCTGCAGCAGCGATTGCGGCTTCTGTCGAGCGCGCCACGTTCGAGGAGCAGTCCACGGCCCAGCGAGAGCCCCAGACAGCTCAGGGGGCTGAGCAGGGCGCACGTGAGCACGTCGAAGAGCAGCGTGCCAAGGAGGCGTTCGCTCGTACTGCCGAGGAAGAAGAGGCCCGGCGCGAAGCGTCCGTGGCCGAGCCACAAGCTCACACGGCGCCCACTTCACCCGACATCGCCTCGACACCGATACAGCCGGTGCCTGAGGCCGAACCTGTCGTACGGCCACCGGTGGAAGTCTCTGACCTCGCTGCGACCGTCGCATCAGAAGCGAAGGTAGAGCAGCAGGTAGTCCCTGAAGCGGTGCCGGAGGCTGTCATTCGCGTGGACGCCAGCCAGCCTGAGGTCGCGGTGCAGGCTGAGACGTCCGAGCGACCGGCCATGGATGACGCAGCGTCAACACAGCACCCACTGAGGGATGAAGTTTCGCTCGACGAGCCTGTTACAGAGGCACCGCCGAGAGACGTGGTTGAAGAGGTGGTGGTGGCCGAGTCACTGGATGCCGTTCCATTGAAAGAACCCGCGAACGACGTCATCGCGAATCAGGCTGTGCCGGAGCAACAGCCGGAGCCAGAACCAGAGCCTGCCGTGGCGCGGGTGGCGCAGCCCGCTGATGAGCAGGAACCTTGGACACCCCTCAACCCCAAGCACCCCGACCACGCCCTCTACCAGCAGATCCGCGAGGGCGTAGCGAAGCTGGACGAAGCCCACGGCCGCAGCTACGACCGGACCAGCGAGCGCCTCACCGGCAGCCTGATGGTGCTGGCCAAGAGCAACGGCCTGGGCAGCGTGGACCACGTGGTGCTCAGCCAACCCACGGAAAGCCAACCCGGCGGCCATAACGTCTTCGTGGTCCAGGGCGAGCTGGACAACCCCGGCCACCAACGCGCCGGCATGCCAACGGCGCAGGCAGTGAAGACACCGTTCGAAGAGTCTCTTGAGCAGTTTGACGTTGCGGCGTTCGAGCAGGAACAGCGTGCCGCGCAACTGGCAACGCAGCAGCAGGAAGAAGATCAGCGCGTGCAGCAGGAGATGCAGGTTGCGGCGGCAAGCATGGGGTACTGACTGCGCTCAGCTGTTCAGCGCCAGCCCCGTCGGCGGCCACAGCGGGTTCATCCGGTCCAGGTCGTAGTCATTGCCGAACGCCAGCGCCGCCTCACGCGGCTCCAGGTCGTAGTAGCACACCAGCTCGCCGCTCCCGGAGTTCCGCGAGGAGCTGAAGGTGCCCTACCTGAAGATCCGCGGCCGCTGGCTGCGGCAGATGGGCTTCAACGTTGGCCGCAAGCTGCAGATCGAGGCCTGTGCTGGGGTGATCACCATCAAGCTGCTGGGCCCGCCAGCGGTGGAAGACCCACGGGTGCCCCGATTCGTGGAGCGCACGATCTACCACGGTGAGATCAATTCCGAGTCGGGGCAGTTCGTCCCCGAGGACGTCATCCAATGAAGAAGCAGGTGTACATGAGGGTGAAGGTAGACCCCGATATACGCCGCGCCTTTCAGCTTTCGGCGTGGCGTAGCGAGCGTTCGCCTACGTACGTGCTGCGGTCGTTGATCCAGGACTGCGTGAACCTGGATCGGAGCGCCCAAGGCGTTGATCTCTACGTTTGGGGGGATTCGTTTCCGGTGGGGAGCGAGGTACCGAAGGGGCAGGGCAGGCCCTGCTGAGGGCGTGCCGGGCCGGCCTGCGCCACCGGCCCTGATGGGTAATTCCGCGAAGCCATGTGCACGTGGATTCCGGAGGGATGTTTGCCTCATCCCATTCGCATGCTGCGGGCGTCAAGCTCCTGCTGGTTCTGCTGCGTGCGCTGTTCGGTCTGCATGGCCAAGGCCTGTCGTTCCTGACCCGCTTCATCCAGCCGCTGCAGCGATTGCTCCACCGGCGTCTGCACGGCTGTTTCAGTGGCCATGGCAGCGCGCTGCTGTGCCGGGTCATGCAGGTTGCCCTTCACCACGAACACGTTGCGGCCTGCAGCACCCTCTGCGGTGGCTTGGCTCAGTACCACGTGGTCAGCCCGGTCCAGCTTGTTCTCCACGGCCAGCGCGGTGAGGCTGGCGGTCAGCCGTTCGCTGGTTTCATCGAAGCTGCGCCCGTGTTTGGCGTCCAGCGCGGCCACGTGTTCGCGTATCTGCTGGTAGAGCGGGTAATGCGCATCGCCGGGGCGCAGTGCCGCCAGGCCGGTGTTCGCATCCTGGCCGGGCAGGTCGTTGAGCACCACCTTTGGGGTTTCGATGCGCTGCCGGTACGGGTCGTCCGGGTGGAAGTGGGTTGCTTTCTCCTCGCGCTCCCGGCGGACATCGCGGGTGTCGTTCAGCCCTTCCAGCACGCGTGGGTTGCGTTCCTGCATGGGGAGGCCGCTTTTGGTGTGGTGCGACCAGCTGCCGGCCTTCGGGTCATACACGTGGTGCGAGCTGCGTATGCCGATGACGTTGGGGTCGCTGGTGGGCAGCGACTGGTCGGCCATGCTCAGCTCATACACGCCCAGCTTGACCACGTAGGCGGTGGCCTGGCCCCACGGCATGGCGTCGTAGGCATGGCCGGCGGTGTTCCATGCCCGCGCGGTGCCCCGGTAATCGTTGTTGAGCATCTCCTTCCAGACGTTCTCGGCAGCGTCTTCGCTCAGGTTCTTGCGGGTGGCTTCCAGCAGGATGCGCGGGGTCCAGCAGTTCGGGTCCAACCCGTGCTGGACGAATGCTTTGTCATGGGCAACCTGCACGTCGCGGCCGGGCAGGTTGAGCGCCAGGTCTGGCCTGCGTGCCCCCATCCAGTACTCGCGGCGCTCAAGGTCCCGGTCGAGCAGGGTCTGGCCGAAGTCCTCCCACTGGCGCTCTGTCAGCGTGCGGTTCTGCAGCCTGGGGTTGCGGTCGTGCTGGTCGCTGGCTTCGAGCTGGGCATAGGCGTTGGCGACCTGGCCGGGCAGGTTGTCGTTTCGCACCACGCCCAGTGCCAGCAGGCCATAGCCGTCGGAGCCTTCCTTCTGTGCCAGGTAGTTCCAGTACAGCTCCCGGTTCCCCTTGGAGGCGTACTGCTGCAGGATCTCGATGTCCTTCTGATTCAAGCCGCTCATGTGTTGTTCCTCCTGAACACTCCTGGGTTACCGGACCTTGTACTTGGCCAGTGCCGCGCGGGTAGCTTCTTCCATGGCCTTCCAGTCCTTCAGCAGCACGCGTGGGTAAAACAGGGTTACGCCCAGGTTGTCGTTGGAGTCCACGAAGTAGTGGGTGCAGCTTGAAACCTTGACTGACTCATCGGGCACCAGTCGGTCGCCCTGAATCGCCAGGCCCTCGTTCCCACCCTCAGGCTGATCGCACTTGATGAACGTGGCCAGCATCCCGTTGGCGGCGCGGGCGATGTACCACTCGTCTTCCTTGCGTGGGTTGCGGGTAACGGGCTCCCCAAACTGCTTCTGGTATTCGTTGCCGAACTGCGCCATGCGCTCGTCGTCAATGGCGTACGGAATGAGGCCGAACCGCTCCGTACCCGCCTTCCGCAGATCCAGCCGGCGGCGCGGGTCGTTTCGGTTGACCGAGCCTGCTTCAGTAGTGGCTTCGGTGCTGCTCAGCCGGGGCAGCAGCTCTGATGCGGGGACCGCATCGAGGTAGTCGATCGAAGCGGTGACCGTTCGGTAGTGGTCTTCCATGCTGCGCGTGGGACGGTCGCCGGGAGCGGCAGCCTGCAGTCCGGGCCAGATGAAGCTCAACGCAATGCCGCCGCCCACAGATGGGCCAATCTGGTCATCGTAGAAGTTGGCCGGGAAAGCGTAGCGGTGCGGGCCGAGCTGGGCTATTACCGGCGCGGTGGTGTAGGTGTAGCCATCCACCGTGCGGCTCTGGCTGGTGTCTTCAGACATGGCAGGTTCCTTGTGTCCCTTTGCCGTGGGTGGGGCTTTGGCGCAGGCGCTGGCGCTCAGGGCGACGGCGAGTGCAACTGTCAGGCACCGGCCGGATGACATCACACTCATGGGCCATTCCATTGCATTGGTTGGGGTCAACTATAGGGAATGCTCTGTCAACGGGACAGGAACGGGGTGCGCGCGTGGCTACACGCCCCGTGCCTTTGGGGCGGTCGACCCGTTTTTGGTCTTTGAGGCCAAGCTCACCGTCCAGTGGCCCTTGGAGTCCTGATGGGTTTTCAGCAAGAGATACGTCTTAACCATGGTCACCAGCTTGGCGTGACCGTAGGTATCCTGTTTGAAGGTCGGTAAAGTGAGCCGAATCAATCCGCTTACGAGTTGTTCCTCCTGAACATCCTGGGTCACTCAACCTTGTATGCGCTCAGCACGCCGCGCGCGGCGGCTTCGATGGCCTTCCAGTCATTCAGGAACACCCGGGGATAGGAGAGGGTCACCGAAAGGTCGTTGTCGGCATCCACGAAGTTTTGGGTGCAGCCGGAGACCGGTACACTTTCGTCGATCTCAACCTGGTCGCCCTTCAGCGTGAGTGAGTCGCGCCCCTCTTGGAGCTTGTCGCACTTGATGAAGGTTGACAGCTCGCCGTCCGGGGTGCGGGCGATGTACCAGTCGCTTTCCACGTTGGCGTTGCGCTTGGCCGGCATGCCGGTCTGCTTTTCGTACGCCTGGGCGAATTCGAGCATCCGCGCTTCATCAATGGCATAGGGCGTCAGCCCGAACTGTTCGGCGCCGGGGGTGCGCATGTCGAGCCGGCGGCGCGGATCCTTGCGGTAGGCCGAGCCTTCCTCGCTGGCGGCGTCGGTGCTGGTCATGCGGCCCAGCAGCTCCGTGATCGGCACGCCGTCGATGTAGTCCACCGACATGGACATCGCGCGGTGATGGTCGGCCATGGAGCGGGTGCCGCGCGTGCCAGGGGCGGCTGCCTTGAGCTCGGGCCACATCAGGGTCAGGCCAACGCCGCCGCCAATGGCCGGGCCGATCTGGTCGTCGTAGAGGTTGGCCGGGAACGCGTAGCGGTGTGGGCCGAGCTGGGCCACTACCGGCGCGGTGGTGTAGGTGTAGCCCTCCACCGTGCGGTTCTGGCTGGCGTCTTCAGACATGGCAGGTTCCTTGTGTCCCTCTTCCGTGGGTGGGGCCTTGGCGCAGGCGCTGGCGCTCAGGGCGACGGCGAGTGCAACTGCCAGGCACCGGCCGGATGACATCACGCTCATGGACCATTCCATTGCATTGGTTGGGGTCAACTATAGGGAGTGTGGTGTCAACGGGACAGGAATGGCGCCGCCAACGTCGATATCTCTCGCTGGACGATGCTTGCAGCTGTCGCACTTACTGCCTGGCCTGACATAGCATTTCACTGGCTATCGCTACGTAGTCGGAAAGAGGTCTCATGCCCATGACTGCCCTTCGCGACTCAACTTGAGCGGGATCTTCAACGTCGTCTGGAACCCACGCAGTGCCATGACAACCCCCTTGGGTTCCAAACCGCTGAGGAACGTGCGTCCGGTCCCAAAGATAGGCAAATTGCTCTGGGTTCACTTCCTTTATCTCAACCAATGGCTGCATCAACTCCAATGCTCGGCGCTGAAATTGCGGATTCCGATCAGCATGAAGGGCGAGTAATGCGGCAGCATCGGCTGCCTTTCTTCCGACCGCAGAGATGCGCGGCCAGCCCATCGACTTCGTGATTGCATCGAGCCGCTGGGTGTTCTGTGCGTCAACTCTGAGTACTTCGTTCACGTCAACCTTTTGCGCGCTTCTTACCTCTTGGTCCCTCAACTCCATGGCTACTAGTTCATCAGCAACTCGATCTACATCTGAACGTGGGGCCTGGGCGAGTGCGCGTCCACCAAAAAGCAAGATGCAAAAGGTAAGCAGCACCCACCTGAAAACCTGTCCCAGCACCAAGTTCTCCTTCCTATCTTATTGCTCGATTAATCGGTGCCACGTGCACGTGGCTCCTCGGCTCAGGCCTTCTTGGTGGTTGATGCGTTTGTGGTCTTCGGGGCCACGCTCACCTCCCAGTGGCCATTGGAGCCTTTACCAGCTTTGAGCCCGGAGTACGTCTTCACCATCTTTGCCAGCGTGGAGTGACCGTAGGTATTCGGTTTGAAGGCCGGCTGAGTGCGTCGTATCTCCTCCACCAGCGCATTCAACGTCACCCGGCCATTGGGGGACGACGCCGCCAGTGTCTCCACCGCTTTCACGACGAACGATGGGCTCTGCTTGGGGCGGGGGCCAGGTCCTGGAGCCTTCTTCGCTGCCTGCTTCTTTACCTTCGCCACGGGCGCCACGATGGGCTTGGGCACGTCTGCCACCTTTGCCACAGGCTTCGGTACGGGCTTCGATACCGGCGTCCACTCAAAGAACTGATCGCACGCGTTTCGCAGTGCTTCCGGGCTATTGGCCGCGCCCGCGATGTAGACAATTGCGCCACGTTCCCTGAGCTTGCGGCACAGGTAGGCAAAGTCGCTGTCACCGGTGACCAGGCAGAAGATCTGTGCACGTTTGTCCAACAGAAGCTCAATCGCGTCCAGCGACAAGGCAATGTCTGTGCTGTTCTTCCTGGGCGCGTAGGGGAACTGCAGGCAGCTGGTAAACGACTGCCGGACCAGTACCTGTTCCCACCCCTTGTTGATCGTGTTCGGGTTGCCGTAGCCCCGGCGAACTGTTACCCGCCCTGCCTGTGCTGCTCGCTGCAGCGCGAATTCGGCGATTTCCGGCGGCACGTTGTCGCAATCAATCAGGAGGGCGACGGACGCTTCCTGGGTGGGGAGGGCCATGGCAGTTCCTTGTGCTGGGCCGGGGTGTCGGTAGGTGAACTATAGGCAATTTGGTGGTGCGTGCGCGCGGGGTTTGGGGGACTGGCTTGCGGGGGGAGCCGACTGACAGTCGGCGCTACCGGGAGGCCGGGGTGGCGCTGCCGCTGGGTGTTATCCCATGCGCATTGTTTGGTGGTGGTTGTGTTCCTGGTGCTGGGTCTGTGCCAGCGCCTGCTGTTGGCGCTCCTGGCCGACCTCCTCCAGCCGCTGCAGCGATTGCTCCACCGGCGTCCGTACGGCCACATCCGTAGGCATGGCGGCGCGGCGGTGTGCTGGGTCGCTCGGGTCGCCCTGGACCACGAACACATTCCGCCCGGCGGGGCTGTCGGCGGTCTGGTGGCTCAGCAGTACATGGTCGGCGCGCTCCAGCCCGTTCTGGCGGGCGAGTGCCACCACGCTGGCGGTGAGGCGTTCGCTGGTCTCATCCGGGGCGCGGCCCTGCCTGGCGTCGATGGCGGCCACGCCTTCGCGTACCTGCTGTACCAGGGCGTAGTCCGGGTGGCCGGGGGTGATGTCGGCCAGGCGAGCGGCAAGTTGCCGATCTGCTGGGCTGCCCCCGATCGAGGCAGTACGCGGGCTGGGGGTGATGGTGCGGTACGGATCGTCCTCATGGAACTGGGTGGCCTTGTGCTGGCGCTCCAGGCGCGCTTCGCGGGCATCGTTGAGCTCGGCAAGCCGGCTGGGGTTGGTCTCTTCCCGCATGGAAACGTGACCGCCGCCGATGCTGACGTTCACCCATTTCTTCTCCCCCTCGAAGTACATGACATAGTGGCTGTTTCCGCCAATGACGTTGGGATCAACCGCCGACCGGCCTTCCACGAACTGGGTGGCCTCGGCGGCGCTGAGCTTGGCCAGGTACTTGCCTCCCTCCATCGCGCCCATCAGGGCGAAGGTGTCGTAGCTGGTTTTGCCTACGCGAACTGCTCCCATGTAGCCGTTATCCAGCATGTTGGTCCAGATCTGCTCCATCTTCTGGGGGCCGCTCTCCTTCAAGGCGGCCTGCAGGAGCACGCGGGGTGTCCAGCAGTCGGGGTCCAGCTCGTGCTGAACGAATGCTCTATCATGAGCAAGCATGACGTCACTGCCCGGCAAGTTCAGCGCAAGGTCTGCGTTGCCTTCCCTCAGATGATGGGTTCGGCGCTCCAAGTCCTGCTTCAGAAGCGCCTGCCCGAACTTCTCCCACTGACGTTCTGAAAGGGAGGCATTGGAGAATTGGGAACCCTCGTTGCCTTGCCGGGCGGCGTGGCTCTGCGCGTAGCTGTTGGCTACCTGGCCCGGCAGGCTGTCGTTACGCACCACGCCAAGCGCCAGCGTGCCGTAGCCGTCGGCCCCCGGCAGCTGGGAGAGATAGTTCCAATACAGTTCGCGGTTGCCATTGTTGGCGTAGTACCGCAATACACGCAGGTCATTGTCATTCAATCCATTCATCTCAAACTCCCCTCACCGCGGAATCTACTTGACCTTGGTGCGATCCAAGACGTCCCGTATCGCCAGCTCCATGGCCTTCCAGTCCTTAAGGAACACGCGGTTGTAGTTGAGGCTGATTGAAAGGCTGTTCTTCAGGTCGACGATGTAGTGCACGCAGCCGGCAACCGTGTCTCCTGGACCGTCCGCGAGCGCATCGTTCTCGACAATCAGGCCGTCACCGGAGTGTTTAGCGCTGTCGCACTTGATGAACGTGGCGAGTGCGCTATCCGGACTACGGGCGATGTACCAATCGTCCTCGAATGCTGGGTTGCGAGGATGCGGATGGCCATACTTGGCTTCATACGCTCGCGCATACTCGGCCATCCGCGTTTCATCGATGGCGTAGGGGATCAGCCCGAACCGGTCCGGCTGGGGAACGCGGAGATCCAGGCGATCAGACGGATCATTGCGCTCCAGCGAGCCTTCTTCTGTGATGGCCACGTTGGACGCTTGGCGATCAAGCAAGGCCTCGACCGGAACGCGATCGACATAGTTAATTAGCACCCGGATTTCCTTACGGAAGTCATTGGTGCGTGGATTCGCCCGTGCGCCGGGGGCGGTGGGCTTCATGTCCGGCCACTCTATGACCAGGCTCACGCCGTCGCCCGGCCACGGGGCGATCTGGCTGTCCAGGTAGTTGGCGGGAATGCGGAAGGTGTTCGGCCCCAGCTTCACGTCTACGGGGGCATCTGTGTAGGTATGGCCGTTGAGGGTACGACTCTGGCTGGTGCTTTCAGACATGGCAGTTTCCTTTTGTCCCTGCTCCGTAGGTGGGGCCTTGGCGCACGCGCTGGCGCTCAAGGCGGCGGCGAGTGCAACTGCCAGGCATCGGCAGGGTGACATCACGCTCATGGGGCCATTCCATTGCATTGGTTGAACCCGACTATAGGCAAGGTTCGGTCAACGTGGCCGGAACAGGGTCACTCTTGACCACCGGCAGGCGATTGCCAGCAGCCTTGGCAATCTGCCCCGGAGGCCCGGGCTGTCGCAATCGGCGCGTCCCGGCGGCTATTGGCGGCTTATCTGCCGTCAGGCGGCGATAGACAAGTCAGATGGGTCGACCAAGAGGGCGGTTACACTGCCATGGGACTCAACGGAATGCGGCCACGATGACTAAGGGAGTAGGGCGTATGGCTGGGAAAGCCAAGGTGTGGCTAGCAGTGGGAGTGGCTGTGGCGCTGGTGGGGTTTGCCCTGTGGCGGCAGGGTCCGCCAGCGCAGGCGGTTGCAGCCAGTGCAAAGGCCCCGTCTGTACACGCACCGACTCCGAGCGCCCCGCCTTCTGATGCGCCGGTCACAAGCACGGCCTACGGCAGTTCCGTTGAAGCGCGCAGGGTGAAAGCGTTCGAAGACCTCAAGCAGCGGGCCAAGGCCGGCGACGCGGTAGCGCAGCGTCTGCTGGCAGATACTTATGAGGCGTGCTTCATCGTCAATATCGACCGCGGGAACTTCCTTGAAGGCCTCGACTTCAACAGGCAAATGATCCGTGCCCCCGCGCAGCTCTCAATACTTGAGAAGACAGCGCAGGAACGCTTTGCGCAGTGCGGGGCTGTTGACGGTGGCGCCATCATTCCGCTGGAACTCATCCGTGGCTGGTATGCGCAGGCCGCAGAGAATGGCGATCTGGCGGCGCGTTTGAACGACAATGCTTACAAGCGAAAAACGTTGGGCGCGGCAGAATCCTCCGCGCTGCTTGAAGAGGTTCTGGCTTCCAACGATCCCGCCGTCGTATTTGCCATGGGTACGACGTTGGGGGCCAGGTACCTGACCGACCCGAACGACCCGGCTTATGCACTGGTGAGCGGGGAGGGGGCAGGCAACGCATGGATGGTGGCGGCGTGTCGCATGGGATACGACTGCGGGCCGTCCAGCGCTCTTATGGCCACCTTGTGTCTGGGCACCAACGGCTGCACCGGCGAGGACTTCGAGACCTTCTGGAAGAGAGAGCTTCCCAGTGACGTCGAGCGCAGGGAGTTGGAGCGCAGGGTGACCGAGATACTTCGGTTGGTGGAAGGGCAGTGAGTTACGGGCGCAGGCAAGGCCGCCACGCATCAACAAGATGGAGGTCGTAGTCCTCGCCATACACCAGCGCCGCTTCGCGCGGCGCCAGGTCGTGATACCTCAGCAGCGTCGGCCCATCCATTCCTGCGTCCACGTGGTCGATGGCATAGAAGGTGAGCATGGCCTGGTCGAACTGCTCAAGCCAGGTTGTATCGATCTGGTCCATGGGTGTTCCGTAAGCCCTCTTGAAATGAACTTCGTGATCTGGGTCACTTCGCCTGCTTGATCGGACCGATACCCTGCTTAGGCCAGCTTTTGCTAAACGCTGGGATCAACCAATTGGGACACGGAGACCCCTATGAAATGGATGCTTCTCGGTTGTTCATTCTCCGCCTGCCTGGCCAGCGCCACTTGGGCGCAGGTGCCCGATCCGGACTCTGATCAGGGCAAGGAGATGCAGGTATTGGTGAGGAGCTACATCGCGGCGCACCCTGGCGTGTCCATCGACGATGCGATCACCCGGCTCGCGGTTCAAACCGAAATCCTGCAGCCAATGGAGGATCTTCGGCAGGAGTTCGCAGGCCGATTGACCGCGATCTCCATCCAACACGTCCCGGACCAACACATTCTCGTTGAACTGAAAGGGTCGTCGCCTGTCCCCAACAGGATCCTGACAACTGCCAGCGGGAGCACCCGGGTCATCATCGAGACTGGCCACCGCCATACTGAGGAAGAGTTCTACTCGATTGTTGAGAGACATCAGGACCTGCTCTATAGCTCCATACCCGACATCACTGGCTTCTCTGGGTGCCCAGGTGACGGCCTTCTTGAGGTCTACATTGCGGGAAATGAAGCAAGCGCCGAGGAACTGAAAGCGACCCTTGGAAAGCTTGAACGGGTTATGGGTCTTGCTATTTCCCTCAGACCAAACATGCCCAGAGCAGTCAATATGGAATACATCCAAGGCCGGGCGGTGCTCTAGAGCAATAACCCGTACTGCACTACCGGATTCCCGGTCACGCATACGGCTTGATCTGCTTCAGCTGTTCCACACCAATCCGGCGGGCGGCCAGATCGCCTCGCTACGATCAAGTTGCCCGCTGCTGCCGATGTACGCGCCGATGGAACCGTAGCCCGCGCCAGCCACGGCCGCCCCGCAGAAGTAGACCGGGTAAAGGCCTTCGAGGACCTGAAAAAGCGGGCCAAGGCGGGCGATGCCGTGGCCCAGCGCCTGTTGGCCGACACCTATGAAGGCTGCTACTTCGTCAATATTGACCGAGAGAACTTCATGGACAGTCTCGATTTCTATAGGCAGATGATCAGGGCGCTTGCCCAGCTCTCTGTGCTGGAGCAGGTGGCGGCCGAACGTTTCGCACAATGCGGGGCAGTGGACGGTGGTGCCATCGTGCCGATCCAGCTCGTCACGGGCTGGTACGCGCAGGCCGCCGAGAACGGACCTGGCCGCCCGCTTGATGGACAACGCGTTCAAGCAGAAGCGGCTGGATACGGCTGAAGCTGCCGAGCAGCTTGAAGAAGTATTGGGCTCCAATGATCCTGCGGCCGTGTTTGCCATGGGCAGCTCGTCGCACAGCAACTACCCCGCCAGCGCAGGCGGCCCGGCGGCAGGCTTGATGACCGGGGAGCACGCCGGCGAGGCATGGATGGTGGCTGGCTGCCGCATGGGGTACGACTGAGGGCCCACCGGAAAACTGATGGGAACGCTGTGCCTGATTCAGAACGCTTGTACGGGTGAGGACTTTGAGGCCTACCTCAAGCGGGAGATGATGAACGAAGCGCAGCGAAGGGATCTGGACCGCCGGGTGACGGAGATACTTCGGTTGGTTGAGGGGTAGCCCCCGCGCAGCTGTTCACACCAATCCCGCAGGAGCCAGCGGGACAACGACACTCCAGGCAACAGGTAGGAATTCTCCGATGGCCACCCAGCCCGTTGGCGTGGCAGTCTTCCTCCATTCAATGGGTGGGCCTGCCTGGAAGGAGCTGCTTAGGCTCACTCCAGATCGAGCAGGCTGCCGTGCAGCCGATCTACATCCAGAGATGACTCATGCCTCTCCACTTCCAAGCTAAATCGGATTCTTCATTTGACCCCGTCAGCGGTGTCACCATACCGGAGCCTCGCATCCTTCCTGGAAAGCTCCCGGACGGCAGCGCAGTCACGGAGTATCAGTACGCGTTCTATCGGGGCGATGCACGTATCGGCGGCTTGGGCTTCAATGGTCCCGATATGTCTGTTGAAGTCGACGGGATGGCGGAGAGGGTGTTTATCTTCGATCTTGGCCACGATTGGCTGATCAAGTCCATGCTGGAGTTCAAGGAAATCATCGAGAATCAGGATGATGACTTCACGTTTCTGCGTGGACTCGCGCAAGGGTTGGTGTTGGCGTACGCGGGCCAAACTGACAATGAAGAAAATCTGCGATACATCGCTACTACAACCCCGGGTGCACTGGTTGGAGCGGGTGTACCTGCTTCGGTGGAAACGGCGATGAAGCCGCAGGGCCCTATCGTCCTCGCCGAGGGGTTTTCGGGACGGAGGACGTTATAGATGCGTCTGGGCAGCGCGAATGGGTATGTACCATCGATTTGAGCTCCGAATCGGCTCTGGGCTCAATGCTTCGCTCCAAAGAGAGCATCGGGAACACGGATGACGACATCACGTTCCTAACAGCGCTCGCAAGAGGTTTGGTGAATGTGTTTGCAGGACAGGATGACAATCGCGATAACCTGTCTTACGTCGCATTTACCTCGGTTGAAGCGCTCTCGGCATTGGGCCTTCCCATGCCTGCAAGCGTGCGCGTCATGGCACAAGGGACTGTCGTTCTTGCCGAAGTTCATGTCCCCGCGCACCGGGGCTCAGGGCGGAACGGTGAGCAGTTTCGCGTTTCCACCTGGAGGACGTCAGGCGGGGCGCGCTTCTGCCCAATATGGGATTCGGAGTTCCCCGATAGCCCCAAGCAGGGGAGCTGTGACAATCGTGTCTGTCGTACTCTGTGCGGAGATGAAGCGCAGAGTTAAGCGGCAGATGGATATAGTAGATGCGTCGGAAGCGTCGGTGAGCTCCTGCAGAGCTCCCTTCCTCCAACTGCGCCGGCCCCGCGGATTCGGAGCGGAGGAAGGGCAGGCGATGCCAGAACCGAAACAGACTAAGGAACAGTGATGCCGATCCACTTCAAGCCCATCGAAAACACCTCATTTGATGAGGGTAGTGGCGTCACCATCTCGCATCCTCGAATTCTCCTAGATGCGCCGCTGGATGGTGTTGCCAGCGTCGAGTACCAGTACACGTTCCGCCGAGGGGGTCAGCGGGTGGGTGCCATGGGGTTTTTCGGAACCGAAGTCGCTGCCGAGTTGGAGGGGCAGCGCGGCTTTATCTACACACTCGATCTTCGCCCTGCTGAAGTACTCATGGATATGTTGAAGTTCAAGAGGTTGCTGGGCGACACAAGCGACGACTTCGATTTTGTCCGACTCCTGGCGCAGGGCTTGGTGAATGTTTTCGCGGGCAAAACTACCAATCCCGAGAGCAGGCGCTATCTGGTCGTCGCTAGCGCCGAAGACCTGGCGCGCGTTGGTGCGCCTGCACCTGCCGGCCACCTTGAGCTGCCTGACGGCAGTATCATCCTCGCCCAGTTGTTTGTTCCTGCGCATGCCGCCTGACGAAAGCCACCATGCCCAGTTTTGTATTCGACGACTTTGCCCGGACTACCCTCTCTGCCGCTACCAGTATTGGTGACCAGAGCCCCGTCTCGAATGCTCAGATTGACTTGGTGATTGAGTACCTGAAGTCGCCGGGTTCGGGGCCTGACAGTGTCACCAGCTACGCCGATTTTGTCGCTGGGCGCATGCAGGTCCATCCACCGAAACTTCCTGAAGGGATGGATTACATCGCTTTCTCAGGCCAAGATCGGGCAGGAATTTCAAACTTCAGGAATGCAGCAACTTACTCCGATGACATTGCGAGATCGGGCGGAATCATCGGTGACACCCCGTGGGGTACGTACATCGAAGATGTGGACAGTAATCCGTCCCAGCATCCCGATTTCGTGGCCATCAGGGACAAGCTCCAACGATTCATGACGGCCCAAGGCGTGCAGCCGAGAGGGGACCACGCTGGTGCCCTCCGGGACATGATGTGGAACGCCGGCAGCCCCGCATTCCTGGAGAATGCGATTGCTACCGGGAAGCCGCTGGTTGCCTTCGTCGAGGGCGCGCCCGGCAATCGGGGCTTCAGCAACTTTGAGCTCACCACCGCGCTCGAACATCCCGACGTAAGGATCAACGGGTATCCAGTAAGCGCTTTTGGGCCAGAACCACTGGCGTTTGTGAGCAAGTCCGCCGCTGAGTATCAAGCGCTGGAGCGATCGCTGGCCGAGGCGGCTAGTGTCAACAGCGGTCAACCAGTTACCGTCGCAGAGGTCCGTCTTAAGCTCAAGCCCATCGATGGCTATGACGCTGTGGATCAGGTTCTCTTTGATCGACCGCTCCACGAATTTAAGTCCTTCAATCTCACCGAGATGGCGGCCACCCGTGCGGATTGGCATGCAGCCCGCGCCAGCCTTGGCACGAGTCCCAGGCTCCATGCTGAGGTACCCGGACATACACCGCACGCGGCGACCCCGCGCGGTGGGGCACGTGCCCCGCCCCCTAGCGGTGCGGCAGGCATCGCGGAGGTGGCAGCAGAGTCCGCGCCCCACGGCGTACACGCCGGTATGAGCCCCGGCATGAAGGTCGCCGGCGTTGCCGGCGTGGCGCTGCTGGCGCAGGACTTCGCCACCTCCGGCCACAAGTGGGTGGAGTTGAGTTCCCAAGGCAACGCAGCGGGTGCTGATTCAACGGCAGCGCACTTCGTCGGGCGCAATCTCGGGGGTGCATTGGGCGGCTTTGTCGCCGGCGCCAGTGTTGGTCTTACTACCGGCTCGTGGACCGGACCGGGTGCGCTGGTCATCGGCGTAGGCGGCGGTGTTCTGGGCGCCCACCTCGGCGAGGAGTGGGCAAACCAGAAGGATATGAAAGCCATCTACGTCCAGATGGACCCCATGGGCCGCACCTGGACCCGCAGCCCTACCGACGAGGAAGGGCGGTGGCTACGTGCCGCGCACCAGCAGCAGGTGCAGTCCGCTGAGCTGGGCGCAGGCGTTGAACTACCTCCAGTTCAGACCGCGCAGGGGGAAGATGTCACCTTCCGCGCCGATTACGTGGCGACTGGCACGCTGGAGCGGCAGTTGAACTGGCAGGCGGCCAAGGCGTCGTACGAGCTGGGCTTGGCCCATCTTCCCCCGCCGCAGGATCCGTATCGCCTGAATGCTCGTGCTGAGCAGGGAACCCCGCCGGCGCCGTTTGAAACGGGGAGGGTATTCGTGCGCGACCCCACCTCCCGTCAATGGGAGTTGCAGATCACGCAGATGCTGGATGGGCGTGCGCCAACCACACGCCACGAACCGGTTTCAGCGGAGCAGGCGCAAGCCCTGGATGCGCAGTCGCGGGCCGTGATCGCCCAGAACGCTGCCAATACGCCAGCCGCCGTCGCGGCGCGCTATATGGTGGCGCACGCGGAAGGGCGCTGGAGCGACTTTGGCGATGCAAACAATCCTTCAGTACCCGCCGCCATCCAGGACGCACAGGGCAGATCAGGCACGCTGCAGGCAAGCAACGGCCACACGTACACCCGCCAGGACGATGGCCAGTGGCGCGACGACGGGCTGGTCTTCAGTGGCACGGCTGACGGCAACCTCAGCGATGAGCTGGAAGTTACGTGGCAGAGCCAGCAGATTGGCGTGGCCGGTCTGGGCAACATGGCCGAGCAGGTCAAGGCCACGGTGCAACTGGCACCGGAAGGCGTGCGTGGGCAGGTGGAAGCACTTTACGCACGGCACGGTATCGAACGCAGCGAAGCGCAGTTGGCGGCTACAGCGGCAGCGGTGGAGCAGGGTCTTGCGGACAATGGAAGGCAGGGTGACCTGGTACTTGAGCTGATCCCAGACCCGCGCACCCACGCGCCAAGCGCCGACAGCGCCATTGCTGCATTCGGGGATGCGGGTGGCAACCGCATGGTCCTCACGGCGACCACCACGATGGAGGACGTTGCGAGGGTTCAGGCGTCACTGCAGCATACGGCCGCGCTGCAGGGCAATGTGGCGGATGAGGTGCCAATCCAGAATGCGCCCGAGCTGCGCATTGAGGCGCTTTCGCCCGACGCGTGGGATGCCCGTCAGCAGGCGCTAAGGGAGGCCAACAGGCAAGGCGCTTCCACGGAAGAGGCCGCACAGCTGGCTGCATTGGCGGCGATGCGGGCAGATGGCAGGGACGTCGCTGAAGCGCGCGTGCCGGAGCTGGTTGAGAACGAGTCAAGCACTAACAATGAGCCACCTCCATCGCAGCTATCCCCTCATCTGGCTGCAGCAGCGATTGCGGCTTCTGTCGA
Organism: Stenotrophomonas sp. NPDC077420; assembly: GCF_044543385.1. Classification (NCBI taxonomy): domain Bacteria; kingdom Pseudomonadati; phylum Pseudomonadota; class Gammaproteobacteria; order Lysobacterales; family Lysobacteraceae; genus Stenotrophomonas; species Stenotrophomonas sp. NPDC077420. The sequence continues at coordinate 18,480 of NZ_JBITVZ010000018.1, forward strand.
GCGCACCACGGTCGAGGAGCAGTCTACGGCACAGCGAGAGCCCCAGACAGCTCAGGGGGCTGAGCAGGGCGCACGTGAGCACGTCGAAGAGCAGCGTGCCAAGGAGGCGTTCGCTCGTACTGCCGAGGAAGAAGAGGCCCGGCGCGAAGCGTCCGTGGCCGAGCCACAAGCTCACACGGCGCCCACCTCACCCGACATCGCCGCGACACCGATACAGCCGGTGCCTGAGCCCGAACCTGTCGCACGGCCACCGCTGGAAGTCCCTGACCTCGCTGCGACCGTCGCTGCATCAGAAGCGAAGGTAGAGCAGCAGGTAATCCCCGAAGCGGTGCCGGAGACTGTTATCCGCGTGGACGCCAGCCAGCCTGAGATCGGGGTGCAGGCTGAGACGTCCGAGCGGCCGAGCATGGAGGATGCAGCGTCAACACAGCACCCACTGAGGGATGAAGTTTCGCTCGACGAGCCTGTTACAGAGGCACCGCCGAGAGACGTGGTTGAAGAGGTGGTGGTGGCCGAGTCACTGGATGCCGTTCCATTGAAAGAACCCGCGAACGACGTCATCGCGAATCAGGCTGTGCCGGAGCAACAGCCGGAGCCAGAGCCAGAGTTTGCCGTGGCGCGGGTGGCGCAGCCCGCTGATGAGCAGGACCCTTGGACACCCCTGAACCCCGAGCACCCCGACCACGCCCTCTACCAGCAGATCCGCGAGGGCGTAGCGAAGCTGGACAAAGCCCACGGCCGCAGCTACGACCAGACCAGCGAGCGCCTCACCGGCAGCCTGATGGTGCTGGCCAAGAGCAACGGCCTGGGCAGCGTGGACCACGTGGTGCTCAGCCAACCAACGGAAAGCCAACCCGGCGGCCAGAACGTCTTCGTGGTTCAGGGCGAGTTGGACAACCCGGGCCACCAACGGGCCGGCATGCCAACGGCACAGGCAGTGAAGACACCGTTCGAAGAGTCTCTTGAGCAGTTTGACGCGGTGGCGTTCGAGCAGGAACAGCGTGCCGCGCAACTGGCAACGCAGCAGCAGGAAGAAGATCAGCGCGTGCAGCAGGAGATGCAGGTTGCGGCGGCAAGCATGGGGTACTGACTGCGCTCAGCTGTTCAGCGCCAGCCCCATCGGCGGCCACAGCGGGTTCATCCGGTCCAGGTCGTAGTCATTGCCGAACGCCAGCGCCGCCTCACGCGGCTCCAGGTCGTAGTAGCTCACCAGCAGCTGCTCGTCCATGCCGGCGTCGCTGTGGTTTATGGCATACAGCCCCAGCATGGCCTGGTCGAACTCTTCCAGCCAATCAAGGTCGATCTTGTTCATGTTGATCCTCCGAAGCGGATCGCAGCATCGCGCAGGGGCGTCTCATGGCGTGGGACGGAAGAATCCCGTCGCTGGCCACCCCTGTTAAGATGTCCGGGCCAGCCAGCCTTCCCACGTCTACAGACCGTGTGGTTGGCCGCTCCTCCCAGCGGCCACGCGAGCCAGGATCCTTCCTCTGCCTCTCACAAGGACGCTCGCATGCACCCTCGTTCCCTGTTCCGTTCGGCCGCCTTGGCGCTCGCCGTCAGCCTGACCCTTGGCGCTCCGTCCGCCTTTGCCGCCGCCGAAAAGGCCGGCACCACCGCAGCTGCCACTTCCGTCCAGCGCACCGCCGTTGCCCAGGGCCTGTACGAGCTGGCCTTCAGCCCCACCCAGAACGCGCTGTTTGTGGCCTCTTCGGGCGGCTTCGGCAATGCCGCCGGCCCGGCCCAAGTGCTGCGCCTGAATCCGGACTCGTTGGCGGTTGAAGCCAAGATCCCATTGGAGCGCAAAGCCTTCGGCGTGGTGCTGGACGACGCGCACAACCGCCTGTACGTGGGCAACACCGTGGACACCTCGGTGACCGTGGTCGACACCGCCAGCAACAAGGCCGTAGGCATCGTGCAGCTGATGGAGAAAAAGGTCGGCAAGGACGGCAAGGCCGGCTACACGCACGACCTGCGGGAGCTGGTGGTGGATTCCCCGAACAACCGCCTGTACGTCACCGGCCACTCCGGCGAAGGCAGCGTGCTGTTCGTGGTGGACACGCAGTCGCTGAAGCTCATCAACACCATTCCGGGCCTGGGTAACGCCAAGGCGCCGGGCCTCACCCTGGATGCGGCCAACAAGCGCGTGCTCACCTCCAACCTGCTGGGTGAAGTGGTCACCGTGGGCACCGACACCGGCAAGGTGGAGCAGCGCTTCAAGGTCAGCGCCGAGCAGCCGATGAACCTGGCGCTGGACCCGAGTGGCAAGCGCCTGTTCGTGACCGACCAGGGCCTGGAGATGATCCGCAAGTATCAGGGCAGCAGCATTCCGGGCTTTGTCTCCAAGCACCCGGGCCAGCGCGTGCTGGTGCTGGACCCCACCACGGGCAAGGAACTGGCCAGCATCGCCACCGACGCAGGCCCGCTGGGCCTGCTGCTGGATGCACCGCGCAAGCGGCTGTACGTGACCAACCGCGAAGCGGGGACGGTGACCGCGTATGACAGCGAGAGCTACAAGCAGGTGGGCAGCTACGACGTGCCGACCCACCCGAACAGCCTGGCGCTGGATGCGAAGAAGAACGTCCTGTACGTGACCATCAAGAATGGGGACAAGGACGAGAAGGGGAGTGAGGAGTCTGTGGCGCGGATTGCGCTGTAAGGCAGAAAGGGCCAGTTACGCCGCCGTAACATGGCTTTTCACCGTAACACGCGTTGCGTTACGGTGAGAATTTCATGTTACGGCTTCCGAAGCGCGTCTTGGACGCGGTTGATGCGTTCGCTGCGGAAAGCCGCTCAACGCGACACTTTGGGCGCCATCGCGGCGCCCTTACAGGCCGGCTGCTCCATCAACCATACGCGCGCAGCCGCTTCGGCATCCGCCGCATCGCTGACCACGACATCCGGCACCAGCTTTTCGCCATCGCCTTTGAGGTCGCGGTCCACCGACACCGACGCGGTCAGCAGAAGCATGCTGCCGTCGGCGAGTCGAACCGGTGTATTGCCCGTGGACAGGCCGGCGGTGTGCTGCCCGAAGCTGCGTGTCGCGGGTCTACCCCTGAACGCCAGCGCCACCATTTCACCCGAGCTCGCGGTATGGGCGCCGAAGAGTACGGCCACCGCGGGGGCAGGGTGGCGCAGTACATAGGGCGCTGCCGCGAGCCCCATGCGCGGGCGTCCGTTCAACAGCAGGCGCCCTGAGTCAAGGGTCCAGTCATGCTGCGCTGCCCCCACCTTGAACGCGCCTATCATTTCCTTGCCGTCAGGCCGGGTCGACAGCAGCGGCGCGACGCCAAGCAACATGGGCCACATGTTGCCGCCTTGATTCGCCCGCAGATCCACGATCCAGCCGCACAGCGCACGCTGATCCTCAGTGCTCAGCTGCGACTGCAACTGCTGCGCAAAGGCAAGCTGCTGTTGATGGCGAACCTCGGGCGCTGCGGCCGAATCCTCCTTGAAGGCGGGTATCGAGATCCAGCCGATAGGATCGCCCGTGCCGCTACGATGCGCGGCTGGCCCACCAGGATCGGCTTGAGTAGCGGGTCGGCGAAGCTGCGAGGCCTGTGCTGTTCGCTGCAGGCGACCGGATGGGGTGGACATCGTGGATGCACGTATCCAGCGTCCGTGGTTTCCGGTGCTGCGTGCAATGAGCTGCTCCAGAATACTGTCTGCCTCTTCGGGACTTCCCGCTGCCCGCAGGCGCTGCCGCGCAGCGGGCCAATCAACGCGATCGCGATAAAGCGCCTCGCCTTCAAGCAGCTGGATGATGCGCTCGCGCACGTCGGTCGTTTCCACTTCGGCGAGCGCATCAGCATGCACAACGCCGGGCGCGGCAGCGAACACCACTGGGGAAAGCATCCATCCCGCTGCAAGGGCGGCAAGACCGCCCAACACCACCAATCCCTTAGCCTTCGACACGTAGCGCTCCTTCTACGTCAGACGCCATGTGTGCGTCTGCCCGGAGCAATACTAATTCGAAATCGTCAGGCGTTCACATCCACCACCAACCGCCCACGCACCTTCCCTTCAAGGAATGCCGGGAACACGTCCAGCACCTTTTCCAGCCCAATCACTTCAACCGTGCTGGCCAGCTTGCCGAGGTCTAGGTCGGTCGCCAGCCGCTTCCACGCCTCGGCACGCACGGCGTGCGGCGCCTGTACCGAGTCGATACCGGCCAGGGTGACGTTGCGCAGGATGAAGGGCAGCACGGAGGTAGGCAGGTCGGTACCCTGCGCCAGCCCGGCGGCGGCCACCACGCCGCGGTACTTGGTCTGCGCCAGTGCGTTGGCCAGCGTGTGGCTGCCGGCCACGTCCACCACCCCGGCCCAGCGCTCGGCATCCAGCGGACGGGTGCGCGGCTCGGCCAGCGTGGCGCGGTCGATGATCTCGTCAGCGCCCAAGTCCTTGAGGTACTGCGCATGTTCGGGTCGGCCGGTAGACGCCACCGTGCGGTAGCCCAGCTTGGAGAGAATGGCCAAGGCGATGGAGCCTACGCCGCCGTTGGCGCCCGTCACCAGGATGTCGCCGTGCTCGGGCTTCACCCCGCCGTGTTCCAGCGCCAGCACGCACAGCATGGCGGTGTAGCCGGCCGTGCCGATCGCCATGGCGTCTTTGCTGCTGATGCTGTCGGGCAGCTTCACCAGCCATTCGCCGGGGATGCGCGCGCGCTGGGCCAGCCCGCCGTGGTGGGTCTGGCTGAGGCCGTAACCGTTGAGCACGACGCGGTCGCCCTGGCGGAAGCCGGCATTGCCCGATTCCAGCACGGTGCCGGCCAGGTCGATGCCGGGAATGAGCGGGAACGTACGGATCACCGGCGAGGCGTTGGTCATCGCCAGCGAGTCTTTGTAGTTCAGGGTGGAGTACTCCACCTGCACCAGTACATCGCCTTCGTGCAGGTCGGCTTCGTCAAAGGCCACCAGCTGGGTGGAAACCTGGCCGTCTTCTTTGGTGGCCAGCAGGGCATTGAATTTCATGGGCATCGATCACCTCGGGGGACATGACCTGCATGCTATGGTCGTACCGTGGTTGCCACAAGAACTATGCTTTCCCATAGGTACTATGGTTTTCAGGAGTATCCCGTAATGGCGCGGCGCGTATATGGCAAAACCGGCTGCAGCGTGGAAGCCACGCTGTCGGTTATCGGCGGCACGTGGAAGCCAGTGATCCTGTTCTATCTGGTGTCACGCACGCGGCGATTCATGGAGCTGACGCGGCTGATTCCCAACGCCACCCAATCGATGTTGACCAGCCAGCTGAGGGAGCTGGAGGCCGACGGCGTGGTGGTACGGCATGTGTACCCCGAGGTGCCGCCGAAGGTGGAGTACCGGTTGTCGGAACTGGGCCGGACGCTGGTGCCGGTTTTGTTGGCGATGCGGGATTGGGGGGACTCGTACAAGAAGACCCAGGCGACCGCTGAAGAGGCGTGAAGGGCGCTCGTTGAGGGCTTTCCGCAAGCTTCTGTGACGCCGGTCAAGCTGTAAGTAGGTTTTTTCCTATTCTTTCCCGTGTTCGCGTACCCAAGACTACGCAGGCGAGTACGGCCGTGCCAAGAAAAGAATTGACCATGAAGCTTTGGGTAACAAGATCGATGCTGATGGGCGCCCCGACGCTGTTCGTCATTGCCGGCCTCGCCGCGTGCGGGTGGGAAGCGGAAACCGCCAAGCCCCATGTGGAAGCCAACAAGAAGAGCGCTGCGATGCGAACGGAGGTTCCTCTTACCCGGCCCATTGCCCTGGACAAGGCGGGCGAGGTGGTGAATGTGGAGTTTGAGCTTCCGCCGCCCGGACCCAACGCCTCATCCGAGTTGATGCTGGGTGTGCGGTTGGTGAGGCCGGACGCAGAATCCGGCACCTCGCTTTCAATCAGGCTCGTCGAAGCAGGGATAGCTGCCAGAGTCAGCTTGATTCGCATGGAGGAAGGTGCAATCAAGACAGTGCCCCTGACGAGGGATGCGCCGAATCTTCGCGAACGAATATTGGTCCCCATTGACGGAACGGTACCTGGCCTGACCATGTCGGGAGTTGAACCGTCACTGCTCGAGAGTGCCGGCCTTGTTGATGCTGCGCTCTACTATGACGTTCTTCAGTTTGCGTATGCAGAGAACATCCAGCCTGGACATTACCGCCTCACCATTGAGCTGACAGGCGACCACCCGGAGTTCCGCGAAGATACCGCTGAGCTGCTTGTCGCTTATTTCAAGAAGGCAAAGTGACCGATGAGCAAGGACGCACCCTATACCGTTACCGTGCACGTTGCCGCACCCGGGACGCCGTTGGCCGGAGGAGTGACATCAGCCGCAGGGCACATGTATCTGTCTGTTGAGCACGGCGATTCTTCACGCAGTTATGGTTTCGCACCGATCGAGCATGGCGCTACCAGCGGCTCCGCCGACGGCGTGGTGGTGCGGCATGTGTACCGAGGTGCCGCCGAAGGTGGAGTACCGGCTTTCGGAACTGGGCCGGACGTTGGTGCCGGTGTTGTTGGCGATGAGGGATTGGGGGGATGCGTGCAAGGCGCAGAACAGGGCCCGCACAGGCGAGAGCTGACACTGCGTTGAGCGGAACTGTGACGAAGTTCCTCTGACGCGTAGGAATTTCCCTATTTCCGGCCTCGATTGCACACCCCACACCACGTGGGCGATAGCATCGACAGTATCCGGATCAGGCGTGAGCAATGAAGAAGCGTACGTGCGTATCAAATCTGCTGAGAGCGCTGGCCACGCTTGCCGTGGCCGGCCTCGCGGCATGCGGGCAAGGTGAGCAGGGCCCCCACGCTCTCCAGCCCGTCTCGATGGAGGATGCACTGATGCGTAATGAAGCTCCCCTTGTCCGGCCGATTTCCTTGGGCAGGGCAGGAGAGGTGGTGAACCTGGAGTTCGAGTTGCCACCGCCGACGGAGAATGCGTCGTCTACGCTGCTGGTCGGTGTTCGAGTGGTAGCGCCAGATGCTCCTACCGGAATCAGGCGTTCCGACGAGATCATACGTGCGCAGCTGTCAGCCCGTGTCAGGCTGCTTCGAGTGGAGGAAACATCCATCACCCAAGTGGCGCTGTTCCGTAACTCTCCGGATCTGCAGGACCGCATAGTGGTTGGCGATGATGGATTGGTTCCGGGAGTTACATCCTCGGATGTCGAGCGCACTCAGCTGGAGGGCGTTGGGATGGTTGACGCTTCCAGGTTCTACGACGTTCTTCTGCTTTCAGGCGCAGAGGACGCCAAGCCTGGCCACTACCGGCTGACTGTTGAGTTGCAGCAGGGCCATCCACAGTTGGGTTCGGAACCTGTCGAGCTGCTCATTGCCTATATGGGTAAGGGGAAGTAACGCATGGCCAAGGACGCGCCATATACCGTGACCATCTACGTTGCAGCACCAGGAACTCCGCTGAAGAACGGCGGTACGTCGGCTGCAGGGCACATGTATCTGGCCGTCCAACATGAAGGAGTGACTCAAAGCTTTGGGTTTGCGCGCGCTCGGCACGGTGCGAGCACCGGCCCTGGCGCGGTGACGTATGGCGACGTCGTGAACTATGAAAATCCCTACTACGCGCGGACGATGGAGATAAGCAAGGCGCAGTTCGAGAAGATAGTTGCGTTTGGCGACGATCCGGTCAAACATGGGTTCAACATGGAGTACAGCGGCCTCTCCAAGAGCTGCATCGACTTTACCTGGGGTGTGCGCTCAACCACGCGGGCCTGCACAAGCAGGTCAAGTCACAGCAGGATGCAGACTTCGAGGGTGCGCTCAAGCCTCTGGACAACAAGTCTGAGATCCAGAGCATTCGAGCGCCTTATCCCCATAGCGAGCTGAACTGCGAAGTTCATCACCCGATGCCGAAACGCATGCTGATGCAGCGGCTCATTTCTGAAAATGGTGAATACGAAGGCGTCGGTCGCGACCCCATGCTGCGCCAGACCCGGGAGAAGGTGGCAGAGCTGGACGCTGCCAATGGTCGAGCCTTCGACCCCATCAGTGAGCGCGTCAGCGCAAGCTTGTATGTGCTCGCCAAGGAGAATGGGCTATCGCGCGTAGACCATGTGGTGCTCAGTGAGCGCACCCCGAACTCGGCCGCCGCAGAAAACATCTTCGTCGTGCAGGGCGAGCGCAACGACCCGGCGCATCTACGCGCTTCCATGCCCACCGTCCAGGCAACGCAGACCCCGCTTGAAGCGTCGCTGGAACGCGGCGAGCAGTTGGCCAACGCCAACCAGCTGAACCAACAGCTCGCGGCGCAGGCCGAACAGGCGCAATCGCAGGAGCGTGAGGCTGCCGTGCGGCGAATGGGGTGATGCCCTCCCGGTTAAGCCCTCTTCCGCACATGCCGCCCGACCTTCGCCATGCACCATGCTCAGCGCATTCACCAGCAGGGCATTGAATGGCGCGGCGCGTATGTGGCAAGAACGGCTGCAGCGTGGAAGCCACGCTTTCAGTCATCGGCGGCAAGTGGAAGCCGGTGATCCTGTTCTACCTGGTGTCACGCGCGCGGCGATTCATGGAGCTGACGCGCCTCATCCCGAACGCCACCCAATCGACGTTGACCAGCCAGGTGAGGGAGCTGGAGGCCGACGGCGTGGTGGTGCGGCATGTGTACCCCAAGGTGCCGCCGAAGGTGGAGTACCGGCTGTCGGAACTGGGCCGGCCGCTGGTGCCGGTGCTGTTGGCGATGCGGGATTGGGGGGATTCGTACAAGAAGATGAACCGCGCAGGATGCCAGGGAAGGCGGTGGTGCAGAACTTTGACCTGGCGCAGGTGGCGATAGGGATTTTCCTATTTCCTCGTTGATTTGATCGGCCCAGACTGTACAAGAAGCAGGTTCGCTGGATGCAGGAGCAGTGGAAGACAATGGCTAGGGACGTTCGTGCAATTCTGCTGGCAGGCGTTGCCCTGTTTGCTGCAGTTGGCATCGCTGGTTGCGGGCAAGGTGCGGACGTCGCGCAGCCGGTCCAAGCCGCGAAGGAGAACTCGGAAATGCGCAGCGAAGTTCCCCTTACTCGACCGCTGTCGTTGAGCAAAGCCGGTGAGGTGGTCAACGTGGAATTTGAGCTGCCTCCGCCAGGGCCCAATGCCTATGCTGCATTGATGCTGGGGCTTCGGATAGCCAGGGCAGATGCAGAGTCCGCTACAGCGCTGTCGTTCAAACTGGCTGAGTCAAAAGTGGCGGCCAAGGTTCGATTGATCCGCGTGCAGGAAGGTGTCCTCACAACGGTGCCCCTTATCCGAAACCTGCCCACTCTGCGCGATCGGGTCGAGGTCGCGCCGGACGGCAGCGTGCCGGGACTGGTGACCTCGGGCGTGGACACGACGATGCTGGAAGAGTCGAATCTGCTGAACCCTGGGCTCCACTACCACATCATGAAGTTTGCGACCGCCGAGAACGTACAGCCGGGCCACTACCGTCTGACCATTGATCTTGACTCCGACCACCCGGAGCTTCAGAACGAAGAAACCGAGTTGTTGGTGGCTTACTTCAAGAAGGCGAAGTAATCAGTGAGCAAGGACGCGCCCTATACCGTCACCGTGTACGTAGGAGGCGTGAAGGGCGCTGGTTGAGGGCTTTCCGCCCGCTTCTGTGATGCCTGTCAAGCTGTTATTAGGTTATTTCCTATTCTTCCCCGTGTCCGCGTACCTCAGACTATGCAGGCGAGTACGCCCGTACCAGAGAAAGAATTGACCATGAAGCTTTGGGTAACAAGATCGATGCTGATGGGCGCTGTTGCGCTGTCTGTGACCGCCGGTCTTGCGGGGTGGGAGCGGGAAGCGGAAACCGCCACGCCCACCGTGGAGGCCAACAAGAAGAGCGCTGAGATGCGGACCGAAGTGCCTCTTACCCGTCCCATTGCCTTGGACAAGGCGGGCGAGGTGGTGAACGTGGAGTTCGATCTGCCGCCTCCCGGTCGGAATGCGTCACCCATGTTGATGCTCGGGTTCCGCACTGAGAGCCCGGATTCAGCGGCGGCAATTGCGTTGACCAGCCAGCTACTTGAAGCAGACCTGGCAGCAAAGGTACGCCTTCTCCGAGTGAACGAAGGTTCCATTGCAACGGTTCCTCTCAGCCGGCCCACAGGGGAGCCGGGGGAGTGGGCTGCGCTACCGCCCGATGGATCGGTACCGGGTGTCACTGTGACCAGTCTCGATACGTCGCTGCTCGAGGAGGCAGCCCTGCTGCACTCGGCGAACGTTGAGACGTACTTCAAATTTGCGGCGGCAGAGAAAATCGAGCCGCGTCACTACCGGCTGACTGTCGAGCTGATGGGTGACCACCCCGACTTTCTTGGCTGGAAGGCAGAGTTGTTGCTCGCCTACTTCAAACGCGGGAAGTAAGTCATGAGCAGGCGCGTGGGCTGCGCTCAACAATGCAGGCATCCACCGCCAGACCAGGTCGGGGCAGGACCAGACCTTCGAAGGAGCGATCAAGCCGCTCAATAACATGCGCGACATCAAGAGCATGCCGGAGCAGATCCCCGGCAGCAAGCTCAACACCGAACTCGAAAACCCCATGCCAAAGCGGTCGCTGCTGCAGCGCCTGATCTCCGAGAGCGACTCCTACGAAGGCGTCAGGGGCGATCCCATGCTCTCCCAGGTCCGCGACAAGGTGGCGGAGCTGGACGCCGCCAATGGCGAACCTTCGACTCCACAAGTGAGCGCGTCACAGCAAGCCTGTATGTGCTGGCGAAGGAAAATGGCCTATCGCACGTCGACCACGTTGTACTGAGTGACCGCACCTCGCATGCGGCCGCCGCAGAAAACATCTTTGTCGTGCAGGGCGAGCGCAACGACCCGGCGCATCTGCGCGCCTCCATGCCCACCGTCCAGGCAGCGCAGGCCCCCCTTGAAGCTTCGCTGGAACGTGGCGAGCAGTTGGCTAGCGCCAGCCAACTGAGCCAACAGCTGGCGGCGCAGGCCGAACAGACGCAATCGCAGGAGCGTGAGGCGGCTGTGCGGCAGATGGGGTGATTGGCCAGTCGTTACGGTGCCTTCCCTACGTACCGCGCCCGCCCCTCCCCATGCCCCACGCTCAGCGCGTCCATCTGCCCGCGCGCATCCCGATGGAACTCCAGAGGTGTTGGCAGGGCGAAGCGTGCCAAGGCCTAAGTCCAGTGCACGGTGATTTCGCTTTCCCGGGCGTGGCGGCGGCGTCCACGCGCTGCTTCAGCGCCTGCATTTCGTCCGCGTGGGTGTCGTGGTCGTCGATCCGGTGCTCGGCGCCCGCTGGCGTCGGGGCGGCAACGACGTTATTGGTAAGGCATCCGCCGGGTTTCACAAAATCCTTAGTGAGCCTGTTCTAGCCTCACCCCAGGCCCCACGCCGTGGGGCGGCCGGTGCACTCGCGCTGGACGGGGAACAGGGTGGTAGGGAAGACGACTGCACACATGCCCGATGGTCATGTGCGGTCGGAACGCCTCTCTTCTGGAGCCTGGACATGAATACCGTACTCGCCAACCACAACCGCGTGAACCTGCATGTTGAAGACACCGGCGGCGATGGTCGCCCGGTGATCCTTGTGCACGACTGGCCGCTCAACATGCACCAGTGGAACCTGCAGGTACCCCCACTGCGGGAGGCAGGATACCGAGTGATCGCCTACGACCGCCGCGGATTCGGAAAATCCGAGAAGCCGGTCTACGGCTACAGTTACGACGACACAGCCGCAGACCTCGCTTGCCTGATCCTGGATATGGACCTGACCAACGTCACGATCGTAGGCATGGGCATGGGGGCGGCCGAAGCCGCGCGCGCCGACGTGCTGCTGGGCGGAGAACGCCTCAACATGATCATGCTTGTATCCACGGTCACGCCGTTCATGCTCATGACCGAAGGTAACGATTATGGATGGGTGCCCTCGTTCAAATACACGCAGATGCTGGAGTCCCTGCAGAATGATCGTGAGGGGTTCTTCGTGGATCTGATGCAGACCTATCACAGCGCCGGCGGCGAGCTGAAAATCACCCAGCAGCAGCTGGCAGACCTGGTCACGATGTGCCAGACAGCCGATCAGAGCGCTGCCATCGCGTGCTGGGAGTCGGTCTGCAAAACCGATCACCGGCCTACGCTGGAAGCGGTGAAGACGCGATCGACGGTGCTACACGGTGCAGCAGATGCGTTCGCGCCCCACGGCAAGGCGGCGGACATCACGGCGCGGACGCTTAACGACTCCTTCCAGGCCAGCCTGCGGGAGGCAACACACGGAATGAGCGTGAGCGACAGCCATGAGTTCACCGAGGGACTGCTGCGGCTGCTTCCAAAAAAATAGGCGATGGGCTGCGACGCCCCGTGCCCGGTGAAACGTGCACGGGGTGTAACCGGGAGGCAAAGGAACGCTCACGTCGCATCGGCAGTCGTCCACTAGCATGAGCGGCCGATCGATGATTCTGGAGCTGAGCATGACTGCATCTCTCGTTCGCCTGCACGTTGAAGACACCGGCGGTACCGGCCGACCGGTAGTGCTGATCCACGGCTGGCCATTGTCGGCCGAATCCTGGCGCGCGCAGGTACCCGTGCTGAAGGCGGCCGGGTACCGCGTGGTGGCGTATGACCGCCGTGGTTTCGGCCGTTCGGAGAAGCCTGCTGATGGCTACGAGTACGACACGCTGGCCGACGACCTGGCGGGGGTGCTCGAGCAGCTGGACCTGCGCGACGCAACGCTGGTCGGCTTCTCGATGGGCGGCGGCGAAGTGGCCCGCTACATCGCCCGCCACGGCGAGCAGCGCCTGCGCAGTGTGGTATTCGCCTCGGCGGTGCCGCCGTACATGCTCAAGACGGCCGACAATCCCGACGGCCCGCTGACGGAAGAAAAGGCCGAGCAGATGCGGACGGGTCTGGAGAACCACCGCGATGAATTCTTCGACGGCTTCACCAAGGACTTCTTCAGTGCCAAGGGCGAGTTGAAGGTCAGCGAGAAGCAGCGCCAGGAAGCGATCGAGCTGTGCAAGCAGTCTGATCAGACGGCGGCGCTGGGCTGCATGAAAGCGTTTGGGACCACCGATTTCCGTGAAGACCTGAAGAAGGTCACGGTGCCTACGCTGGTGCTGCATGGTGACAGTGATGGCACCGTGCCGTATGAAGGATCGGGGCGCCGCACGCATGAGGCGATTCGGGGCAGCGAGGTGGTGCTGCTGAAGGATGCGCCGCATGGGTGCAACGCCAGCCATCCTGAGCAGTTCAACGCGGCGTTGGTTGCGTTCCTGGCGCGGTGAGGTAGGCAAGGTTGCTGAAATGGCGTGGGACACGCGTGGCGTGTCGCTACGCGGGGGCGGGGCGCGTTTTGCGCGTTCCCGCCTTGTTCTTTTCAAGGGTGAGTTGAATGCGCAAGACCACTACGCCGCCTTGGAAGAAGCCCAATCCCAAGGGGAAGAAGGGGCAGCCGCTGTCACCGTCGCAGAAGGAGGCGGCGCGCCAGCGGGCGGAGGAGAACGGCCGCACCTATCCCAATCTGGTCGACAACATGTGGGCGAAGACGCTGCCGCGAGGCGACTGATGCGTAGGGACACGCCATGCGTTTCCTGTTTTCGGTCCGCTCCGTTCAGCCACGCATGGCGGGGCTCTACGCGGCGTCACGTAGCGTCGGGCAATCCGCGGCTCACTGACGGGCCGCTGCATCCTTTGCCGCGCTCAAGGCTTGGTCTGCGCGCAGGAATACGGTGGTGGCAGGTTCCGCACTGTGCGTGGATGCCGCGCCAAACAGCAATGACGCGCCGGTGCTCTGGCTGAGGTCACGTGCAACCTCCTCGAACTTCGCCACGGTCTCGCTGGCATCGCCACGGGCCAGCATGGCAACAAACTCGCCGCTGCCGGTGACGCGGTTGATGCTGTCGCCCCGTTCGGGCTGAAGGCAGCGCTCAAGCAGCTGGTCCAGCTGCTGCAGCTGGCGATCCAACGCCCGCTCGCCAAGGCGTTGTGCCAGCGCGGAGAGATCCTGCAGTTCCAGGATCACGACCGTGTAGGCTCCCGCGCCATCGGCTGCCGTACTGGCCTCAGCGGCCACCGCGTGGTCGATGATCGCCGCCACCTGCTGCTCGCGTTCGCGGCTGCGGCTTTCCATCAGGGTCATGGTCAGGCGGGCCAGGGCCTGCAGCGCGTCCCGCTGGGTAGGGTTGAGCTCGCGTGGGTTGACGTCTATCACGCATACGCTGCCCACGGCGGCACCGCCTTCGGTCACCAGCGGCATGCCAGCGTAGAAGCGGGCGCCGAGGTCCTTCAACATCGGGTTGTCCGCGAAGCGCGCGTCCTGGCTGAGGTCGCCCACTTCCATCAGCTGGGTGGGCTGCCGGATGGCGTGGTCGCACACGGCCACGTTGCGCTCGGTCTGGACGCTCTCCAGGCCGGCGCGGGCCTTGAACCATTGCCGGTCGCGGTCGACCAGGCTCACCAGGGCCATCGGGGTGCCGCAGACGGCAGCGGCGACCTTGACGATGTCGTCGTACGCCGGCTCGGGCAGGCTGCCCACGATGTGCAGGGCGTCGAGCGCGCGCTGGCGTTCGGTTTCGTTGATGCCGGTGGCGGTTTGGACCATGCGGATACCTTAAAAGCGTAGGGCATGGTTCAGCCTAGGCCAGCTGCGCAAGGCGTGGGTTAAGTCCGGGTAGAGGCGCGCCTGCGCGTTCACCCGCGCGTGCGGTTGCGGTACCTCTCAGCGCTTGACCGCCAGCTCGCCGTCCAGCGCAAGCTCGGCCCTGAAGCCCGCCTTTTCAAGGCGTGTGGCCACCTCGCGCGGCACGTCGCGCCCGCTGGTGAGCTTGTTCGGCGCACCGGTGTAATGGAACATGCGCCCGCCCTTGCGGATCATCCGCGCCAGCTGGTCGAGGTGGTGCTGTTGAAGGATGTGCCGCATGGGTGCAACGCCAGCCACCCTGAGCAGTTCAATGCGGTGTTGGTGGAATTTCTGGTGCGTTGAGGTAATGGTGCCGACATGCGGTGAGTGGGACACGCGTGGCGTGCCGCTACGAGGAGAGGGATGATGAGGAAGACCGTAACGCCGCGCATATTCACACACCGCTTCTCTTTGCCCTCATAGGATTTGATCAGGCCTCACGCCGTGGGGCGGCCGGCGGGGTGTGCCGGACGGGGAACAGGCGCAACGGGTGCCACTGTGACTGGCCGACCGGCTGTGGGCTGGGGGCGGCACGGTGGACTGCCCTTCTCAATCCCTCGCGGGAAAAGGAGTCGCTGTGAACCTCTCCATCGTCTTTATCAAGCCGGCACCCCTGCTGGCCGCGTTGATTGCCCTTGGCAGCTTCAATGCGGTGGCGGCGACGCCGTCGCCGCCACCGCCGCCGCCGCTCCCGTACGAGGGTGCTTGGGAGTTGAAAAGTTGCACGCCTTTCGGGCAGGAAGAGAGCAGGTGTGAAGGGCAACGGCTCAGCCTGGTCATCGCGCATTCGGAGGCCGCGACCCACACATCGTTCTGCGGCACGTTCGTGGCGTCAAACCAGGATACATACTCACCCATCGTTCAAGGAACCCTTAACGGCGCGTTCGAAAACGCCGAGCCAGATGGTCAGTTCAGAGGGCGGATGTTCCTGCAAAGGGAAGGTTCAACCGATCCCTATGCAGTAAGTGTCCATATCAACGATGGGGAATTGCGATTCCTGTACCGGGGGTACACCCACGACACAGTCAAATGGCCCATCGCTTCGGTAGTGCGGTTACGCCGCGTTGCCACCACGGAGGCTATAGCAAAGAAGCAGGTGGAACTTCGGGCAGTCTGCAAAAAATGGGAAGAAGAATCGGCGAAGTACACGCCCAAGAGTCCGTAGACCGCCTGTGGGCACCCCATTGGGATGGACGATGTCGTCGTAAGCCGCCTCGGGCGGGTGGCGTACGATGGTGCAGGGCGTCGAGCGGGCGCAGGCGCTCGGTTTCGTTGATGCCGGTGGTGGTTTGCATCATGCAGATGCCTTGGACGGGCCTGGCTCAGCATGCGCCCGCTGCGCAGGGCGGGGGTCAGGCCCGGGTAGGGCGCGTCTGCGCGTTCACCCCTACGTGCGGTTCCGGTACCTCTCAGCGCTTGAGCGCCAACACCCCGTCAAGCGCCAGTTCGGCCTTGAAGCCGGCCTTTTCCAGCCGCTTGGCGACCTCGCGCGGCACATCGCGGCCGCTGGTGAGCTTGTTGGGCGCGCCGGTGTAATGGAACATGCGCCCGCCCTTGCGGATTACGCGGGCCAGCTGGTCGTAGAACACCTGCGAGTACAGCTCGCCGGCGATGCCGAAGCGCGGCGGGTCGTGCAGGATCGCGTCCACCGAGCTGCTTTCCAGCGCTTCAATCGCCTGCGCGACATCGGCGTGGGTCAGCGATAGGCGGCCACCACTGCTGGCCGCTTCCGGGTCGGGCGACCACGGGTTGAGCGTGCGCAGCCACAGCACATCGGGGTTCTTCTCGAACGACTGGATGCGGGTGACCCCGGCTTCCAGGCAGCAGGCAGCGAAGTAGCCCAGCCCGCCGCAGGTATCGAGCACGGTCTTGCCTGCCGGGGCCACCAGCGCCACCTTGCGGCGCGCATCCTCGTAGGGCGAAACCTGCGCGCTGGGCAGCATCTTGATGCCGTCGATCTCGAAGGTGGGCGCGTCCCATTCGGTGGGCACCAGCTTGATCAGCGCCGAGCCGAACCGGGATACCGCCAGGAATTCCTCGCCATCCCAGTAGTACAGGGTGCGGTCCTTGGTCTTGCCGGGGTAGGCGTAGGTTTCGTCCTTCCACTGCCAGCTGTCGCGTCCGAGCGCGGCGGTGCCGGTCGAGCGCCCCAGGTCGAGCGATCCGTTCCATTCAGTGGCACCGGCGTCGCGCGCGCGGACCAGGGCGTCAGCAAGGGGGCGGGTGAGCAGGGGGCCGGTGTAATGGGGCACGGGAGCAGGGCGGGCCACGCTGCAGGGCAGCCAGCCGCTTGAACGGGAGGGGTGGGCATCGTAACCGAGATGGGGAGGAGACGGGTTCAGCGGGGCGGCTCGGTGGCGTGGGGCAGGCTGCGGGAGGGAGGCGGCCGTTCGGTGGCTCGGCTGCAGTGCCAGCCGCCATAGGTATTTGGGCCACTGAAGATCGCGTCTTCCTCGGGCGGATACATGTTCCGGTGCCAGCACAGCGTGGCGTGGTACATGCGGGTGGGCCGGGACTGGCGCGCGTACTGGTAGGTGAACGAGCCGTCCGCGTTGGGCACGAGGACCTGCTCCACCGCAGTGGTCCCTCCGCGGAAGTCGTCCCACGTTGCGGTGCGGATCACGACCGGCATGCCGTCGTCGCCGATGCCCGGACGGTCATGGAAGCCGGTTGGAAAGCGGTCCGGCGTATCGGTGGCAAGTAGCAGCATCAACAGCAGGGTGGGCATGGCCAATCGCGCTTCGGGTCGGGCGGCCAGTCTGCTGGAGGCGATCCGGCCAGCGCTGTGCGCTCGGTCGCACCTGGGTGGCCCGGCAGAAAGAAGCATTCATAAATGTGCGATGCGTCATCCATGAGTGGGCCGAACGCGCCGTGATCTGGAATGCCCGCCGCCTGCCTGCGTGCAGTAGTCAGATGCACGCGCTGCCGGCGGCCGTCAGTGGGCTTTTCTGCCGACCCGTTGTTGGGTGGGCAGCTTACGGGGAAGCAGGTGTTGCCCTGATCGCGGGTGGCTGCGCAGATCTGCACACTGCAGGGCATGGGCACTGACGAACACATTTGGCAAGCAGGCGGCGCATTCTTCTTCAGTGCGCATCTGCGCGATCGCTCCAGCCGGTTGCTGGTGGACCATGCGCAGGTGCTGGGCCTGGCATTTCGAGTAGCACAGCAGGCGTATCCCTTCCGGATCAATGCCCTCGTCGTGCTGCCCAACCACCTGCACGGGGTATGGACGCTGCCGACCGGCGATGAGGATGGCCATCGGCGTTGGCTGCGAGTCCAGGCGGTGTTCGACCGCCAGCTGCCCGGCCAACCCCCGCGTGCGATGGTGCGCCGCGACCGCAGCGTGCGACCGCTGTGGCATGACGACTTCCGCGAACACCGGCTGCGCGACGCCGAAGACGTGCAGCGGCATGTCGCCTACGTGCACGACCTGCCGGTGGCGCAGGGTCTGGTGCGCGATGCGTGCGAGTGGCCGTACAGCTCGATTCATCGACGCTGCCACAAGGGGAGTGCGCCGTGCTGAACGTTCGAGCCGCACGCTCAAGCGGCGCGCGGTGCAACAGTACCAGCAGGTCGGACAGCGTCCATGCGGGGGCATGGGGTGCTGCGTCGTTGCTGGAGCGCGCGGCCGTCAGCAGGGCTGCGCGGTACAGGGGAAGGGGGGCACGCCGAACGGTGCGCTTCGGGATGCAATGGATACGCAAGCGTTGGGGGCGGAGGGGAACCGCTTCGACGAGGCAACGCTGGCGTCAGCTGCACATCCGGGGTTCGCCTCGGCGGCGCGCCGTGGGTGGGGCGCTCAGGGGCAGCTCACCTGGAACACGGGGCCCGCGCCGATCAGTACCAGGGCCATGTAATCGCTGTCCTTGTCCTTCCCCTTCAGCGTGGCACCGGGATTGAAGTGGAAGATGCCGAAGCCGCCGGAAGGGCGTACCAAGGCCTTGTCGATCTGGTCGGCATCTTCGTTGAAGAAACGCGCGATGTCGGCGCGCGAGGACATCTGCAGCGGGGTGGCGTCGCGCTGCCACTGGTCGTCGCGGTGGAAGGAAACGAAGTATTGGCCCTGCTGCTGTTCGATGCGGAACTCGGCCGGTTTGCGCGGATGGGTCGCGAAGCAGCCCAGCAGCGGGTCGGATGACAACATGCCGGGGCCGGTGTCGTCGTCGCGGCAGGCGGACAACAGCAACAGCACGGGCAACAGACGCACGACGTGGAACAAGCGCATGACGGATCCCCCTTTGGGACAGGTGTAGCAACCAGCTTGCACCGGCGATCGCGCAGGGCGTGTGCACGCGTGGCGATGCTGTAGGGTTGGGGGCAATGACGGAGCTTTCCTATGCCACGGTCCAGCGTCACGCCCCACGCGCAGCCTGACAGCGCTGCCATTCCGGATTCCCTTACCGCTGCAAGGCCGGCTGTGGCTGCCAGCAACGTACGGTGGCCGCTGTTGGGCGCGCTCAGCTGGCTGGTGGCCCCGGCGGTGGTGTCGGCGGCCTATGCCGCGCAGGTATTGCCTGGATCGGGCCGGTTCCTGGTGGGGAATGCCGGGGTGGCCGTGGGCGTATTGGCGTGTGCGCTGCTGGGAGTGCTGTGTGCCATCGGTTCGCGGGTGCGGCGCGAGCGCTGGCCTTGGCTGGGGGCCGCCGGTGCGGTGATCAGTGCGTTGCCGCTGAAGGTGTTCCTGTTGGGGATGCTGTTTCGGCTGTAGCCGGCGCGGTGGCGCAGCCAGGCAGGGCCTGGCGCTACGGGCGTTGGTGCAGCCATTGCCGGGGTGGTCAGTGCGGGCGTCAGGGCGCCTTAGTGGCGGTGGCGGCGCCAGGCGTTCCAGACGTGGGTGCTGGCCAGCAACAGGCTGCCGGCGACGGTCATCGGCGTTTCGGCATCGTGGCTGGGCCAGCCGGCGGCGCCGGCCAGCAGGAACAGCAGGCCGACGCTGGCGCTGAGCAGGGCCAGGGCAGGCAGCGGGTGCTGGCGGTGGGCGCGCCACAGGGCGAAGCCGGTGATGGGGGCGGCGATGGCGACGAACACCACATGCACCCATTCGGCTTCGGCCCAGACGCCCATCAGTGGCAGGGCGGCAGCCAGCAGGGGTAGGGCCAGGCAGTGCAGCAGGCACAGGGTGGACAGGGCGATGGCACCGGCGTCCAGAAGGGTGGGGGTGGGTTTCATCGGCTGGGGGTGCCTTCGATGGTTGGTGTTATATAGTAACAATTGCGTGGGAGTTTGGTGTGCGGTTCTGGTCGGTTGTTCAGCCACGCAGGGCTTGGCTCTACGCGTGCGGGTTGGGCACGCGTCATGGGCGGGGTGCGATGGGGGCGCGTTGCCAGCCGGTCGCGGTGGCGTCCAGGGAGTGGGTGAGGTGTACGGCGTCGAGCAGGGTCTGGTCGTGCGAGACGATGACTACGCTTCCGCCATACTGGTTGAGCATCTGCTCCAGCGCGGCCAGCGAGGCCAGGTCGAGGTGGTTGCCCGGTTCGTCCAGCAGCAGGAGCTGCGGCGGTGCCTGTGCGTACAGCACGGCACCGAGTGCCGCTTTCATGCGCTCGCCGCCGCTCAGGGTGGCCAGAGGGCGCAGGCTGCGTTCGGCGTCCAGGCCAAGCAGGGCCAGCTGGGTGCGCAGGGTGGCGTCGCCGGCCAGCGGGTTCGCGCGCTGCAGCAGTTGCAACGCGGACTCCTGCGGGGGCAGCGAGGACAGGTTCTGGTCGAGCAGTGCGGTACTTGCCGCGCGTTTGACTTCGCCTGCCAGCGGTTCCAGCGCCCCGGCCAGCACCTGCAGGAGGGTGGACTTGCCGCTGCCGTTGCTGCCGCGCACGCCGAGGCGATCGCCGCGCTGCAGGTGCAGGTCGATGTGCCGCCAGCGGGCATCCACCCAGGGCAGCGCCACCCCGGACAACGACGCCACCTGCTGCGGACCCGGCGTGGCCAGGGACGGGCCGAGCATGGCGATCTGGGGGGCGTTGTCGATGCCCTGTGCGGCCGCCTGCACGCGGCTGTCAGCGGCGGCACGCCGCTCGGCGTGTTGTGCCTGCAGGCGTCCGGTGCTGCCCTCCGCGCGGTTCTTCATGCCGCCCAGCAGGATCGGTGCCTGGTTGGCGGTGCGGGCGTCGCGCTGCGCGCGCGCCTGGCGATGTTCCTGGCGTTCGCGCTGCTCACGCAGGGCATTCTGTTCGTGCCGCCGCTCGCGCTTGCGCAGGGCCAGTTGCGCTTCGGCCGCCGCCTGTTCGTCCTGCCGCTGCGCGGCATGGTGATCGTAGTTGCCCCCATAGCTGCGCAGGCCGCTCGGACGGAGTTCGACAATGCGCTGCATCTGTCGCAGCAGGGCCCGGTCGTGGCTGATCACGATCAGGCCGCCGCGCCACTGTGCCAACGCGTCGATCAGGCGCAGGCGGTGGGCACTGTCGAGGTGGTTGCTGGGCTCGTCCAGCACCAGTGCGTCGGCGTCGGAGAGCAGCGCGCCGGCCAGTGCCACCTGCATGGCCTGGCCGCCGCTGAGCCCGGCCGCCGGTGCGGCCGGGTCCAGCGTGGGCAGGCCCAGCCGTTGCCATTGCGCCTGCAGCTGCTCGCGCAGGGTCCAGCGTTCGCCCACCCGGGCGAAATCGTCCGGGTCCACGCTGCCGGCTTCAATGCGCTCCAGCGCGTCCAGCACCGGGGCAACCCCGGCCAGGTCGGCGATGCGGCCAGTCGGCACGCCGCTGTGCTGGGCCAGCAGGTGCACCCTGCCGTTCCGGTGCAGCTGCCCGCTGCCGGGCGTGAGCTGGCCGGCCAGGATGCGCCCCAGCACGCTTTTGCCCACGCCATTGCGACCGACCAGCCCGGTAGGGGTGCTGTCGAACTGAGTGGAAAGATCGGAGAAGAGCACCCGGCCGTCAGGCAGGGTGTGGGTCACGCGGTCGAGCGTGAGAGCGAATGCGGTCATGCGACCTCCAGCAATGCCAAGGGCTCCCCCTGCGGACAGGGCGGGAAGGAGACTGGCCGTCAGACGACGGCGGCATTACTGGCGCATGCAGGCACACCTCATTACGGGGGCGGCTGGATGCCGCGGGGTCATTATAGGCGCCCGCAGCGGACCGCCGATGAATGCCCGCGGCACGTCACTCGGTGATGCCGTTGGGGTTCTGCATGTCCTCCGGGGCCTTGCCGTACTGCTTGCGGCGTTGCTCGTGGAAGGTGATGAACTCCCCGGCCGGCAGGGGGCGCGAGAACAGCCAGCCCTGGCCGAATTCAACCTGGCGCGACTGCAGGTAGGCCAGCTGGGCAGAGGTTTCGATGCCTTCGGCAACGGTGAACAGCCCCAGCGTGCGGGCCATGTCGATGATGTGCGAGGTGACCGGGCTGGTGGCACTGTGGGTGCCGATGGCGTCGATGAAGGACTTGTCGATCTTCAGGGCATCCAGCGGCAGCTGCTGCAGGTACTGCAGGCTGGAATAGCCGACCCCGAAGTCGTCGATGGCCACGCAGTGCCCGGCGCGGCGCGCGGCCGCCAGCGAGGTGCGCGCGCCCTGGATGTCGAGGATGCCGCGCTCGGTGGCTTCCAGCCAGATCTGCTGCGGGTGGATGCCGGTGCCGACCAGCTTGCCGGACAGCACCTTCAGTGCGCGCCCGCTGCTGACATCGCCGGCGGAGAGGTTGATGGCGATATGCGCGCTGCGATCGTGGATGAGCAGGTCGCGCATGTCGCTGAGGACCAGGTCCATGACGTGGTCGGTGAGGGCTTCGATCAGGCCGGTTTCTTCGGCGACCGGAATGAACAGGTCCGGCCGCACCTGGGTTCCGTCGGCGCGCGTCCAGCGCACCAGGGCCTCGGCGCCCACGCAGATGCCGGTGTCCAGTTCGATGATCGGCTGGTAGTGCATGCGGAACTCGCGGCGACGCACGGCGATGGCCAGTTCGTTGCGCAGCGACAGGCGCCGCCGCGAAAGCCAGATGCCACCGGCGATGGCCAGCAGCGCGCCGACCCCGCCCAGCGGCAGCAGCTGCCAGAACTGTTGCTGGAACGCGGCCACGAGCCCGGTGCGGGGGGCGATGGCCAGCGCCAGCCATTCCTGGTCCTGCGCGCTGGCATACAGGGTGCGTGCGGTATGG
The DNA here is from genome assembly GCF_044543385.1 of Stenotrophomonas sp. NPDC077420. Lineage (NCBI taxonomy): Bacteria > Pseudomonadati > Pseudomonadota > Gammaproteobacteria > Lysobacterales > Lysobacteraceae > Stenotrophomonas > Stenotrophomonas sp. NPDC077420. The sequence continues at coordinate 41,140 of NZ_JBITVZ010000018.1, forward strand.
CCGCTGTGCGGCGTGCGCAGCAGTCGCTGCAGCAGCTCGGGGTCGGGCATGGGCTGCTGGGCGATCAGCCGGCCGTCGGGGGTGGCCACCGCCAGGCGCACGTTCGGCTCGGCGATGACGTCGACGAAGCGCTCCGGGTCGATCAGCAGGTCGTGGCGGCCCAGCAGCACCGACAGCAGGGTGCCGGGGCCGTCGCTGGCAGCGGGACGCACGCCCAGGGTGATGCCGGCGCCGTCGGCGGTGATGTGGTCCGGGTTGGGTTCGGGCACCAGGTCGTCAACCACGCCCCAGGACGAGCATTGCAGTCGGCCTTCGGCGAAATAACCGACCTGTTCGGCCGAGGTGGTGGCCAGGGCCAGGCTGCGCATCAGCCGGATGTGGTCGGGCGAGCAGGGCGGCAGGGCCGACTGGTTGAGTCTGCGCAGGGCCAGCAGGCCGCCCTCGTAGGCGCGATTGGCGCGCTGCAGGGTCCGCTCGGCGGTCAGCTGCAGGCGCTCGGCGTCGGCCACCTGGGTACGGCTCCAGCTGACGTACAGCAGGGCGGCCATGGGCAGGAGCGCCCCGAGCACGGCGGCAAGCGCGATGGCGGCGATGGTGCTGACGCGCTTCAAGCCGACCTCTCTGCCGGTGGGGAATGGGAATGAGCGCTATATGACCATCTGAGCCGACGGTTGGGAACAGGGCTTCCCGCACAATCTTGTCGGATTTTTCCCCAGTGTCGGTATCGGGCTGCCGAGGCAAGGTGAAGCCGACAGTCCCGCGATCGGGTTCACCTGCGGTTCGCGCCGCCGGCAGGATGATCGCGCCACCATGAAACCCCTGCTGCCCGCCGCGCTGGTCCTGCTGCCGCTGTTGATGCCGGTCACCGCTGCGGCGCGCACGGTGTACCGCTGCGTGCAGAACAACACGGTGAGCCTGGCCACGGCGCCGGAGCCGGGGTCAAGATGCAAGGCGCAGCAGATCGACGACAGCGCGGTGCAGACGCCCAACCTGTGGGGCAATATGGGGGTGTTCAGCGGCACCCTGTACGAGCGCGAGCAGGACGGCACGCTGGTGTATTCCACCCGCAACCTGCCCGGTTCGCGGGTGTTCCTGAAGTTCACCGTGTCCACCCCGCCCGGCGAACCGGCGCATGAAGGGCTGGGCAAGGTCGGCACGCCACAGCTCAACCGGCATGCAAAGCAGTTCAAGGCCGCCGCGCGCGCCACCGGGGTGGACGATGCCTGGCTGCGCGCGATCGCGCACGCCGAGAGCAACTTCGATGCCGGTGCGGTGTCGCCCAAGGGCGCGCAGGGGGTGATGCAGCTGATGCCCGACACCGCCACCGAACTGGGCGTATCCGATCCGTTGTCGGCCGAGCAGTCGATCAACGGCGGGGCGCGTTACATGAAGGCGCTGCTGGCCCGCTACAAAGGCGACCGTACGCTGGCGGCGGCAGCCTACAACGCCGGCATCGGTGCGGTGACCCGGTACAAAGGCGTGCCGCCGTATGCCGAGACGCTGACCTACGTGGAAAAGGTGAGCGCGTTGTACGCGCGTTACCGCGAGGCGATGGGCTTCAAGCCCGAAACACCGGCGCGCTGAGCCGGCCGCCGGCTCAGTACGAGAACAGCGGGTAGCTGTCCATGCGGCCTACCCGGGCCACCGCTGCGCGCACGTCGGCGCGCTGCTCCATCTGCTTCCAGCGTGCATGCACGTCGCGCTCGCCCTCCAGCACCGGGCCGGTGCGCAGGTCCTGCAGTTCCAGCAGGGCCTGGCCACGCTGCATCGGGTCGGCCAACTGCGCGATGACGACCTGCGCCGCTTCGTCGACGCGGTTGTCTGCGAGCAGCGCGTCGCGGTAGTGGCCGGGCGCCTGTGCACGGTTGGCCAGCAGTACGGCCCACGCCTGCTGTGCGGCGGCGTCGTCGTGCAGCTGCCGCGCGGTCATCAGCGAAACCAGGGCATGGGTGCTGGCACCAAGGACGCTCATGTCCCCATCGACGCTGCGCAGCACCTCGCGTGCCTGCATCGGCCGGTGCAGGGCCATGTACATCGCGGCCAGGTTGAGCCGCTGGCTGACCGCATCGTCGCGGGCCATGCGCACTGCGATCAGCTGGTTGGCCACGGCGCGGTCGTTCTCGCCCTGCCGGCGCAGGGCGCGGCTGCGGGTGTCCAGCATCCAGGCCACGGCGCTGGCCTCTTCGCCAGGTGCTTCGGTGGCCGCATCGGCCAGTGCCGCCAGCCGGTCGGTCATGCCGACCACATCACCCAGCTCACCGGCAATCATCAGCGCGGTGGCCAGTTCCACCGCGGTATCGTTGAGCCCAGGCCGCAGCATGGTCTCCACGCGCAGCCGGTCGATCTGCCGGCGCGCGGCGGCCACCGGATCATGGCGGGCATCGCCGCGCTCCAGGTAGCGGTCGAAGCGTTTGTCGCTGCGAAGCCGTACCAGTGGAATCGGGGCGTCGATGCGCGCCAGTGTTGCCGGTACCCTGTCGCCGAGACCCTGTTCGACCTGCAGCGTGGCCAGGGTGACCCACAGCTCCACGGGTTCGACGCCATCGTTCTTCCAGCCCTTGTCGAACAGCGCCTGCAGCAGGGCCAGGCGTTTCTGCGGCAGGTCCTTCAGTTCATCATCCAGCCGCCAGACCATCTCGTTGCTGATGTCCGGCGAGCCGTCGCTGTCGGCAGCGCCGCCGATGACGCTGTCGGCGGCGGCGACCGACTGCTTGTCGTACCACTGGAACCACGCCAGGCGCAGGTGCGCAGCCGCATTGTGGGGGTTGATCGACAACGCCTGCTGCAGGCGCCGGGTGGTCAGCGGAAAATCCTTCTGCTCTGCCGCCACCATCGCCGCGGCGGTCCAGACATCGCTGCGGGCATCGGCGTCCAGCGTGGCCAGGCGCGGGTCGGCCAGCAGGCGCTCGAACACGATCGCCGCGCCGAGGCTGTCGCCGCCCTGGGCCTGCTGCACGGCGTTGCCGACGTCTGTCTGGAACGCGTGGTCGGACACGGCGGCGGTGGCGTCCACGCTGGCTGCCGCGCTGGCGCCCAGGGGCGCGGCGCACAGTGACAACAACAGGGCGAGCGCGCTGGCGGTGCGGCAGGTCATGCGGTGCTTCCTTGCGTGGCTTGGATCCCGATTGAAACCGGAACACGACATCCAGACAAGTCGTGCGGGGTTTGCAGGCGTGTGGCAAGCGGCTAAGGTCGTGTCCCGAACGGAGAAGCAGGCAGGGAATGCGATGACGCGTGCACGATGGATGCTGGCGGTGCTGGTGGCGTTGGCGGTGGCCGCAGCGCTGGCCTGGACCTTCCTGCACGCGCCGGTGCCGCCGCCGCCACCGCCGGGCCCTGCGCCGACCGCGCTGGGCTGGACCCCGGACATCACCCTGCTGGCCGGTGACGGCGTCGGCGGCCTGCGCGATGGCGCGGGTGCACAGGCGCGCTTCGCCGACCCGTATGGGCTGGCGCGGGACGCGCAGGGCGTGCTGTACGTAGCTGACGCCGGTGACAACAACCGCATCCGCCGGGTGTATCCGGATGGCCGGGTCGACACCCTGGCCGGGCAGGGCGAGGGCTGGCGCGATGGACCGGCGCTGCAGGCGCAGTTCGATACGCCGTCGTCGATCGCGCTGGATGCGGCCGGCAACGTCTTCGTGGCCGACACCGGCAACCATGTGATCCGCCGGATCGGCACCGATGGCAACGTGAGCACGATCGCGGGCGATGGCACCGCCGGATACGCCGATGGCCCGGCCGCGCAGGCGCGCTTCGATGGGCCGATGGGCGTGGCGGTGGATGACGGCGGCCGCGTGTTCGTGGCCGACACCTGGAACGACCGGATCCGCGTGATCGAACCCGATGGCCAGGTGCGGACGCTGGCCGGCGGCGACGCACCGGGCAACGTGGACGGCGCCGGCGTGGGTGCACGGCTGGACACGCCGGTGGCGATCGCACTGGATTCGCACGGCAACCTGCTGATCGCCGACCTGCTCAACGGCGCGATCCGTCGCCTGGCGCCGAACGGCACGGTGGAGACGTTGCTGGGCGGGAACAGCCTGCTCAACGGGCCGCTGGCGCTGGCGATCACCCACGATGACGTGGTGTACGCGAGTGATTCCGACGGCAAGGTGGTGCAGCTGTCCGCGCTGGGCCATGCGCTGGTGTTGGGCGGCGCGCCGTCGCAGCCGCGCTTCTCGCGACCGGCGGGGTTGGCACTGGATGCGGAAGGTGGGTTGTATCTGTCGGACGCCGCGTCGTACCGCGTGCACCGGTTGCGCGCGCTGGCCGCCGGTGCGACGCCGGTACCGGCGCTGATCGGTCCGGCCGCGGATGCGCCACTGCCCGACACCGGCGGGCGCTGGCCGCTGGCACCACAGCAGGGCTGGCATGAGGTGGTGGGCACGCTGGGCGAGGTGCGTGGCACCTTCAGCGGCGAGAGCCGGCACCACCTGCACGATGGCTTCGACATCCGCGGCGACGTAGGCCAGACCGTGCTGGCGATGGCCGACGCCAAGGTCAGCAGCCCGTTCTCGAGCTGGGCGGTTGGCGGGCAGGGCGAAGGCCTGTCGCTGGACCGGCTGCGCTACATCCACATGAAGGTGGGCCGCGATGCGCGCGACCGTGCGTTCGACGCGCGCTGGCCGCAGCTGCGCGACCTGGACGGCAAGCTGGAACGGGTGCGGGTGCGCCGGGGCACGCGCTTCAAGGCCGGCGAGCCGCTGGGCAGCATCAATCGCATGGCCCACGTGCACCTCAGCGTGGGTGCCAGCGGCTTCCAGCGCAACGCGGTGGCGCTGGGCTTCGTGGACTACGCCGATGCGTTCGCACCGCGCATTACCGAAGTGGCAGTGCTGGATGACCTGGACCAGCCGATCAAGGCCGGTCCGGACGGCCGCGTGCCGGTGCCGCGCCAAGGCCCGGGCGTGCAGGTCGTGGTGGAGGCCTGGGACCAGGTGGACCGCAACCTGCCGCGCCGCCGGTTGGGGGCCTACCAGGTGGGGTACCAGATCCTGGATGCGGCCGGCACGCCGCTGGCCGGCTACGAACAGCCGCGTTTCAACATCGTGTTCAACCGCATGCCGCGCGAGAACAGCGCCACGGTGGTGGCGTATGCGCCCGATAGTGGCATCACCGTGCACGGCAGTGCGGTCACGCGCTTCCGTTACCTGGTAATCAATACCGTGCGCGATGGCCTGGTGGAAACCGGACGCTGGCGGCCCGACGCGTTGCCCGCGGGCGATTACATCATTCGTGCCAGCGCCCGCGATTACAGCGGGAACGAAGCGGTAGGCGTACGCGACCTGAAGGTGTCGCTGCAACCCTGACCCGGAACGCTGCTCAGGCGCCTACGCGCACCCGCTCGGCCTCCATGTCGGCCACCGGCCGCACTTCGATGCTGCCGTACCGCGACCACGGGAACTGTTCGGCGATGCGCATCGCTTCGTCGTGGTCGCGCGCGTTGATCAGGTTGAAGCCGGCCAGCAGTTCGCGGGTTTCGGCAAACGGGCCATCGGTGACGCGCGCCTGCGAGGCCCGGGTGCGCAGCGTGCGCGCCTGCTCGATCGGCTCCAGCCGCTGCGCCAGTACCAGGGTGCCGTTGGCTTCCAGGGTGTCGGCGTGCTGGATGCAGCCGCGCATGATGCGGTCGTACTCGTCGGCCGGCACGTCCTGGAGCAGGGCGGGGTCGATGTAGATCAGCAGCAGGAATTGCATGGTCGTGGCCCAGGGGGCGGGGGAGCGGACATGATGCCCCAGGCGGCGCGACACCGCTGTTGCAGCGCAGCGCCACTGGCCTGTTCAGGGCTGGGTGCGACGCCTGTTGGCGGAAACGAAATAATTTTTGGCGGGCGTGTCGATTTCCGGTTCACTGGGGCGTCGTAAGCAGTGAAGGGCCCAACCGGGCCGGCAACGAGGACAACGCGATGAAAGTCATGGTGATCGTGAAGGCGACCGAGGCCACCGAGGCCGGGGTGCTGCCCACCGAGGAACAGTTCACGGCGATGGGCGCCTTCAACGAAGCGCTGGTCAAGGCCGGGATCATGCTGGTCGGCGATGGCCTGCGCCCCAGCCGCCACGGCCGCCGCCTGGCCTATACCGGTACGGCGCCGCAGGTGATCGACGGCCCGTTCGCCGAAACCCGCGAGCTGGTGGCCGGGTTCTGGCTGTGGCAGGTGCGCTCGCTGGACGAAGCCACCGAATGGCTCAAGCGTGCCCCGTTCCTGCCGGGCGACGTGGTGGAGATCCGCCCGTTCTACACCGAAGCCGATTTCGGTGAAGCCTTCACCCCGGAATTACGTGCGCAGGAACAGCGTCTGCGCGAGCGTATCGGCCAAGCCGATTGACCCCCCACTTTCATACTGGAGATTCCCATGAAACTGATTCCCTTCCTCGGCTTCAACGGCCAGACCCACGACGCCATGGCGTTCTACGCCCAGGTACTGGGGGGCAAGGTCACGTCGGAAATGAAGTACAGCGACATGCCGCAGGACGACAAGATGGACGGCTGCGGCGACGCCCCCGGACCGGCCGACCCCAACCTGGTCGCGCACAGCCAGCTTGAAGTGGGCAGCGCGATCCTGATGGCCGCCGACGGTCCGCCCGCCGAGGGCCAGGGCACCACCACCATCAACATCGAGGTGGACACGGTGGAGGAAGCCGAGCGCGTGTTCAAGGCGCTGTCCGAAGGTGGCAAGGTGACCTTCCCGATCGGCGAAACGTTCTGGGCCAAGCGCTGGGGCATGCTCGAGGACCGCTACGGCAAGCCGTGGATGGTCAACTGCATGAAGCCCTACTGAGAACAGGAAACCCATCATGTCCGACATGCCCCAGATGATCTTCGTCAACCTTCCGGTCCGCGACCTCGACAAGAGCAAGGCCTTCTTCACCGCCCTGGGCTTCGCGCCCAACGCCACCTACACCGATGAGAAGGCCGCGTCCTTCAACATCAGCGACACCATCATGCTGATGCTGCTGCCGGAGCCGTTCTTCGCCACCTTCATCAACCGCCCGATCAGCGATGCGCGCAAGCAGGCGCAGGTGATCCTGGCGCTGTCTTCGCCCAGCCGCGCCGCGGTGGACGAGACGCTGGAAAAGGTGCTGGCGGCAGGCGGCAAGGAACCGACGGAGGCGCGCGATTACGGTTTCATGTACCAGCGCAGCTTCGAGGACCCGGACGGCCACCTGTGGGAAGTGGCGCACATGGATGGCGAGCCCGGCTGACGGCCGCTGCCGCGCCGCACCTTGTGCGGCGCGGAGGGGGATGGTCTGATTCGCGGCATGGACGCTGGCCTGACACAACGACTGGATACCCTCTGGCGCATGGAGTCGCCGGTCCTGATCGCACGCCTGGCGCGGATGCTCGGCGGCGACATCGGGCGTGCCGAAGAACTGGCCCAGGACACCTGGCTGGCCGCGCTGGAGCGCTGGCCATCGCAGGGCGTTCCGGACAATCCGGGAGCGTGGTTGATGACCACCGCACGCAATCGCGCCATCGACGTGCTGCGCCAGCACCAGCGCGTGGCCGGGCAGCATGCGCAGTGGGGCAGCGAACTGGAGCCGCAGCCGTTGCCGTTGCCCGACGACAGCGACGCATTGGGCGACGATATCGGCGATGACCTGCTGCGGCTGATGTTCGTGGCCTGCCATCCGGTGCTGTCGGCCGATGCCCGGGTGGCGCTGACCCTGCGCCTGCTGGGCGGCCTGACCACCGAGGAGATCGCGCGCGCGTTCCTGCAGCCGGAACCGACCATCGCCCAGCGGATCGTGCGCGCCAAGCGCACCCTGGCCGCCAGACAGGTGCCATTCGAAGTGCCGCGCCAGGCGGCGTTGCCGGAGCGGCTGGGTTCGGTGCTGGCGGTGGTGTACCTGATCTTCAACGAAGGCTATGCGGCCAGCAGCGGCGATGACTGGATGCGCCCGGCGCTGTGCGAGGAAGCGCTGCGCCTGGGCCGCGTGCTGCAGCAGCGCCTTCCGGCCTGGCCGCAGGTGCATGGGCTGCTGGCGCTGATGGAACTGCAGGCGTCGCGCGCGGCGGCGCGGGTGGACGCGCACGGCAACCCGATCCTGCTGCCCGAGCAGGACCGCACGCGGTGGGACCACCTGCAGGTGGCGCGCGGACAGGCCGCGCTGCAGCAGGCGCTGGCACTGGGCGGGGCCGACGACGGTTATGTGCTGCAGGCAGCGATCGCCGACTGCCATGCACGCGCGCGGCGCGCGGAAGACACCGACTGGACCCGCATGGCCGCCTTGTATGCCCGCCTTGCGCAGGTGCAGCCTTCGCCGGTGGTGGAACTCAACCGCGCGGTGGCGGTGTCGCGCGCCGAGGGCGCGGCGGCCGCCTGGCCATTGGTGGAACAGTTGGCGGCCGATCCGCGGCTGCAGGCGTACGCGCCGCTGGCGGCGGTGCAGGGCGACCTTTTGTCGCAGCTGGGCCGGACCGCCGAAGCGGCCCACGCCTTTGCGCGCGCGGCGCAGCTCACCCCGAATGCGCGCGAACGCGCCCTGCTTCAGGCGCGTGCAGACGCGCTTGCACCGGACTGACCCCATTTCCCGCTTGCCCGTTTTCTGAACAGGGTCTATGGTGGCGCCTCACAAAAGTGACCAGGCGCCTTGCCCGGTCCAGTCGAGAAGGATTGCGGGACGATGTTTTCAGGGATGAAGCGTACGCGCGCGCGTAGCGCGTGGCTGTGGGTGTGTGGATTCGTGTTCGTGGGCACTGCTGCATTCGCCGGTGCCGCCCACGCCGCCGACAAGTCGCAGCAGGCCTACTGGGCCGGATTCGCCTACACCGCGGAGCAGAGCAAGGTTGACGCCAGCACCCCGCGTGCGGCCGCCGTGCTCAAGGCGCGTGGCCTGGCCCCGCTCAACCAGGCGCTGTGGGCGCGGTTGCAGGCACAGCGCCCGGCGCACCTGGAACTGATCGACCAGCCGCTGGCGATGCTCGATGGCACCACCAGCGCCACCGTGCTGGCGACCGCGCTGGACCGTGAACTGGTCTCCATCGAGCCGATCGGCGGGCAGTACAAGGTGCTGGTGGAAGTGGCGCTGCAGGCGCTGTTCTTCGACTTCCGCGAACGCCAGGTGGTGGCGTCCTATCCGATCACCCTGCAGCGCATCGACGTGATGGAGTTCCTGCCGGACGAGGACGACGTCGACGCGATCGTGGCCGACCTGCTGTACGGCAGGGCCGCCACCGGCCTGCCGCAGGTGCTGGCCGACACCCTGGCCAATGCGCGGCTGCCGGCGGCATCGACGCGCCGCCTGCAGGTAGGCGAGGTGACCCTGTCCGACGCGGTACTGGCCAAGCTGCCCGACGCGGTGGATGCCGGGATGCTGCGCGCCACGTTGGCGCATGAACTGTCCAAGACGCTGTCGTCCACCACCGGCATCGGTCTGCTGCCGCCGGCCAGTGGCCAGGCGATCGGCGGGGCGATGGCGGCCCGCTTTGCCGACGGCAAGGTGTACCAGCTGACCATTCCCGAGCCGGACTACGTGGTGAAGCTGCGCCTGGACGCGCTGAAGAACGGCGTGATCAACGAAACCCCGGCGATGAAGACGATGCTGTTCGGCGCGTTCTTCCAGGCCACGGTGGTGGAGCCGTTCTCGGGCAAGGTGTTCTTCGACCAGCCGCTGCGCAAGGGCGCCACCAAGGTGGTGCCGGCCACGCAGTGGCACGTGGACCAGTGGTCGGCCAGCTACGAAACCGTGCTGGCCGGCTTTGACGCCTTTGCCGGTGCCGCCGCCCGGCGCGCGGATTCGAAAGCGTGGCTGGCCGAACAGAAGCCCGGCGGCAAGCCGCTGCAGCAACAGACCCAAGCCCTCCAGGAGTTGATCACCTCATGCCGTTGATTCGTGCCGTACTGCTGATTCTCATTGCCCTGATGGTTGCCGCGCCGGTGTCGGCGCAGACCGCCAGTTCCCGTGGTACCGGTTCGGCCAGCTATGGCCTGCGCCTGAGTGCCGACACCCGCGCCCAGGCCCTGAACAAGGCCAAGGTCAATGCACTGGAGGCGTACATCGCCGAATCCGGTGCGGCCAAGCTGCGCCTGTTCGAAGACCGCCGCGCCGAGTTCATCGGCGAGATCGACCGCTATGTGCTGTCGGCGGTGCCGCTGTCGGACACCGAAGACAAGAAGGCCAAGACCTACACGGTCAGCGTGCGCGCCGAGATCAACACCACCCTGCTGCAGACCAAGCTGGACGCCGGTTCGGCCACCGCCGGTGCGCGCGGCAACGAGCGTTCGCTGCTGACCTTCCTGTTCATGGCGCGCTCGCAGGACACCGTGCAGTCGTTCCAGGACAAGGAATACCGCCGCGTCGACGCCAGCCAGAGCTATGACGAGAAGACCCGCGAAGGCGACAGCTTCCGTGGCAATTCGGTGAGCACCAGCGGCAGCATCAACCAGAACGCGTCGGTGTCGGTCACCTCCGGTGGCAGCACCACCCAGCGCAGCGACACCATCGCCTGGAAGGTGGCCAACGCCAACGAGATCAACACTGCCATGACCGGTGCGTTCAGCGCGGCCGGCTACGAAGTGGTGGAAGCGGAGTACGTGGAAGGCGAAAGCCGTGGCCTGCTGAGCATCGAACGCATCCGCAAGGACTTCAGCACCGGCAACGACCTGTCGCCGGCTACCCTGCGCGACACCGCCAACGGCATCAAGGCCGCCAACATTCCGTACCTGGCGGTGGGCACCCTGGACGTGGGCATGCGTGACCGCGATCCGGTCAGCGGCAACACCCGCGTGTTCGTCACCGTCACCGGCAAGGTGCTGGACGTGAGCGGCCGCTTCCCGAAGACGGTGTCGTCGGTGGGCCCGGTGCAGTTCTCCGGTACCGGCCCGAACGAGACCGTGGCCCGCACCAATGCGCTGCAGATCGCCTCTGAAAAGGGTGCGCAGCAGATGATCAACGAACTCAACGTCAAGGCGGTTCGTTAAGGCGTACCGACCCACGGCCGGTACGTACCGAACTGCATTTTTTTTAACAAGGAACACACCATGATCCGCAAGACCCTCATCGCCCTGGCCATCGCCACCACCTTCGCCGCCCCGGCGCATGCACAGTTCGGCAAGCTGAAGGACCTGGCTGGCGGTGGCAACAGCACCGCCGCCGCGTCGGCCGGTGCCCCGGACGAAGCCGCGCAGGAAGCGCTGGTGCGTCGTTTCGTGGCCTCGCAGTCGCACTCGATCGACGCTCAGACCTCCTTTGCCAAGGCCTTCGGCCTGGCCGAGCAGGTCAAGCTGCTGGAAGCCGAGCGCATGGCGCTGTCGTCCGGTTCGGTCAACGTGGACCAGATGAAGAAGTCGGTGTCGGTCAGCGAAGCGGCCCAGGCTGCGATCGATGAGCGCGTGGCCGCGCAGCCGGAGCTGAGCGCCGAGTCCAAGCAGCACTACACCACCGGCCTGGTGGCCCTGGTCGCCTCCGCGGCGGAAGGCCAGAAGCTGAGCGGTGAAGCCAGCAACTTCGCCAACGGCATGAAGAACCTCAGCGGCACCCAGCTGGTCACCGTGGGCCGCAAGCTGGCCGCCGGTGCGTGGGTGGCCAAGGAATCGCCGGGCTACCTGAAGGGCCTGTACTCCTCGTCGAAGGCCGCGCTGACCTTCGCCCGCGCCGCCAAGATCAAGGTGCCGGGCAACGCCGAGTCGATGCTCGACAGCCTGTAAGAGAAAGGAGCGCCACGCATGCAGACCCCATACCGACTGTTGAGCCTGGCCCTCACCGCTGCCCTGCTTGCCGCCTGCGGCAAGCAGGAGGCAGCGGTGGAGGCACCTGCGGCGAAGGCCGGATCGAAGGTGGAGGCGCCGGCCGGGAAGCCGTTGCGCGGTACGCCGGATTTCGGCGGCACCACCAAGGTGGCGCGCGAGGCCGAAGGCATCGGCAGTACGCCGGAGCTGGCGGTGCTGGCCGCGCTGCAGTCGGCGGTGGCACAGGTCAATGGCGTGCGCGTGGCCAGCCAGATGCAGGGCCTGCGTGCGGGCCTGCATGTGGACGTGGACGGGGAACACGTCGGCGATATCCGCGCCGACGCGTTTTCCCAGCAGGTGATGGCCGCTTCCCAAGGGGCGGTGCTGGGCTACGAGATCCTCTCGCAGGAAGAGGTCAGCCAGCTGGATGAAGAAGTGATTGCCCGCGTGCGCGCCAGCGACGCCGGCTACTGGTATTCGGCGTCTGCCTCGGCCAGTGGCTCGGCGCAGGCGCAGGCAGAGGCGGCCGGTGGCGGGAGTTCCGCCTCGGCCAGCATCAAGGAACGCTACACCGAACAGGCCAGCGTGGAGGCCGAGCGCGGCGCGCAGTCGTTCGAATCCGATGTCAGCCGCCGCACCATGCGCAGCTACTGGAAGGTGCGCGTGCGCGCCGATATCGCCCAGTACCGTGCACCGGACGAGCAGGGCCGGCCGAAGATCGTGGTGGCCGAACCGCACGTGCGCAGCGGCAGCTACGCGGTGGGCGATGGTCGCGTAGCCAGCGAGGAAGTGGCCGCGGCGATCCGCGCGCGCCTGAACGACACGCTGACCCAGACCAAGCGCTTCATCGTGCTGGACCGTGAGTTCGGCGAGGAGATGCAGGCCGAGATCGACCACATCAACAGCGGCAACGTGCGGCTGCAGGATACGGCGCGGTTGGGCCAGCAGCTGGCCACCGACCTGATCCTGATTCCGACCATCGAGCGTTTCGAGTACCCGCGCAGCGTGCGCAACCTGCGCATGTCCAACCGCCAGGTGAGCTCGTACTCGGGCGGCGGGCGCATCACCCTGCGCCTGATCAACGCGACCACCGGCGAGGTGGTGATGTCCGACAGCTTCGATCACCAGCTGGCCTCGACCGGCCCGAGCACCCTGCCGCGCGTGGTGGATGGCAAGGGCATGGCCGCGGCGATGATGGAGTCGCTGTCGGGACAGATCGGCACGGCGATCATCACCGAGATCTTCCCGGTGTCGGTGGTGGCGATGACCGGCGACCAGGTGGTGCTGAGCCAGGGCGGCGAGTCGCTCAAGGTGGGCCAGCGCTGGCAGGCGGTGATGCTGGGTGAGGAGTTGAAGGACCCGCAGACCGGCCGTTCGCTGGGCCGCAACGAAACCCCGTGCTGCACGATCCGGGTGGACCGGGTGGCCGCGCAGACGTCCTACGGCACCATCGAAGGGGGCGCGGATGTAGGGGGCGCGAACTTCAAGCCGGGTTCGATCGAGCTGCGCGCGCAGGCGGGTGCGGCGAAGCCGGCCGTGGCGCAGGCCAGCGCCTCGAACGCGGGCAGCGCGAAGCCGAAGCCGGCGCGAGCGGCAGCACCGAAGCCCGCAGCGCCGGCGGAAGATCCGAACTGGTGAAACAGCGTACCGACCAACGGTCGGTACCTACCGGGGGTGCGGTGGTCGGCGGAGAGCGTACCGACCAACGGTCGGTACCTACCGGGGGTGCGGTGGTCGGCGGAGAGCGTACCGACCAACGGTCGGTACCTACCGTGGGTGCGGTGGTCGGCGGAGGGCGTACCGACCGACGGTGGGTACGTACCGGGGGGCGTTGGTCGGTGGAGAGCGTACCGACCAACGGTCGGTACCAACCGGGGGTGCGGTGGTCGGTGGAGAGCGTACCGACCGACGGTGGGTACGTACCGGGGGTGCGGTGGTCGGCGGAGGGCGTACCGACCGACGGTGGGTACGTACCGGGGGTGCGGTGGTCGGCGGAGAGCGTACCGACCAACGGTCGGTACCTACCGTGCGGTGGGCGGTCGGGGGGAGGCGTACCGGCCAACGGTCGGTGCGTACCGTGCGGTGGGGCGATTGGTGGGAGGGGGATCGACCAACGGTCGGTCCGTACCGCGGTAGCGCACGACCGTTGGTCGTGCGGCGGCGCGCAGCGCCGGGCGGTTGCGCACGGAAGGCGGCACTGCCGGGAATGGGTATCATCGGAGGATGATGTCCCTGCCCCGGAGAGAGCAATGAAGCGAGTGGTACTGAGCGTGCTGGCCCTGTCGGTGTCCAGCGCCCTGATGGCGGCGACGCCGAAATTCGATGGCGCGCGGATCTCCGCCGACGTCAAGGAACTGGCCTCCGACGCCTATGAGGGCCGCTCGCCGGCCACCGCCGGCGAAGAGAAGACCATCGCCTTCCTCAGCAAGCAATTCGCCGCCGCCGGCCTGCAGCCGGGCGGCGATCTCAAGGACGGCAAGCGCCTGTGGACCCAGGCCGTGCCGCTGCGCAAGGGCGACATCGTTGGCACCCCGAGCCTGGCGCTGTCCAGCAAGGGCACCCCGCAGTCGCTCACCCAGGGCAAGGAAATCGCCGTGCGCGCGGCGATGAACGGCGCCACTGAGGTCGACATCCAGAACGCACCGCTGGTGTTCCTCGGCTACGGCGTGAATGCGCCGGAGCGCAACTGGAACGACTTCAAGGACGTGGACCTGAAGGGCAAGATCGCGGTAGTGCTGATCAACGACCCGGATTTTGAAACCGGCGAAGGCGACTTCGACGGCAAGGGCATGACCTACTACGGCCGCTGGACCTACAAGTACGAAGAGGGCGCCCGCCAGGGTGCGCTGGGCGTGCTGATCGTGCATGAAACCGCGCCCGCGTCCTACGGCTGGGCCACGGTGGCCGGCTCCAACACCAACACCATGTTCGACGTGGTCCGCGACAACCCGGCCGACGCCCACCCGCTGCTGGAAGGCTGGATCCAGCGCGACCTGGCGGTGGACCTGTTCAAGCGCGCCGGGCAGGACTTCGAGGCGCTGAAGAAGCAGGCCCAGCGCCGCGACTTCAAGCCGGTGGAGCTGAAGGGCGAAACCCTGTCGGCCAAGTACGCGGTGAAGACCGAGGTGATCACCTCGCACAACGTGGCCGCGCGCCTGGAAGGCAGCACCCACCCGGACGAAACCGTGGTGTACAGCGCGCACTGGGACCACATCGGCGTGGGCAAGCCGGATGCCAACGGCGACACCATCTTCAACGGCGCGCTGGACAACGCCAGCGGCACCGCGTCGCTGGTGGAACTGGCCCGTGGCTTCGCCAAGGGCAAGCGCCCGGAGCGTTCGGTACTGTTCCTGGCGGTGACCGCCGAAGAGAAGGGCCTGCTGGGGTCGGAGTATTACGCCAGCCACCCGCTGTACCCG
Source organism: Stenotrophomonas sp. NPDC077420 (assembly GCF_044543385.1). NCBI lineage: Bacteria > Pseudomonadati > Pseudomonadota > Gammaproteobacteria > Lysobacterales > Lysobacteraceae > Stenotrophomonas > Stenotrophomonas sp. NPDC077420. Next base: position 56,231 of record NZ_JBITVZ010000018.1, read on the forward strand.
CTGGCGAAGACCGTGGCGGTGATCAACATGGACGGCATGGCGCCGTTCGGTCCGTCGCGCGACTTCGGCATCTATGGCTCGGCCAGGCTGGAACTGCTGGACCAGCTCAAGGACGTGGCCAAGGGCTGGGACATCCGCTACACCCCGGACCCGAAGCCGGAAGCCGGTCTGTTCTTCCGTTCCGACCACTTCCCGTTCGCCAAGCGTGGCGTGCCGGCGGTGTCGTACTCGGCAGGCCAGGATTGGGTGGATGGTGGCGTGGCCGCGGGCAAGGCGGCGTCGGACGACTACACCGCCAAGCGTTACCACCAGCAGGGCGACGAGTGGCAGCCGGACTGGAAGTTCGCCGGTGCCGCACGCGACCTGGAAGTGCTGTACACCCTGGGCAACCAGTTGGCCAATTCGCGCAGCTGGCCGAACTGGAGCGATGACTCGCAGTTCCGCGCACCGCGCGATGCCAGCGCCGCCGAGCGCAGGTAAGCATTGCCCCCCGCCGGTCCCTGCCGGCGGGGGAAGGGCTTCGGCCTCGGTGTACGTGGGACACGCATGGCGTGTCGCTACGCGGCCCCCGGCACCCCGGCCCCACCCCGGCGCCATTTCATCCCCGCGTTTCCCGCTTTCGTCGCATGGCGCTTGTGCGCTCCACGGTCAGGGCTATCCTCACACCATCCCATCGTGAAGACGCCGCCGTGTTCGCCAGCCTTTCCCTGATTCTTCGCATTCTGCTGGCCTGGGCCGCCGCACTGGTGGTGGCCGGGTTCGTCTGGAGCGGCTTCTTCCACGGCATGGACGAGGGCCCAGGCTGGGTGTTCGGACTGCTGGCGCTGTTCCTGATGATCACCGCGCTGGGCAGCTGCATCACCCATCTGCGCCGGGTCTCGATCATCGCCGGGCGCCTGGACGCGGCGGCGCTGTCCAGCCGCCAGCGCCGCCAGATCGAGCTGCCGATGGACGCCGGCGCGGCCTTCGCCCTGGTCGAACAGGCGATCAGGGAACTGCCCCGCGTGGAGGACATCGAGAGCGCGGCCGGGAGCCTGCAGGTGCGCGCCTACGTGCGCCGCGTGGATCCTTACAACGGCCGCCCGCCGTCGCGCTGGAACCTGCCGGCGCGCTGGGCGATCAAGCGCAACAGCGTGCTGGCCACGGTCACCCCGGGGCAGGGCACCAGCAGCGTCACCCTGGTGTTCGAACCCGATGCCGGGGTGTGGGCCGACCTGCTGGCGGTGGACGAAGGCAGCAACTACGAGAATGCCGAGGCGGTCAGCCGCGCCATCACCCGCCGCGTGTCCGAACAGCGCCGCGACGAACAGGCCGCTGCCGAACAGACCGCCACCGAGAAGGAGCTGTCGGTGGCCCGCCTCAACCTGCTGCACGCGCAGGTGGAACCGCACTTCCTGTACAACACGCTGGCCAATGCGCAGGTCCTGACCCGCACCGACCCGCCGCGTGCCGACCAGATGCTGGGGCACCTGATCCAGTACCTGCGCAGCTCGCTGCCGAGCGTGGATGAATCGATGTCCACGCTGGGCGTGGAGCTTGAGCGCACCCGGGCCTATCTGGAAATCCTCAAGATCCGCATGGGCGCGCGGCTGGCGCTGCAGGTGGAGGTCCCGCCAGTGCTGGAAACACTGCCGCTGCCGTCGATGGCGCTGCAGACCCTGGTTGAAAACGCGATCAAGCATGGCCTGGAACCCAAGCCGGGTGGCGGCACGGTGTGGATCATCGCGCGCGCCTTCGACGACCACGTGACCCTGACCGTGGCCGACGACGGGCTGGGCTTCGGCCAGGGCAACAGCAGCGGCACCGGCATCGGCCTGAAGAACCTGCGCGAACGGTTGCGCCTTACCTGCGGTGAGCGCGCCGGCGTGGCCATCGTGTCCAACTTCCCCAGCGGCGTGGCGGCAACGATCACCCTGCCGCGCGACGCACGCGAGGCGATCCATGCAGCTTGATGCGCTCATTGCCGAAGACGAAGAACTGCTGCGCCAATCGCTGGTGGCGCAGCTGCAGCGGCTGTGGCCGGACCTGCGGCTGGTGGCCGAATGCGAAGACGGCGCCAGCGCGCTGGAGCGGCTGGCCGACCTGAAGCCGGACCTGGCCCTGCTCGACATCCGCATGCCCGGCATCAGCGGCATCGACGTGGCGCGGGCGCTGCCGGAGATCAGCCCGCGCACGCAGGTGGTGTTCGTGACCGCCTACGACCAGTACGCGATCGATGCATTCGAACACGGCGCCATCGATTACCTGCTCAAGCCGGTCAGTGATGAGCGGCTGCTGGCCACGCGCGAACGCATCCTGGCGCGCATGCAGATGGGGCGACCGGACAACGCGATGCTGGAGCAGCTGCTGCAACGCCTGGGGCAGCAGCCCGGCGCTGCATCGAACGCGCCGCCGCTGGCATGGATCACCGCCAGCAACGGCCGCGATACCCAGCTGATCATGCTGGAGGACGTGGTCTACTTCCGCGCCGACAGCAAATACACCACGGTAGTGACCGAAGCCGGGGAAAGCCTGTTGCGTACGCCGCTGCGTGAGCTGCTGGAGGTGCTGGACCCGCAGCGGTTCCGGCAGGTGCATCGTTCCACCATCGTCAACATGAAGGCGGTGGCGGCGGTGAGCCGCGACGATACCGGGCGCGGCCAGCTGCGCTTGAAGCAGCGCCCGGAGGTACTGAGCGTGAGCCAGCCGTTCATGAGCCTGTTCCGCGGGATGTGAAGCCGGGCAGAGCCCGGCTCCACGTCCCAATGGGTCAGAAGGCCGGCTGCAGGTGCAGGTTCTGGGGGGTGTCCGGCTCGCCGACGTGGTTGAGCTGGCCCACCAGTTCCGAATGCTGCTTCATGCGGCCGATCTCGCGCATGATGCGGATGTCTTCGTGGCGCAGTTCGCGCCGGGCGGTGACCGCCTGCTTGTAGTCCAGTACTTCCGGGTACAGCTGGGCCATGTCCAGCGCTTCGGCCACGCATTCCACGGTGTCGGCGTCGGAGGTGATCCGCGCGCGGCTGTTGAACGCCTTCATCCAGCGCTCGAACCCGGCGGTGTGGTCGAACATGTTGGCCATGAACCAGATCACGAACAGGATCGACACCCACGAGCCGAACACGATCACCACGCGGGTGAAGGTGATATGGAAGTCGTCCTTCCACAGGTAATTGGCGATCAGGCCCAGGATCAGCAGCGAGGCGGCCTGCCAGCCGACGATCGAGGCCATCAGCCACTGGCCCTTGGCCCGGGCCAGCGTGGCGACTTCCTCGCGGATCTGCTGCTCACTCTTGTTGCGCCAATGCGCGACCTGCTTGTCGAACGGGCTGCTGTACAGCTCGTTGTCCTGGAGCAGTAAACCCAAACCTTTGAACAAAGCGATCATCACGGGCTCCTTGGGGAACGTGCAGCGGCGCATTGGACTTGCGGTGAGGCGAATCCAGTTCTAAGCACGTTCGCGGCGCTTGGCAATGGGCGGTGCGACAAAACGCCGCAGGCACGCTGACTGAATACGCGATGGCAGCCGTTTTTTGCGCGGTGCATCATGTAAAACCCCCGGAGAAAGCAAAAATTTCCCGCCCACTCCTGCTGCAACCGCACAATCTGCCGATCCGCGCCGCGCCGTTCGTGCCGGACCTGTCGTGGATCACGCAGAATTGACGCAACCGCGCAGGATCGCGGCCCTCTCCCCCCCCTGGAAGTACCCGATGTCGTCACTGCTGCAGCGCCTGACCCGCCCCGCCACCGTTCCGATCCGGCGCTGGGTGCTGGGCGCGTTCCCGCGCGGGCAGAGCGGCATCGATTACGACCACCCGCTGGGCGACCCCGGTTGGTTCGGGCCGGACAGCGCCACCTGGCGGGTGCATGCCGAGTTTCCGGGGATGCTGGCCGGCGGGTTGTGTGCGCTGATGCTGCAGACCCTGCACCCGCTGGCCCTCGCCGGGGTGTACGACCACTCCAACTTCCGCGACGATCTGGTGGGGCGGCTGCGCCGCACCACGGCGTTCGTGGCGTGCACCAGCTATGCGGCGTCGGGCGAAGTGGAGGCGCTGGTCGAAAAGGTGAAGCGCATCCATGCGCATGTGCGTGGGCAGACGCCGGACGGGCAGGCGTATTCGGCGGACGATCCGGCATTGCTGACCTGGGTGCATGTGACCGAGGCCTACGGCTTCCTGCAGGGGTACCGGCGTTACTGCCGTGAGGTGCCGGAGGCCATCGCCGACCGCTACTACGATGAATACCGCCGCGTGGCCGAAGCGTTGGGCGCTACCGACGTGCCCGCCTCGGAAGCGGCGGTGGACGCCTACTTCGCGCGGCAGCAGGCGCTGCTGCGATTCGACGCGCGCTCGCGTGAGGTGCTGGCGGTGCTGTCGAGCATCCGGCTGCCGGTGCCGATGGCGGGGCTGTCGCGCGAACTGTTTCTCGGCGCCGGTGCGGCGCTGCTTCCCGAGTGGGCCACGGCGATGCTCGAACGCACGCCGTTGCAGCGCACCCAGGCGCGGGCGTCGGCGCGGTTGCTGCAGGGCATGTCGCCGTTGTTCCGCCGCGCACTGCAGGACGGCGTGGCGGCACGCGCCTGCGCACGGGTGGGCGTGCCAACCAGCACGCTCGCCCACTGGTAAAAAAAACGGGCGCCGAAGCGCCCGTTTCTGTCACCACACCTTGACCCGCTTTTCCGGGGCCAGGTACAGCTTCTGGCCTTCCTTCACCTCGAAGGCGGGGTACCACGCATCCAGGTTGCGCACGGTGAGCGCGCGGAACTGGCCCGGGGCATGCACGTTGGTCAGCAGCGAATTGCGCAGCGCCTGTTCGCGGGCCTTGCTGCGCCACGCCTGGGCGAAGCCCAGGAAGAAGCGCTGGTCCGGCGTGAAGCCTTCAAGGGTCTGGCCCGGCTTGCCCTGCAGCGACAGCTGGTAGGCGTCGTACGCCGTGGCCAACCCGGCCACGTCGGCGATGTTCTCGCCCAGGGTCAGGCGGCCATTCACCGAAACCCCCGGGAACGGCTGGTAGCTGCTGAACTGCGCGGCCAGTGCATCGCCGGCGGCGTTGAACTGCTTCAGGTCCTCGGCCGTCCACCAGTTGTGCAGCTTGCCGGTTTCATCGAACAGCGCGCCGGCATTGTCGAAACCGTGGCTGATCTCATGCCCGATCACCGCGCCGATGGCGCCGTAGTTCACTGCATCGTCGGCGGCGCCGTCGAAGAACGGCGGCTGCAGAATCGCGGCCGGGAACACCAGGCGGTTTTCCAGCGGCACGTTCATCGCGTTGATGGTCTGCGGCAGCATCGCCCATTCGCTGTGGTCCACCGGCTGGCCGAGCTTGGCCAGGTTGCGGCGGTACTCGAACAGGCTGGCGCGCTCGGCATTGCCCAGCGCGTCGTCGCGCTTTACTTCCAGGCCGCTGTAATCGCGCCACTTGTCCGGGTAGCCCATGCCCACGGTGAGACCTTCCACCTTGGTCCTGGCGTGCGCCTTGGTTTCCGGCGACATCCATTCCAGCGCGTCGATGCGCTTGGCGAAGGCGGCGATGATGTTCTTGGCCATTTCATCGGCGCGCGCCTTGGTGGCCGGGTCGAAATGCTTCTCGACGTACAGCTTGCCGATCGCTTCGCCCACCGCGTTGTTGCTTTCGTCCACCGCGCGCTTCCAGCGCTCGCTCTGCTGCGGGGTGCCGTTGAGCACGGTGCCGTGGAAGGCGAAGCGCGCGTCGGCCACGGCCTTGGGCAGGTACGGCGCGGCGCGGTCCAGGGCGTGGAAGGTCAGGTAGTCCTTCCACACGTCCAGCGGCTCGGTGGCAACCAGGCGCGAGATGCCGGCCACGGCCTTGGGCTGCCACACGATGAAGTCGTCCTGCTTGTCCAGGCTGGCGGCGGCCAGGAACGCGGCCCAGTCCATGCCCGGTGCCTTGGCGCTCAGGTCGGCCTGCTTCCACGCATTGGCGCCCTTGGCCACGTCGTTGGTTTCTTCCTGCGTGGCGTGGGCCTGGGCGATGCGGGTTTCCAGCGCCAGGATGCGCTGCGCCTTCGCCGCCGGATCGGCCACGCCGGCCAGCTGCAGTACCTGGGCGATATAGGCCTGGTACTGCTTGCGGATCTCGGCCATGCGGCCGCCCTGCAGGTAGAAGTCGCGGTCGGGCAGGCCCAGGCCGCCCTGCACCAGGTACGGTGCGTTGCGGTCCGGCTGCAGCAGGTCCACCGACACCCAGGTGCCGAACAGGCGGTCGGTGTAGAAGTTGGTGGCGTTGAGCAGGTCCACGTCGGCGCGCAAAGTGCCGCCCAGCGCGGTGGCCAGCGCGGCCTTGTCGGCGATGCCGCCGATGGCGTCAAGCTCGGGTTTGACCGGCGCCATGCCGCGCGATTCGATCCCGGCCTCGTCCATGAAGGCGGCGTAGTAGTCGCCGATCAGCTTGGTTTCACCGGAAGCCTGGGTGTTGGCGGCGGCGCCTTCGAGGATGGCGCGGGTGTCGGCCAGGGTCTTCTCGGCGATGACATTGAAGCTGCCGAAGCTGGAGCGGTCGGCCGGAATTTCGGTGTTCTTCACCCAGGTGCCGTTGGCGAAGCCGAAGAAGTCATCGCCGGCGGCGATGCTGCGGTCCATGCCGGTGGCGTCGAAGCCGAAGCTGCCCAGCTGCGGCTTGGGTGCGGCGGGCGGGGTGGCGGCGCTGTCGGCGGCCGGGGCAGCGCCCGGCGCGGTGGCATCGCGGTCGCAGGCGGCCAGGCCCAGCGACAGGCTGGCGGCAACGGCAAGCATCAGGGTGGAGCGGCGCAGCTTGGACATGAACTTCTCAGGCAACGGGGAAACCCCAAGTCTATCGCCCGCCACTCCGACGCAGGGCAGCCCCGGCCCAGCCAGACAGCTCCAATTACCGAAGTCACTGGTTGATTGACCCCGATCCCAATGGGCCCCCGGCCATTCGTGCGTCGGGCCGTTGGCCCGGTATCCCGGCATCCCGCACCGGGCACCAAGGCTCCCGATGTGACGCCCGTCTCACCTCTTCCCGCGCGGCGCCGGCTGGTGCATGCTGGGGACAAGGCGCTGTGCCAAGGCGCGGCCCGTGGGGAACGGGCTGCAGGGACGTCAAGAAAGTGCGACGTCGGCCGCTCAGGTTTGGGGAAACCAGGAAGCGTTTACATGAAGTCAGGCGGTCACCGAGGTAGAGAGTCGCGATGCCCGCGCTGAGCCAACCGATGGCGCGGCCACTGCGCACGATCGTCTGGCTGGGCGTCAGCATGGGCGTGCTGCTGGGCGTGGGCCTGGCGGTGATGCTGGCCAACGACTACCAGCGCCGGCACGAGGCCGCGCAACGCCAGAGCACCTCGCTGGCCACCGGGTCGCAGCGCCTGCTGCGGCTGGAACTGCGCAACCTGGAGCGGGCCATGCGCGGCATTGCCGCCGACGGCACCCAATTGTTCGAACGGGTGCCGGGCCAGGCGCCGGACCTGCTGGACGAGGCCATCGACGGCGTGCTGCAGCGGCATGCGGAGCTGGAAAGCATCGTGGTGGTGGACCAGTTCGGCCGCGCCCTGACCAGTGGCGGCGGTGACCTGACCCTGCCGCTCTGGATCGTGGAGAACAACCGCGGTGCGGACAGCCAGCTGTACCTGGGCCCGCCGCAGGACCTGGGCATGCGCCGCTGGGTGGTGCCGCTGGCGCTGCGCATGGGCGAGGACCGCTGGCTGCTGACCCGGCTGCACACCAGCGAACTGCAGTCGATCATCAGCGGCCTGGATATCGGCCATCACGGCGTGGTCTCGATCAGCGATGTGGCCGGGCACGTGTTGGCGCGCAGCCCGGACAATGACGGCCTGACCGGCCAGCGCTTCAAGCTGCAGCGTCGCGACCTGGTAGGCCGCGATTCGATCACCCCGCTGGGCATCGAGAACAGCCCGATCGACAAGGTCGAGCGCATTTCCACCCTGACCACCCTGGCCGCCTACCCGTTGGCGGTGTACGCCGGCCTGGCCCGGCAGGACGTGCTGGCGCCGTGGTGGCCCTACGTGCAGGCCTCGCTGGGCCTGTACCTGCTGTACTGGGGCGCGTTCGCGCTGGTCTACACCAGCCTGCGCCGTGCGACCCGCCGCCAGGATGCGATGAGCGCCGAGCTGCGCACCGGCCACGCCGAGCTGCGCATGGCCCACCAGGTCGGCAAGATCTGCACCTGGACGGTGGACGAAGACGCTGCCGTGCTGCGCTGGTCGCCGCTGGCCCGCGAGGTCTTCGGCATTGCGCTGGATTCCCTACCGGTGGCCGAGTTCTTCACCCGCGTGCACCGCGAGGACGCGCAGCGGCTGCAGGACGCCTTCCACCACGCCTTCGCCAGCAACGGGGTGCTGGATGAGATGTTCCGCATCGTGCTGCCGGGCGGCATCATCCACTGGGTCTCCGCGCGGGGCCAGCAGGTCGGCGGCACCGACCAGGAACGGCGCATGATCGGGGCGCTGACCGATGTGAGCGAACGCGTGCAGGCGCTGGCCCGCGCGCAGCAGGCCGAGCGCCAGTTCCGCCTGCTGTTCGACCGCAATCCGGCACCATTCTGGGTGTTCGACCCGGACACCCTGCGCTTCCTGGAAGTCAATGAAGCGGCGGTGCGCCAGTACGGCTACAGCCGCGACGAATTCCTGGGGATGAGCATCCTCGACATCCGCCCGCGCGAAGGCTGGGACGAGATCCGCGGGGCCATTGCCAACGCCGCCAATGGCGACCTGCAGGACGCCAAGGTGCGCCTGCACCGGCGCAAGGACGGCACCGTGTTCGAAGTGCGTGCGCACCTGGCGCGGCTGGATTTCGACGGGCGCGAGGCCTGCCTGGTGCTGGCCGAGGACATCAGCGACCGCATGGCCTACGAGCGTGACCTGGCCTACCACGCCACCCACAACCCGGCCACCGGCCTGCTCAACACGCGCGCGCTGGCCGCGCAGCTGGATGAAGAGGGCGGCAGCTACACCATTGCCTACGTGCAGTTCCGCGGGCTGCAGCTGGTGGCCGACACCCTGGGCCGCGAAGTGGGCGAGGTGGTGCTGCAGGCCATGGCCAAGCGCCTGGGCGGCCTGGGCGTGCGCTATGGGCTGCTGGCGTTCCAGCCGGCGGAAGATTTCATCTTCGCCATCCGCGACGACCATGAGCGCCAGAGCGCGCTGGATACGCTGGTGCAGACCGTGTCAGAGCCGGTGCGCGGGCAGGACTGGCTGCACCAGTTCGAGCCGCGCATCGGCGTGGCGGTGAAGTTCGACGGCGATGTGGTCAGCGCCGAACAGGTGATCGGCATGGCTGCGCAGGCCGCACACGCCGCGCGCGACGAAGGCAGCGTGATCGCCTGGTTCGACAGCGCGGTGAGTTCGCGGCTGGCCGACCGGTTGCGCCTGGCCGGCCGCATCCACAGTGCGATCGACGCCGAATTCGCGCTGTATTTCCAGCCCATCTGCCACGCCAGCGATGGCGCGCCGGCGGCGCTGGAAGCATTGCTGCGGTGGCCGCAGGCCGACGGCAGTTTCATTCCGCCCGGCGAGTTCATCCAGTTGTGCGAAGACACCGGGTTGATCCTGGCGCTGGGCCGCTGGGTCATCCGCGAAGCGGCGCGTGCGCAGCGCCAGCTGGTGGACGCTGGCTGGGACCTGCCGATCGCGGTGAACGTGTCGGCGGTGCAGTTCTTCAACAGCGACCTGGTCGCCGAGTTCCAGCGTGCCAGCCAGGAATTCGGGCTGGCGCGCGGGGCGCTGCAGGTGGAGCTGACCGAAAGCAGCCTGATGCGCAAGCCGGGCCAGGCCAAGCAGACCATGCAGCGCCTGCATGAGCAGGGCATCCATATTTCGCTGGACGACTTCGGTACCGGCTATTCGAACATGTCCTACCTGCAGCACCTGCCGCTGGACATCCTGAAGATCGACCGCAGCTTCGTCGCGGACGTGGAAATCAATCCGCGCAATGCGTCCATCTGCCGCGCGCTGCTGTCGCTGGGCCACAGCATGGGCCTGACCGTGATCGCCGAAGGCGTGGAAACCCAGGGGCAGCATGAGTGGCTGGCCGCGCACGGCTGCGACCAGGTGCAGGGCTACCTGCTGGGCCGGCCGGCACCGCTGGCCGACGTCATTGGCAGGCTTGAAACCGCCGCCGCGTAACGCGGCGGCCGGGAGACCAAACGGTAGCGCCGACTGTCAGTCGGCTGCATGACCAGGCGCGGGGCTACGGGCGGCCATGTGCTGCAGCGAAGAGCAGCCGACTGACAGTCGGCGCTACCAGTAGATGCCACCAGTAGATGCCACCAGTAGATGCCACCAGTAGATGCCACCAGTAGATGCCACCAGTAGATGCCACCAGCAGATGCCACCAGTAGATGCCACCATGAGGTGCCACCATGAGGTGCCACCATGAGGTGCCGCAAAGAGGTGCCGCAAAGAGGTGCCGCAAAGAGGTGCCACGATCAGGTGCCACGATCAGGCGCCGCCATCCGGTGCCGCCATCCGGTGCCGCCATTGGGCATCGTCAGGCGCCACCGTCTGGAGTGCCGCCAGTGGAACAATGCGCGCTGGTTTTGGCATTTATCATCACCGATGAAAGCAATAAGCTGCGTCGCATCGTTCCCGATGCATTCGTCTGCTGGAGCCCCCATGACCCGCCTGCCGTCGCTGTATATCTCCCACGGTTCGCCGATGACCGCGCTGCAGCCGGGGCGGGTGGGCGTTCGCCTGGCCGAGCTGGCCGCGCAGCTGCCGCGGCCGCGCGCGATCGTGATGGCGTCGGCGCACTGGCTGACCCGCCAGCCGGTGGTGGGCGCACACCCGCAGCCGCCTACCGTCCACGACTTCGGTGGTTTCCCGCAGGCGCTGTTCGACCTGGAGTACCCGGCCCCGGGCGATCCGGCGCTGGCGGCCGAGGTCGCGCAGCGCCTGGCCGACGCCGGCTTGCCGACGGCGCTGGATCCGGCGCGCGGGCTCGACCACGGCGCCTGGGTTCCGCTGCGGCTGCTGTACCCGCAGGCCGACATTCCGGTGGTGCCGCTGGCGCTGCAGCCGCTGCAGGGGCCGGCGCACCAGTTCGCGCTGGGCCGCGCGCTGGCGCCGCTGCGCGCGCAGGGCGTGCTGTTGGTGGGCTCGGGCAGCATCACCCACAACCTGCACGATTTCCGCCAGTACCAGCACGGCGGTGAAGCGCCGTACGTGCGCCCCTTCATCGAATGGGTGGAGCAGCGCCTGCAGGCCGACGACAGCGATGCACTGCTCGACTACCGCCGCCAGGCGCCGTACGCCGAACGCGCGCATCCGACCGACGAGCACTTCCAGCCCGTGCATTTCGCATTGGGTGCGGTCGGTGGCGAGGCGCTCGGTGCACAGCGCATCGATGCCGGGATCGATGCCGGCATGCTGGCCATGGACATCTACCGCTTCGACGGCGAAGCGGCTTGAGCGCTGCCTACAGGCCTGTCGCCCGCGGTTCGGGATGGGTGTGGTAATTTTTTTCCAGGCTTTCTGGAAAACGCATGCATACGATTGAAGTCGTCCTGGCGATGCTGGTGGCGGTAGTCGCCAGCGGCTACCTGGTCCGCGTCCTGCCGCTGTCGCTGCCGCTGCCCCTGGTGCAGATCGGACTGGGCGCGGTGATCGCGGGGGTATTCAACCGCGGCCACGCGCTGGAACCGGAGATGTTCTTCCTGCTGTTCCTGCCGCCGCTGTTGTTCCTGGACGGCTGGCGCATTCCCAAACAGGGCCTGTTCCGCGACAAGGGCGTGATCCTGGAGCTGGCGTTCGGGCTGGTGGTGATCACGGTGATCGGCGCCGGTTTCCTGATTCATTGGATGATTCCGGTGATGCCGCTGGCGGTGGCCTTCGCGCTGGCTGCGATCATTTCCCCGACCGACCCGGTGGCGGTGAGTTCCATTGCCGCGCGCGCGCCGATCCCCAAACGCCTGCTGCACATCCTGGAAGGCGAATCGTTGTTGAACGATGCCTCCGGCCTGGTCTGCTTCCGCTTCGCGGTGGCGGCGGTGATGACCGGGACGTTCTCACTGGCTGACGCTTCGCTGACCTTCCTGTGGGTGGCGGTGGCCGGGCTGGCCATCGGCGTGGCAGTCACGCTGGGCGTGTCCACGTTCCAGCGCTGGCTGTGGCGCCGTTTCGGCGAAGAACCGGGCGCGGCGCTGCTGGTCAACCTGCTGATTCCCTTCGCGGCCTACCTGCTGGCCGAAGAGGCCAACGCGTCGGGCATCCTGGCCGCGGTGGCCGCCGGCATCACCATGAGCTACGTGGAGCTCACCGGCCGCGTGTCGGGCAGCATGCGCGTGCAGCGCACGGCGGTGTGGAACATGCTGCAGTTCTCCTTCAACGGCATCATGTTCGTGCTGCTGGGCGAACAGCTGCCCGGCATCGTGGAACGCGCCATCGCCACCATGGGCGAAAGCGGCCACCACAATGCGTGGTGGCTGCTGGTGTACGTGCTGGTGATCAACCTGGCGCTGGTGCTGCTGCGGCTGGGCTGGGTGTGGTTGTCGCTGCGCTGGAGCCTGCTGCGCGCGCGCCATCGTGGCGAAGAGCGCCAGGGCACGTCGTGGCGGATCGTGGTGGCGACCTCGCTGGCCGGCGTGCGCGGCGCCATCACCCTCGCCGGCGTGCTGACCCTGCCGCTGTTCCTGCCTGACGGCAGTGCGTTCCCGGCCCGCGACCTGGTGATCTTCCTGGCGGCGGCGGTGATCCTGGTGTCGCTGGTCGGTGCCAGCGTGGCGTTGCCACGCCTGCTCAAGGGACTGGAGCTGCCGGCCGACTCGGGCGAGCGCAAGGAAGAAGACCTGGCCCGGCGCATGGCGTCCAAGGCCGCACTGGCCGGGGTGGAGCGCAAGCGCCAGGAACTGGTGGAACACCAGAGCACGGAAAACGTCCAGTTGTACAGCGATGCCGCGGCACGGGTCAGCCTGCTGTACCAGCGCAACCTGGAAAAAGAGCAGGGCCCGGACGCCGATCCTGGCAAGGTGGCGCGCATGGAGCAGGGCTACCGCCAGCTGCGCAGTGCCGGCTTGACCGCCGAGCGCGAAGAACTGTTCCGGCTGACCCGGCGCGGGCGCATTTCCGATGAGATCTCGCGCAAGCTGATCCGCAACCTGGATCTGCTGGAAACGCGGCAACGCGATTGACGCCCCGCCCGACCAACGGTCGGGCGCTACCGTGCCGGCAATCGCGTGACCGTTCACCCGATTGCGGGGCCCGGCAACAACCGACCGGTCGAAGGGGTGGACCGGTCGCGCTGTTCACCCCGCCGGGTGGCTACCGGTCAAGCCGTTCGCCACGGCGGGTGGTTACGGTCAGGCGGTTCACCCCGCCGGGTGGCTACCGGTCAAGCCGTTCGCCACGCCGGGTGGTTACCGGTCAGGCGGTTCACCACGGTGGCTACCGGTCGCGCCGTTCGCCATGCCGGGTAGCAACCGACCGTTGGTCGGTTGACCGGTTACGCGGCCGGCTTCTGGTCCAGGTAGTACGCCACGACGGTGCCCTTGACCTTGATGGTCATCGGGTTGCCGCGACGGTCGCGGGCCTTGCCGGCCTGTACGCGGATCCAGCCTTCGCTGACCGAATATTCCTCGACATTGTCGCGTTCGACATCGTTGAAGCGGATGCCCACGCCGCGTTCCAGCGCAGCGGCATCGTGGAACGGGCTGGCCGGGTTGATCGCCAGGTGATCGGGAGGGGTATCGCTCATGGTCATCAGGTGCTGACGGCCACCACGGCCGTCTTCAGGCGCACAGGATAAACCGTGCGGCCGCTGCCACCGAATTTCGCTTCCTGCCAACGCCCGGCCGCGGCAGAATGCCTGCCTGTCTCCAGGAATACCGGTCATGCCCGACAACAGCGATTATTTCGACTTCGAAGAGGAAGAACGCGACTTCGAGGACGACGACTTCGAGGCACGGATCTGGAACCTGTTCGTGCTGATCAACCCCAACGACGACGAACTGGCCCTGCAACAGTTCAACCGCTGGCGCGAGGCGCTGCTGGAAAGCGGCGAGGAGGTCGACGAGGAGGCCGAGTGGCTGGCGCCGCTGATGACCGCCATCGCCTGGCAGTCCGGGTTCGAGGTGGAGCGGGACGATCCCGAGTCGCTGATGTCGGCGGTGAACGAACTGGCAGCGCGCTGGAACCTGCAGCTGGACTGGGGCGGCGACCTGGACGATGAGGATTTCGCCGCCGGGGTGGATGGGCCGCAGTTGATGGCGACTGCCTACGACCGCCTGCGCGAGCACAACTATTCACTGTGGAGCGTGGACACCGGCAACGGCGGCCTGGCCGGCTGGATGGCGCTTGTCCGCGATGACGACGCCATGCTGGCGCTGTGTTCGCTGCTGGGCGTGGAAGTCAGGCCGGGCGCCGACCCCTTCTGACCGAGCGCGCGTGATGTGGCGCTGGGCCACGACCGGGCAACGACCTTGGCCGGGCAACGGCCATCACCGGTCAACGACCATGGTCGGTAAACCGCCATGACCGGTAAACCGCCATGACCGGTAAACCGCCATGACCGGTAAACCGCCATGACCGGTAAACCGCCATGACCGGTAGTGCCGACTGTTAGTCGGCAGCTCTTCGCGCGGACCTTGGTGCTGCGCCAACGGCAGCCGACTGACAGTCGGCTCTACCGGTGGTTCTACCGGCGGTTCTACCGTCGGCTCTACCGCCGATACCGGCGCCAGTCCCGCTACCCCTGCTACGGCTGATACTGCGCTCTTGCGTTGGCAATTACCGCTTTCACCAGGGCGCGATCGGTGTGCCTTGAAATGGGTTGCGCGCCCAACGCGATGGCCTTCAGGCGCATCGGGGCCGGCACGTCGTAGTGCGCGCCGCTGCGGCGGTTCTGGAAGGCCCGCCGCGGAATCCCGAGCTGCGCCGCCATGGCGTGCAGCTCGGGCAGGGTGTCGGCCATCAGATGCGCCCAGCGCTCGCCGCGCCAGGGGTGTACGGCATCGTCGATATAGACCGTCACCGGGTCGCCGTGGCTCAGGCCTGCGGCTTGTCGTCGCTGGCTGCCGGGGTGGCGTCGGCGTCAGCAGCGACCGGTTCGGCGGCCTGATCCGAAGCCGCGCCGTCTTCGCCAGCGGTTTCGCTGCCGGCCTCGGCGTCTTCGCCTTCTTCACCTTCCACGCCTTCGAACTCGGAAACCAGCTGCGACAGGTACTCGTCGGCGGTCTTGCCTTCGTGGGCGGCCAGGTCGTCGATCAGCTGCTGCAGCTGGGTCGAGTATTCCAGGCTGACCTTGCGGCCTTCCTTTTCCTGCACGTTGGACAGGTGCTTGAGCATGGCCAGCATCGGCACCGGGTTGTCGGCGTTGCCCATGGTCTGGCCGCCGATGGCCAGCAGCCATTCGGTGCCCTGCAGGCCGATCGCGGCGACGACCTGGCCGTCCTCATTGGTCAGCACGGCATGGTTCTGCACCGGCTGCTGGGCGTTGAGGCGGTTGATCGGGCGCTTGGGCTGGAGCTTCTTGCGCTTGTCGCGCTTGGCTTTGGACTGCTTGGACATGGAATCGGTCTATCGGTACGGGAAAGACCGCCATTGTAGTGGGGGTTGCGCGGGGATGCTGGGACGAGCGGCCCGTGGCCACGCCCCCCGGTAGGTAACGACCGTTGGTCGTTACGCCCGAAGGCCTCAGGGCGAGGCGGAGGCGGGGGCTGCGGCCGGTGCCGGGGCGGCTTGGGCCGCCTGGATGTCGGCGTCCTGGACGGTCGGCGACAACGCCACTTCCTGGCCGGACCCGGCCAGCGCCGCCGCTTCCGCCGCCTTGGTCATCACCACGATGCTGATGCGGCGGTTGATCGGGTTGTCCGGCTGGGTCTTGTCGAACAGCACCGACGAGGACAGGCCGACCACGCGGGTCACCTTGTCGTCGGCCATGCCGCCGTCCAGCAGCGCGCGGCGGGCGGCGTTGGCGCGGTCCGCGCTGAGCTCCCAGTTGCTGTAGCCGTGGGTGGCGTTGTACGCGGTGGTGTCGGTGTGGCCGGTGATGCTGATCCGGTTCGGCACATGGTTGATGAACTGCGACAGCTCGCGCAGGATGTCGCGCGTGTAGCCCTTCAGTGCCGCACTGCCCATGTCGAACATCGGCCGGTTCTGCTTGTCCACGATCTGGATGCGCAGGCCTTCCGGGGTCAGGTCCAGCAGCAGCTGGTCCTTGAACGGCTCCAGCGCCTGGCTCTTGCTGATCGCTTCTTCCAGCTCCTGCTTCAGCACTTCCAGCTGCTTCTTCTCACGCTCGCGCTCGTCTTCCTGCGGCACCGGGCGTTCGGCCTGGTGGTTCTGGAACGGGTCGTTGCTGTTGCCGCGCGACACGTCGGTGGCGCCGCCGAGCTTGATCATCGAGGTGCTGGCGCCGCCCGGGCCGGCCATGCCGGGCGCCGGCGTGGGGCTCTGCCCGCTCAGCGGACTGGGGTTGCGGAAGTATTCGGAAATGGACGCGCGCTCGGGCTTGGTGGTGGCCGCCATCAGCCACAGCACCAGGAAGAACGCCATCATCGCGGTCACGAAGTCGGCGTAGGCCACCTTCCAGGCGCCGCCGTGGTGCGCGCCATGCCCGGCCTTCCTGACCCGGCGGACGATGACGGTGGGTTTGTTCTCGGCCATGGCGGTGCCTTACTTGACCGTCTTCAGGTGCGCTTCGAACGCGCTGAAACCGGGGCGCACGTTGGACGGCAGGGTCTTGCGGGCGAATTCCAGCGCGATCTTCGGGTTGTAGCCGCGCAGGCAGGCCAGCAGGGCGGTCTTCACCGACTCATAGATGCGGCTGTCCTGCTCGGCGCGCGCTTCCACGGCTGCGGCCAGCGGGCTGACGAAGCCATAGGCCAGCAGGATGCCCAGGAAGGTACCCACCAGGGCGCCGGCCACATGCGCGCCCACTTCGGTGATTTCGCCGCCGATCGAGCCCATGGTGATCACGATGCCCAGCACCGCCGCCACGATGCCGAAACCGGGCAGGCCATCGGACACCTTGTTGAGCACCGCCGAGGGCTGCATGGCTTCGGCGTGGTGCTTTTCCAGCTCCATTTCCAGCAGCGGTTCCAGTTCGTGCGGTTCGATGTTGCTGCCGATCATCAGGCGCAGGCAGTCGGTGATGAAGTCGACCAGATGGTGGTCGGCCTGCACCTTGGGATAGTTGGCGAAGATGGCGCTGTCGGCCGGGCGCTCGACATGGTCTTCCAGCGCCATGAACCCCTCGCGGCGCGCCTTGTTGAGCAGCTCATAGAGCAGGCTCAGCACGTCGATGTAGTCCTGCTGCTTGTAGCGCGGGCCCTTGAACACGCCCACGGTGGCCTGCAGGGTCTGCTTGACGGTCTTGAGCGGGGTGCCGACCAGGAACGCGCCCAGCGCCGCGCCGCCGATGATGACCAGCTCGTACGGTTGCCACAGGGCGCCCAGCTTGCCGTGGGCGCCTACATAGCCGCCGAGCACGCTGAGGATGACGATGAGGAAACCAACAATGATGAGCATGGGGCGGACGCGGGGAAGGGGATACCTTCATGTCGGCCTCACGCCCGGGTTCTGAAGGGCGGGGTTGGTTGGACGTCACACTTTTGGTCGGCGCGTCGTACCCACCAACGGTGGGTACCTACCTGACCCGGCGTACCCACCAACGGTGGGTACCTACCTGATCCGGCGTACCCACCAACGGTGCGTACCTAGCGGACCCGACGTGCCCACCGTGGGTGGGCACGCAGGCGCACGCAGGCTCAGCCTGCCGGCTGTGCCTCGGCGCCACCACGCTGCAACGGGTCCGGGTAGGGCGTTCCGTTGGGGGTGAACGACAGGGAGACCGAGTTCAGGCAGTGCCGCTCATGGGTGGGGGCCGGGCCGTCCGGGAATACATGGCCGAGGTGGCTCTCACAGCGGGCGCAGACGATCTCGGTTCGCACCATGCCATGACTGGCGTCACGGATTTCGCGGACATGGGCGGGGTCGAACGGGGCGAAGAAGCTCGGCCAGCCGGTCCCGGAGTCGAACTTGGTGCTGGAGCGGAACAGAGGCAGGCCGCACAGGCGGCAGCCGTAGACGCCGTCCTGCTTGTTGTCCAGGAAGACGCCGCAGAACGGGGCTTCGGTACCGTGGTGCAGCAGCACGCGCTGCTCGTCCGCGCTGAGCCCGGCAACCA
Organism: Stenotrophomonas sp. NPDC077420; assembly: GCF_044543385.1. NCBI lineage: Bacteria > Pseudomonadati > Pseudomonadota > Gammaproteobacteria > Lysobacterales > Lysobacteraceae > Stenotrophomonas > Stenotrophomonas sp. NPDC077420. The sequence continues at coordinate 74,320 of NZ_JBITVZ010000018.1, forward strand.
GCGCCTGGCGCTGGGCGTCGCTGGGCGGGGAGAGATCGAACGCAGTCATGGGCAGTCCTCAGGAGGGGTGCACTGGAAATGGGGGCGGGAGACCGCGCAGGCAAGCGCGGTGGGCGTTCATGGTGCTGACACGCGCGCAGGTGCAGGGTGAATGCCTGACCCCCGTGTGGAGCCCACCATGAATCGCCTGTTCCGGCTTGCCGTATCCCTGTGTGTGCTGGCGCCGGTGATCGCGTCGGCGCAGATCGCCGCCCCGCGCAATCCCACCGACACCCGGCCGGTCACGGTCCCCGCGCCCACGCGGGCGCCCACGCCCACGCCTGCCGACAGCCTGTCCGGGCGGATGGAACCGGTCAAGACGCCGGCGCAGACCACCCGGCAGCTGGGTACCCACCCCATCCAGAGCCAGGGGCCGGCGCAGGTGCAGCCGTTCACCCCGCCTGCCACCACCGCGCCCCTGAAGGTCTACGACGCCCACGGCCGGATCGTGCCGGGCATGAAGCAGGTGGGTCCGAACCGCGTGCTGGACACGCGTACCGGTCGCTACTACGACGCGGTGCCCAGTGGCGACGGCCAGCGCGTCAAACCCTGATGCATGAACATTGCACAACCCGTGGGCGCAGTCATCTGTGTCAACGCCGCAACTCACCGCAATTTCGCCTGCGATTAACCGCTTCCGACCGATTCTGCACGTGCGCCGCAAGACCGCGCATCCCCAATGGTTGTAGAAGGTGCACTCATGTCTAATCAGCAGAAGAGTAATCCCGGCAAGATGCCGCAGGATCAGCAGGGCCAGCAGAACCAGAAGCCGGGCCAGCAGAACCAGCAGCAATGGGACCAGCAGAACCAGAAAGGTGGCAAACAGCAGGACCAGCGCCACCAGGATCAGAAACAGCAGCGTTGATGTGCTGGTAGGCAGCTCCACGGGCGGTGCGCGCAAGCGCGCCGCCCTTTGCGTTTCTGCACGTGGGCGCTGCAGTGCGCGCCGCTCAATCCGGAATCGGCAAGGTCAGCGTCTCCTTCACTTCTTCCATCACGATGTAGCTCTTGGATTCGCGCACATGCGGCAGGGTCAGCAGCGTGCTGCCCAGCAGTTTTCGGTACGACGCCATCTCGCTGATCCGCGCTTTCAGCAGGTAATCGAAATCGCCCGACACCAGGTGGCATTCGAGCACGTTGGGCAGCTTCAGCGCGGCGCGGCGGAATTCCTCGAAGATGTCGCCCGACTTGTAGGCCAGGCTGATTTCCACGAACACCAGCAGGCTGGCCTTGAGGTACTGCGGGTCGAGCCGGGCGTAGTAGCCGGTGATCGCGCCATCGCGTTCCAGCCGGCGAACCCGCTCGGTGCAGGGAGTGGTGGACAGGCCGACCCGTTCGCCCAGTTCGGTGAAGGAAATCCGCCCTTCCTCCTGCAGGATGCGCAGGATCCTGCGGTCGATCTTGTCCAGCTCGCGGGGGCGCGCAGCCATGGCGTCAGCCTCTTGGGGGTGTTGACGGGACAATACCCTGCCAACGAGGCCAAAAACAGCAGAAATACGTGGTTTGGGCGGAATATACTTGCCCAATTATGGTCCCGGCACGCTCCAGTGCAGGGAATGATCGGGTTGGAGAGGTCTCATGCGCGTTCTCGTCCTCGGCAGCGGGGTAATCGGCACCACCAGTGCCTGGTACCTGCGGCAGGCCGGTTTTGAAGTCACCGTGGTCGACCGCCAGCCCGGTCCGGCCCTGGAAACCAGCTTCGCCAATGCCGGCCAGCTGTCGTTCGGCTACACCTCTCCGTGGGCTGCCCCCGGTGTGCCGCTGAAGGCGGTGAAGTGGCTGTTCTCCGAACACGCACCGCTGGCCATCCGCCCCGGCCTGGACCTGGACCAGTACCGCTGGCTGGCGCAGATGCTGCGCAACTGCACCCACGAGCGCTACGCGATCAACAAGGCGCGCATGGTGCGCATGTCCGAGTACAGCCGCGACTGCCTGAACCAGCTGCGCGCCGAGACCGGCATCGAATTCGAAGGCCGTGACCTGGGCACCACCCAGTTGTTCCGCACCCAGCAGCAGCTGGATGCGTCCGCGCAGGACATCGACGTGCTGGCCGAGTACGGCGTGCCGTATGAAGTGCTGGACCGCGCCGGCATCATCGCCCACGAACCGGCCCTGGCCGCCGTGGCCGACACCCTGGTGGGCGCGCTCTGGCTGCCGCGCGACCAGACCGGCGATTGCCAGCTGTTCACCCGCCGCCTGGCGCAGATGGCCATGGACGCCGGGGTGGAATTCCGCTTCGACCAGGACATCGCCGGACTGGAAAGCGATGGCAACCGCATCACCGGCGTGCGCATCGACGGCAAGGTGGACACCGCCGACCGTTACGTGGTGGCGCTGGGCAGCTATTCGCCGTCGCTGGTGGCGCCGCTGGGCATGCGCCTGCCGGTGTACCCGCTGAAGGGCTATTCGCTGACCCTGCCGATCACCGACGCGGCCATGGCGCCGACCTCCACGATCCTGGACGAGAGCTACAAGGTGGCGGTGACCCGTTTCGACGACCGCATCCGTGTGGGCGGCATGGCCGAAGTGGGCGGGTTCGACCTGTCGCTGTCGCCGCGCCGGCGCGCGACCCTGGAAAAAGTGGTGGGCGACCTGTATCCGCACGGCGGCGACCTCGGCCGCGCCGAATTCTGGACCGGGCTGCGCCCGGCCACTCCGGATGGCACGCCGGTGATCGGCGCCACGCCGTACCGCAACCTGTTCCTCAACACCGGCCACGGCACCCTGGGCTGGACCATGGCCTGCGGCTCGGGCCGTTACCTGGCCGACCTGATGAGCGCGCGCCAGCCGCAGATCAGCACCGAGGGCCTGGATATCTTCCGTTATGGCGGCCACCACGCCGCCTCCGTCCACCACAGTGAACCCAAAGCATGCGTCCAGCCCGCGCGTTGATCGACCTGGACGCGTTGCGCTCCAACTTCCGCCTGGCCCGTGAACTGGGCGGCGGTCGCAAGACCCTGGCCGCGGTAAAGGCCGACGCCTATGGCCACGGCGCCGTGGCCTGCGCGCGTGCGCTGGACGGCGAAGCGGACGCGTTCGGCGTGGCCTGCATCGAAGAAGCGCTGGAACTGCGCGCGGCCGGCATCGCCGGGCCGATCCTGCTGCTGGAAGGCTTCTTCGACGCCGACGAGCTGCCGCTCATCGTGCAGCACCGGCTGTGGTTCGCGGTCGCCGCGCCGTGGCAGGTGGAGGCGGTGGAAGCCTTCCAGACCGACGCCACGCTGCAGATCTGGCTGAAGCTGGACAGCGGCATGCACCGGCTGGGGCTGTCGCCGACGGAGTTCCGCGCCGCGCACGCGCGCCTGTCGGCGTTGCCGCAGGTGGCGCCGATGGTGCTGATGAGCCACATGGCCCGCGCCGACGAACTGGACAGCCCGCGCACCCGTGAGCAGGCCGACCTGTTCGCCGCGACCATCGACGGCCTGGCCGGCGAAACCAGCCTGTGCAATTCGCCGGCGCTGCTGGGCTGGCCGGACGTGCGCAGCGACTGGGTACGCCCGGGCCTGATGCTGTACGGGGCCAACCCGCTGGCTGCCCACACCCCCGCCACCGAGCGCCTGCGCCCGGTGATGACCATGCAGTCGAGGATCTTCGCCACCCGCGAGATCGGCGTGGGCGAACCGGTCGGCTACGGCGCGCGCTTCGTGGCCGAGCGGCCGACCCGGGTCGGCGTGGTGGCGCTGGGCTATGCAGACGGCTACCCGCAGTTCGCCCCGAACGGCACCCCGGTGCAGATCGATGGCCAGCCCGGCCACCTGATCGGCCGGGTCTCGATGGACATGCTGACCGTGGACCTGACCGACCTGCCGCAGGCCGGGGTGGGCAGCACGGTGACGCTATGGGGCGATGCGCCGCGCCTGGACGTGCTGGCCCCGCTGTGCAAGGTCAGCGCCTACCAGCTGCCGTGCGCGGTCAAGCGCGTGGCGCGGGTGCTCAGCGGCGGCTAGACGGCGACGGCAGCAGGCGCCGCAGCCAGTTGTCCAGCATGTACTTCTCGTACCGCAGCGGGTCGTTGTTGCTGAGCAGGCCGGTGTTGGTCAGGTACCCCATGTCCACCAGCTTCTCCTCGCCCTGCTGCTGCACCGCACCCTGGGCATCGCGCAGGGTGAACGTCAGGGTCATCCGCGGCGGGTAGATGTTGCGCATGATCCGGATGTCGTTGCCGCGCGGGCCGTTCTGCGGCTCGAAGTCGCCGGCGCGCTTGATGTCGGTGATCTGCACCTCCAGCGTCTGGCCGGGAGCCAGGCGCTTGCTGGCGGTCGTGCGCAGGTAGGTGGCCAGTTCAACGACCCAGTTGCCGCTCTGGGCCTCGAACCGGTTGGGGCTGTTGCGGATTTCGGTGAACTGCGCCGGGTCGGTCCAGCTGACCCGTACCGGGCCTTCTGCGCTCAGCGCGCGGGGCGCATCCGGGGCGGTGACCGTGCGCGGACCGGTCGAGGCGCAGCCCGCCAGGAACAGCAGCAGGCAGCTCAAAGCACCGGCCAGCAAGGGATTGCGGTTCATGGCGGGACCTCGGGTCAGGGGAGTTCAGGGGCGATGTCCTGCAGTGTGACCCCGATCCCCCGACGGAACAATTGCCAGACACCGGGCACCGGCCGCGGGTGCGGCAGCAGTTCACTTACGTCAACTCGGGGTCGATGCTTGACGCTGCGAATACGCGCTCTGGAAGATGCTGTCTCCTTCTGCGCCTTCAGTTGCTTCCTTTGACCCCCTTGTCCAGCCTGACCGCATCGACCCCGACCCGCTCGCCCCCCGTGGCTCCAGCGCCCGATCCTTCTCTGCACCGCGCGGTGCTGGAAGGGCTGAGCGCGGGCTTCTGCATCATCGAGGTGATGATCGAGAACGGCGTGGGGGTGGATTACCGCTTCCTGGAAGTGAACGAGGCCTTCGAACGCAACACCGGCCTGAGCAATGCGTCCGGGCGCTTGATGAGCGAGCTGCAGTCCAACCACGAAAGCGAGTGGTACCGGGTGTATGGCCAGATCGCCACGACCGGCCGTTCGCAGCAGTTCGAGCTGGAAGCCCGCGCGCTGGGACGCTGGTATGCGGTGGAAGCGATGCGGGTCGGCGAGGCGCATGAGCGCCGGGTGGCGGTGCTGTTCTTCGACATCACCAACCGCAAGCAGATCGAAGTGGAGCTGGCCGAGAGCGAGGCGCGCTTCAGCGCGCTTGCTGACGGCCTGCCGATGCCGGTGTGGGTGCTGGACGAGCTGGGCCATGCGCGCTTCGTCAACAGCGCCTTCAGCGAATTCTTCGGCGGCGACGAACAACGCGTGCCGGAAGATGTGTGGCGCGGCCTGGTGCAGCCGGACGACGTCTCGGTGTTCGAGTACGAACTGCAGGCCGCGTTGAAGGCACAGCGCTCGATGCAGGTGCTGGTGCGCGGCCTGCGTGCCGACGGCCAATGGCGCTGGCTGGAAATGAACGCGCAGCCACGCTTCTCCCGCGTGGGGCGTTTCATCGGGCTGGCCGGCAGCAGCACCGACGTGACCGAGCGGCGCGAGATCGAAATGGCGCGCGAGGAGCTGCTGCAGTCCGAGCGCGCCGCGCGCAACGCCGCGGAGAGCATGGCGCGGCTGAAGGACGAATTCCTGGCCACCTTGTCGCACGAACTGCGCACGCCGCTGACCACCATCCTGGGCTGGAGCGAACTGCTGCTGCAGCGGGTGGACGACACCAGCCCGCTGTTCAAGGGACTGGGCGTGATCGCCAACAGCGCGATGGCGCAGAAGCGGTTGATCTCGGACATGCTGGACCTGAGCAGCATGCTGCTGGGCAAGGTACAGCTGGAAGTGGAAGTGCTGGACCTGCGCGCCCAGCTCACCGAGGCGCTGCGCGCCCAGGAGCTGGTGGCCGAAGGCAAGGCGCTGGACATGCAGCTGGTGATGCCGGACGAGCCCGCGCTGGTCCTGGGCGACGCCACCCGCCTGCAGCAGGTGCTGTGGAACCTGCTCAGCAATGCGATCAAATTCACCCCGGCGGCCGGGTCGGTCACCGTCACCCTGACCACCGATGGCGCGCACTGGTCGGTCAGCGTGGTCGACACCGGCGACGGCATCGCCCCCGAATTCCTGCGTCATCTGTTCAGCCGGTTCCGCCAGGCCGATGGCACCACCACGCGCCGCCACGGCGGCCTGGGCCTGGGCCTGGCGATCGTGCAGCAGCTGGTGGAACTGCACGGCGGCACGGTCACTGCCAACAGCGAGGGCCATGGCCGCGGCGCCGAATTCACCGTGCAGCTGCCCCGCTACCAGCCGCAGGCCGACGGCCGGCCGCTGCGCGAGGTGTTCAGTGGCCCGATCCACGAACAGCTGATTGAACCGTATCCCCTGAAAGGCCTGCGCCTGTTGGCGGTGGAGGACCAGCCCGAAGTGCTGGAATACCTGCGCCGGCTGCTGGAAGAGCAGGGCGCGCAGGTGACCGCAGCGGCCTCGGCCGGGGAAGCGCTGGCCCTGTTGGACGCTGGCGGGCACGAGAACGTGGATGTGCTGCTGACCGACATCGGCATGCCGGGCATGGACGGCTACGGCCTGGTCAGCACCCTGCGCAATGAATTCGGCCTGGACGCGAACGCGTTGCCGGTGGTGGCGGTAACCGCCCTGGCCCGCGCCGACGACCGCAAGCGCGCGCTGGCGTCGGGCTTCCAGGAGCACGTGGCCAAACCCTATTCGGTCGCCCAGCTGGTATCGGCGGTACGCACGGTGCTGGCTGGCAACCGCTGACGCCAAAGGAATAATCGGTATGTCCCGCTACGCCCCCACCATCCACACCGACCCGGCCGACATCGCCGCGCTCGAGGCGCTGCTGCCCCAGCTGAAAGGCCAGACCCAGGTCGAGATCACCCTCGACGACGGCAGCGTGCTGCACGGCACCGTGGCGGTGCAGCCCACGGTGCAGCAGTATCGCGACGCGGGCGAAAACGAAGGCAGCAACGGCCAGCTGCGCCTGGACGACCTGGCCGCGCCCGACCAGCAGCACGTGCTGTGGCTGGACCAGATCCGCGCGGTGCGCTCGCTGCCCCCGGTGGAATGAGGGGTGCCGGGCCTGGCCCGGCACCGTGACTCAACGCTCGAACAGCTGCGGTTCGGCCTCGAAGCGGCGGGCATAGGCGCGCTCGTCGGCGACCCGCGCCACTTCCTCATCGGTAATGTCCGGCGCCCCGTATACGGCATAGGCCACGCTGCCATCGGTCTGCCGGCCGATCTGGTGCAGGCGGTAACGGGCGTGCCCGCCGCCGGTGTCCTCGGGGTAGTGGACCGGCGGCTGCGCGCCTTCCAGGTCCATTTCGCTGTTGTCGACCACGCCACCGACGAACAATGCGCGCATGAGCTACCTCCGTTACGAATGAGCCTTCACCCTGACCCAGTGCATGTTGCGATGGCATCAAGGCAGCGTTGAATAAACGCAAATTGCGTCAGGAACGAGGCCGATGGGGCGAAACGGTAGAATGGCGCTCTCTTTTCAAGATGTGCCCCCGCATGGCTGCCCAGCACGACGCTCCCCTGGAAACCCTGTTGCTGCCCTTCGGCGGCGCGCTGAGCTGGCCAAACGGGCCGGTGCTGTTCCTGCGCGCCCGCGACGGTTGGCCGCTGCGTGAACGCGCGCAGCCCGGGCAGCTGGTCTGCGAGCAGAGCTTCCGCCCGTTCGCCGACGCACTGGAAGCCAGTGGCTGGACCGTGCGTGACGAGCAGCAGCTGGCCGAGGATGGCACCCGCTACGCGTTGGTGCTGGTGCTGCCGCCGCGCCAGCGTGAGGAGGCCCGGGCCCTGTTCGCCCGGGCCCTGGCCCTGGCCGCCCCGGGCGGCATCGTGGTGGCCTGCCAGCACAACAATGAAGGCGCGCGCTCCGGTGAGGGCGACCTGCAGCAGCTGGCCGGGCTGGGCGGGAAGATGACCAAGAACCACTGCCGGGTGTACTGGACCCCGCCGCTGAACGGCCAGCACGACGCCACGCTGGCCCAGCGCTGGGAGGCGCTGGACGCGCCGCGCCCGATCCTGGGCGGGCGGTTCCAGAGTCGCCCGGGCATCTTCGCCTGGGACCGGATCGACCCGGCCTCGGCGCTGCTGGTGGAACAGCTGCCGGCCGACCTGGCCGGCCACGGTGCCGACCTGGGCGCCGGCTTCGGCTACCTGTCCAGCGAAGTGCTGCAGCGCTGCCCGAAGGTGACCGGGCTGGACCTGTTCGAAGCGGAAGGGCGCGCGCTGGCACTGGCCCGGGTGAACCTGGAGGCGCTGGGCTCGCCGGCGCGGCTGGGCTTCCACTGGCAGGACGTCACCGCCGGCATTGAAGGCCGCTACGACTTCATCGTGACCAATCCGCCGTTCCACACCCCGGCCCGCGCCGACCGTCCGGACATCGGCCAGCGATTCATCGCCGTGGCGGCGCAGGCGCTGCGCCCGGGTGGGCGGATGTGGCTGGTGGCCAACCGCCACCTGCCGTACGAGCAGATCCTCAATGAAAGCTTCGGCCAGGTCCGGGTGGCTGCCGAGCGCGACGGCTTCAAGCTGATCGAGGCGACCAAGGCCAGCAGCAGCGCCGGTCCCGCCCGGGCGCCGCGCAGTACCGAGCCGAAGTGGGGCCGCGGGGGCCGCGCATGAAGCTGGTGAAGCTGTTGGCCAACCTGGGCTACGGCAGCCGCAAGCAGGTGCAGGGCATGTTCCGCGAGGGGCTCATCACCGATGCGGACGGCGAGGTGCTGTATGCCGACGACCAGGTGGCGCACGCGGACATCCGGGTCGAGGGCGAGCCGCTGGACCCGCCGTTGGGGCTGACCCTGATGCTGCACAAGCCGCGCGACTACACCTGTTCGACCAAGGACAAGGGCCGGCTGATCTACGACCTGCTGCCGCCGCGTTTCCGCGAGCGTTCGCCGCTGCTGTCGTCGGTGGGTCGGCTGGACCGCGATACCAGCGGGCTGCTGCTGATGACCGATGACGGCGCGCTGCTGCATCGGATCGTGTCGCCGAAGTCGCGGCTGGACAAGGCCTACCAGGTGACGCTGGCGCAGGACCTGGCCGGCGATGAAGCGGCGCGTTTCGCCAGCGGCGGCCTGCTGCTGGAGTCCGACGACAAACCGCTGCTGCCGGCCGAACTGCACGTGCGCTCGCCGCGCGACGCGGAGCTGGTGCTGCACGAGGGCCGCTATCACCAGGCCCGGCGCATGTTCGCTGCGGTGGGCAACCACGTGCAGGCCCTGCACCGCAGCCGCATCGGTGGGCTGTCGCTGGGCGATCTGCCCGAAGGCGAGTGGCGCATGCTTGATGCGGGCGACCTGGACACGCTGTTCACCGGGCACCTGACCGACGCGCCATGACCGCCATTGCCGCGCTGCCGTTCCTGCCCGAGGCGGTCATCTTCGACATGGATGGCCTGATGATCGACAGCGAGCGGGTGTCCATCGCGTGCTGGTCGCAGGCGGCGCGGGAACTGCAGCTGCCGTTCGCCGACGACTTCTGGCTGGGCATGGTCGGACTCGGCGACCGCGACTGCGAACAGCGGCTGCTGCGCCACATCGACGCCGCGCAGGTGGCCGCGCTGTATGCGCGCTGCCACGCCCTGTATGAAGCGCGCACCCAGCAGGGGCTGCCGCTGCGCCCGGGCATCGTGGCGCTGCTGCAGCTGCTGCAGGCGCACGCCCTGCCGCGCGCGGTGGCGACCTCCACGCGCGAGCCGCGCGCGTCGCGCAAACTGGCGGCGGCGGGGTTGCTGGGCTACTTCGACCACGTGGTCACCAGCAGCGACGTGGCCCACCCGAAGCCGGCGCCGGACATCTACCTGCTGGCGGCGCGGAAACTGGGCAAGGACCCGGCGCGCTGCCTGGCGCTGGAAGACTCGCCGGCCGGCATCCGCGCGGCGGTTGGCGCGGGCATGACCGCGATCCAGGTCCCGGACCTGGTGCACCCGGATGCCGACCTGCGCGCGCTCGGCCACCGCATCGTGGAATCGCTCACCGACGCCCACGCACTGCTGCTTCCGCTGCTGCAAAGCGACGCTGAAGCCGAAGGGTAAACCCGAAAGGTAAACCCGAAAGGTAGAGCCGAAAGGTAGAGCCGAAAGGTAGAGCCGAAAGGTAGAGCCGAAAGGTAGAGCCGAAAGGTAGAGCCGAAAGGTAGAGCCGACTGTTAGTCGGCTAAGCGCGAAGCGCGATCATTGGCCCGCCAAAGGCAGCCGACTGACAGTCGGCTCTACCTGGAATTCCCCCCGTCATTCCACCCGCATCTTTCCAACCGTCACCCCACAAAAAACCCGGCACATGGCCGGGTCTTTTGCACTCATCCCGCAAGGCGATCACACCCGCCCGAACACCAGCGCGGCATTGGTGCCGCCGAACCCGAAGCTGTTGGACATCACCGTGTTCAACGGCATGTCCCGGGTTTCGCGCACGATCGGGAAGCCTTCCACCGCCGGGTCCAGTTCGCCGATGTTGGCCGAGCCGGCGATGAAGCCGTCGCGCATCATCAGCAGGCAGTAGATCGCCTCGTGCACGCTGGCCGCGCCCAGCGAGTGACCGGACAGCGCCTTGGTCGACGACAGCGGCGGAATCGCGTCGCCGAACACCTCGCGCACGGCCTTCAACTCGGTGACATCGCCGAGCGGGGTCGAGGTGCCATGCGTGTTGAGGTAGTCGATCGGGCCGGTCAGGTTCTGCATGGCCATGTGCATGCAACGCACCGCGCCTTCGCCGGACGGGGCGACCATGTCGGCGCCGTCGGAGGTGACGCCGTAGCCGACCAGTTCGGCATGGATGCGCGCACCGCGCGCCACGGCATGGTCGTAATCTTCCAGCACCAGCATGCCGCCGCCGCCGGCGATGACGAAGCCGTCGCGGTCCTTGTCGTACGGACGCGACGCGGTGGCAGGGGTGTCGTTGAAGCGGGTGGACAGCGCGCCCATCGCATCGAACATGACGCTCATCGACCAGTGCAGGTCTTCACCGCCACCGGCGAACATCACGTCCTGGGCGCCGTGGCGGATCAGGTCGGCGGCGGCGCCGATGCAATGCGCCGAGGTGGCGCAGGCGGCGGACAGCGAATAGCTCAGGCCCTTGATCTGGAACGCGGTGGCCAGGCAGGCCGACACGGTGGAGCACATGGTGCGCGGCACCATGTACGGGCCGACCTTGCGCACGCCACGCGCGCGCAGGATGTCGGCCGATTCCACCTGCCACTGGCTGGAGCCGCCGCCGGAGCCGGCGATGAGGCCAGTGCGCGGGTTGACCACCTGTGCTTCGTCCAGGCCGGCATCGGCGATGGCGTCGCGCATGGCGATGTAGGCGTAGGCGGAGGCATCGCTCATGAAGCGCTTGAGCTTGCGGTCGATCTGCGCGTCCAGGTCCAGTTCGATGTTGCCGCCGACGTGGCTGCGCAGGCCGGCTTCGGCATGGTCGGGCAGGCTGCGGATGCCGGCACGGCCTTCACGCAGGGCGGAAGACACCGTGTCCAGATCGTTGCCCAGGCACGAGGTGATGCCCATTCCGGTAATGACGACGCGACGCATCAGAAGTTCTCGGTAGAAGTGAACAGACCTACGCGGAGGTCCTTGGCGGTGTAGATTTCGCGGCCATCGACCAGCATGCGCGCATCGGACTGCGCCATGACCAGCTTGCGGTTGATGACGCGGGTGATGTCGATTTCGTAGCTGACGCGCTTGGCGTCGGGCAGCACCTGGCCGGTGAACTTCACTTCACCGCAGCCCAGTGCACGGCCACGTCCGGGGGCGCCTAGCCAGGTGAGGTAGAAACCGGTGAGCTGCCACATCGCATCCAGGCCCAGGCAACCGGGCATCACCGGGTCGCCGATGAAATGGCAGCCGAAGAACCACAGGTCGGGGCGGATATCCAGTTCCGCGCGCACGTAGCCTTTTCCGTGTGGACCGCCTTCATCGCGGATGTCGGTGATGCGATCGAACATCAGCATCGGATCGTTGGGCAGGCGACCGCTGCCCGGCCCGAACAGTTCGCCGCGGGCACTGGCCAGCAGCTGTTCGCGCGAGAACGCGTGGAGACGAGTCATGGAAAACGCAATCCTGGAGAGGTGGACATCGGGGTTGCCGGCGCTGGACGCGGCGGATGGTTGCCGTTGAAAGTGCCCAAGAGTGCAGAGTAATTTGCATTCAATCAAACGTTTTAACCGTACGCTGGCGTAGTGTTTTCAGCTTGAAAAACGCATGTCGTTGTTATGAAAAGACCATACTCAAGCGTGTGGCTGTAATCTTGTTCATCTGTTCCTGCCGTCACACCCCCTGAGCTGCCGCCGTGTCCGCACAACGCAAGATCATCCACGTCGACATGGACGCGTTCTACGCGTCGGTGGAGCAGCGCGACGATCCGACGCTGCGCGGGCTGCCGGTGGTGGTGGCGTGGAAGGGGGCGCGTTCGGTGGTGTGCGCGGCGTCGTACGAGGCGCGGGTATTCGGGATCCGTTCGGCGATGCCGGCGTTGCGGGCGGAGCGGCTGTGTCCGGATGCGGTATTCGTGCCGCCGGATTTCGTGCGCTACAAGGCGGTGTCGCGGCAGGTGCGGGAGATTTTCCTGCGGCATACGGATCTGGTGGAGCCGTTGTCGCTGGATGAGGCGTATCTGGATGTGACGGTGCACAAGGGAGGGATGACGGTGGCGACGGAGATCGCGGCGCTGATCCGGTCGCAGATCCGGGAGGAGACGCAGTTGACGGCGTCGGCGGGGATCGCGCCGAACAAGTTCCTGGCGAAAATCGCGTCGGACTGGCGCAAGCCGGACGGGCAGTTCGTGGTGCCGCCGCACCGGATCGATCAGTTCCTGATGCCGCTGCCGGTGAAGCGGGTGCCGGGGGTGGGCAAGGTGATGGAGGGCAAGCTGTCGGAGCTCGGGATCGTGACGGTGGGCGATCTGCGGGGGTTGCGGCTGGAGGAGCTGGAAGGGCGCTTCGGCAGTTTCGGTGCGAGTCTGTACCGGCGTGCGCGCGGTATCGATGAGCGTCCGGTGGAACCGGACCAGCCGGTGCAGTCGATTTCGTCGGAGGACACGTTCGCGGAGGATCTGCCGCTGGAGGCGCTGGAGCCGGCGATCGTGGCGCTGGCGGGCAAGACGTGGAACGCGACGCGGAAGACGGACCGGATCGGGCACACGGTGGTGCTCAAGTTGAAGACGTCGCAGTTCCGGATCATCACGCGCAGTTTCACGCCGGAATCGCCGCCGGAAACGCTGGAGGAGTTGCGCGATATCGCGCTTGCGTTGCGCGCGCGCGTGGATTTGCCGTCAGAGACGCGCTATCGCCTGGTGGGTGTGGGATTGGGCGGGTTCCGCGAGCGTGAGCCGGTCAGCCAGATGGGGCTGTTTGACTGAAGCAACCGCAACCGCAACCGCAACAGCAACAGCGGGGTTTCATTGCTACGGGTAGCGGGCCGGCGGGGGCGGGTTGGCGGGACACGCCGTGAACCCATCCTTGGGGGCTTGTAGAAAACATCCATGTTTTCTACAGTCCCGCCAACCCGCCCCCGCCGGCCCGCCCAAGCTGGGCTGGCACCCAATGAACAGCGGGAGCAACTGCGCAATGCAACCGACGGCCGACGGCAACCTGAACGCACTGTTCTCAAGTAGGTGGGACGACGGTAGGGCCGCATCCCAATCGACCGCCGATGGCAATGCGACGCGCGGTGGGGCATGAAAATCACCACATGCCGCGCATCACCACTCTCGATCAATACGCCGCGGTCGCAATCGTCCGTACGTACTGCGGCTTCTCGATCTCACTCACGAACGCATCGGCGTAATCGGCGTAACTGATCCGGCTGTGCCCGTCGGCGCCGACCAGGAACTGCTTGGCCTGGGTGCGGAATCCACCCTTCTGTGGTCCCGGGCCGATTTCAGCCGCCGGCGAATAGAACGTCCAGTCCAGGTCATCCACGTTCTGCAGCAGGTTGAACGCCTGGCGCGCGGCGAGGGCAACGGGCTTGTACGCATCGGGGAAGCCTTCGGTGTCGACCAGCTGTACGCCGGGGGCGACTTCGAGGGTGCCGGCGCCGCCGACCATCAGGAAGCGCGGGACGGCGGCCTGGCGGGCGGCCTTGACCAGCTCGGCGGTGACGGTGGTGACGGTGGACGGGTCATCGCCGGGGCGCGGGCCGAAGGCGCTGGCCAGGACGTCGTGGCCGGCGATCACGGCGGCGAGGGCGTCGGTGTCGTCGAGGGCGGCGACGGCGAGCTGGGCGCCGTCGAGCTCGGCGGGCAGGCCGCTGTCGCGACGGACGATGGCGGTGACCTGGTGGCCACGGGCCAGGGCCTGGCGGGTGATTTCACGGCCGATGTTGCCGGTGGCACCGACGAGGGCGATCTTCATGGGGTGGGTTCCGTTGCGGGAGGAAGGCCAGCATATGCCCCTGAAACCGGACGAAAAACCGCGTATAACGGGCTAATTTGTTGCGCGGATCGATCAGATGGACCGTCTTGCTGCAATGCACGTGTTCGTGGAGGTGGCCGAGCGCGGCAGCCTGACCGCGGCGGCGGAGGCCCTGGACATGTCGCGGGCGATGGTGACCCGGTATCTGGCGGAGGTGGAGACGTGGCTGGGGGCGCGGCTGCTGCACCGGACCACGCGGCGGATCAGCCTGACCGGGCCGGGGGAGGCGGCGTTGCTGCGTTTCCGGCAGATGCTGGCGATCGGGGATGAGCTGCAGGGCGAGGTGGCCAGCGACAACCCTGAGCCGCATGGGGTGTTGCGGGTGACGGCCAGTGTGTCGTTCGGGCAGCTGCACCTGGCGGCGGCGGTGGCGGAGTTCGTGCGGCGGCACCCGCTGACGCGGGTGGAGTTGTTGCTGGTGGACCGGGTGGTGAACCTGGTGGAGGAGCGGGTGGATGTGGCGGTGCGGATTTCGCGGGCGATCGACCCGGCGCTGATCGCGCGCTGGCTGGCGCCGTGCCGGTCGGTGTTGTGCGCGGCGCCTTCGTATCTGGGCGAGCGGGGCACGCCGGTCAGTGCCGATGCATTGGCGGGGCATAACTGTCTTACCCATCACTACGTGGGTAAAAGCGTGTGGCAGCTGCAGCGGCAGGGGCGGGCGATTTCGGTGGCGGTGGGCGGCAACATCAGTGCCAACGAGGCGTCGCTGTTGCTGGAGGCGGTGCGGGCGGGGGCGGGGATTGCGATGTTGCCGACGTACCAGATCGCGCCGCTGCTGCGTTCGGGTGAGCTGGTGGAGGTGTTGCCGGAGTACCAGGTGGAGGAGATGGGCATCCATGCGGTCTATGCGTCGCGGCGGCAGTTGCCGGCGGTGATGCGCCGCTTTTTGGATTTCCTGGTGGAGCGGTTTGCGGGGGAGGCGTTCCTGGCGCGGATCTGACGCGTCTGGATCTGGCTTCGCGTGGGACACGCAGGTGAGCTGACCCCCAAATGTTGGACAGTTGGGGCTAGGTTGCGGAGGCTTGTGTCCGATATTGAATCGGACTCATGCCACCCAAGCCGAGTTTGATGCGCTTGTGATTGTAGTACCGGATGTAGCGTTCCAGGCCACTCTCCAGCTCCTCGACGCTGGAGAAGTCCTTCAGTCGGAAGAATTCTTCTTTCAGCGTGCCAAAAAAGCTTTCCATTGCAGCGTTATCGAAACAATTTCCCTTGCGGGACATGCTTTGAGAGA
>NZ_JBITVZ010000019.1:0-18567 GCF_044543385.1 Stenotrophomonas sp. NPDC077420
CCAGCGACGCCCCCGCCGCGTTCCGTCAGAAGGCGCGCGTCGCCATGCGCGACAAGACCCAGGAAGACGAAACCGAAGTGACCGCTTCGGAGCTGGACATCAACTACGGCACCATGGACGGTAACATCGGCTGCATGGTCAACGGCGCCGGCCTGGCCATGGCCACCATGGACGTCATCAAGCTCAACGGCGGCGAGCCGGCGAACTTCCTGGTCGTGGGCGGCGGTGCTAACAAGCAGCGCGTCATCGAAGCGTTCAAGCTCATCCTGTCCTCGGACAAGGTCGAAGGCATCTTCGTCAACATCTTCGGCGGCATCGTCCGCTGCGACATGATTGCCGAAGGCATCATCGCCGCTGTGAAGGAAGTGGGCGTCAAGGTTCCGGACGTGGTGCGCCTGGAAGGCACCAACGTGGAAGAAGGCAAGCAGCTGCTGCGCGACAGCGGCATGGCCATCATCCCGGCTGACAACATCAACGACGGTGCCAAGAAGGTCGTTGAAGCTGTCAAGAACGCCGCCTGATCCGACACCGAAGGAATAACAATGTCTGTTTTGATTAACAAGAACACCAAGGTGATCGTGCAGGGCTTCACCGGCCAGCAGGGCACCTTCCACGCCACTCAGATGATCGAGTACGGCACCCAGGTTGTTGGCGGCGTGACCCCGGGCAAGGGCGGCACCACCCATATCGACCTGCCGGTCTTCAACACCGTGGCCGACGCCGTGCAGGCCACCGGCGCCAACGCGTCGGTGATCTACGTGCCGCCGCCGTACGCGGCTGACGCGATCCTGGAAGCTGCGGCTGCCGGCATCAAGGTCATCGTGTGCATCACCGAAGGCATTCCGGTGCTGGACATGCTGCGCGTGAAGAACGTGCTGAAGCTCTCGCATCCGGACACCGTGCTGATCGGGCCGAACTGCCCCGGCGTGATCACCCCGGGCGAGTGCAAGATCGGCATCATGCCGGGCCACATCCACAAGCCGGGCAAGATCGGCATCGTGTCGCGTTCGGGCACCCTGACCTATGAAGCGGTCAAGCAGACCACCGAAGTCGGCCTGGGCCAGTCCACCTGCATCGGTATCGGTGGCGATCCGATCAACGGCCTGAATTTCGTTGACTGCCTCAAGCTGTTCAATGAAGACCCGCAGACCGAAGGCATCATCATGGTCGGCGAAATCGGCGGCGACGCCGAGGAAGAGGGTGCCGAGTACATCAAGAACCACGTGAAGAAGCCGGTCGTCGGTTTCATCGCGGGCGCTTCGGCTCCGGCCGGCAAGCGCATGGGCCACGCCGGTGCGATTGCATCGGGCGGCAAGGGCACTGCTGAAGGCAAGTTCGCCGCCATGGAAGCGGCCGGTGTGGTCACCGTGCGCTCGCCGGGCGACCTGGGCGCGGCCATCGCCAAGCTGGTCAAATAAGCGCGCCGGCCGCAATGCGGCCAACCACGCGTAGCGCCGACTGTCAGTCGGCAAAGGAAAAGCCGCCCCCAAGGGCGGCTTTTCTGCTTTTGCAGTCCGGCGAACCACCAGCGCTACAATGGGCCATCGCAACCACAGGCGGCACCCCATGACGTCGATCCGCATTGCAATGGCCCAGTTCGATTTCCCGGTCGGCGCGGTCGAACGCAACACCGACACCATCATCGCGATGATCGCCGAGGCGCGCGATGAGTTCGGTGCCGACCTGGTGGTGTTCCCGGAACTGGCGATCAGCGGCTACCCGCCCGAAGACCTGCTGCTGCGCCCGCGCTTCCTGTACGACTGCCAGGTGGCCATGGGCCGAATTGCCGAATCCACCGACGGCATCACCGCGGTGGTTGGCTGGCCCGAGGCCACCGGGGCAGTGGTCTACAACGCCGCCAGCGTGCTGCGCGACGGCGAGGTGCTGCACACCTACCGCAAGCGCGAACTGCCCAACTATGCAGTGTTCGACGAACGCCGTTACTTCGACATCGACCCCGATGGCGGCAGCTGCGTGTTCGACCTGAAGGGCGTGCCGGTCGGCGTGCTGGTCTGCGAGGACCTGTGGTTCCCGGAACCGCTGGCCGACACCGTGCGCCACGGCGCCGAACTGGTGGTGATTCCCAATGCGTCGCCGTACGAGCGCGGCAAGCACGCCCAGCGCGACGCGCTGCTGGCTGAGCGCACCCGCGAAACCGGCGCGGCGCTGCTGTACGTCAACATGGTGGGCGGGCAGGACGCACTGACCTTCGATGGCGCCTCGGTCGTGGCCGACGGCGATGGCACCGTGCACCCGGCCGCGGCGGCGTTCACCGACCAGTGGCTGGTGGTGGACTACGACGCCGAAAGCCGCCGCTTCCTGCCGCGCGAGTGGATGGACGACGGCGACGAAAGCATGGACGCGCTGGCCTGGCGCGCGGTGACCCGCGGCATCCGCGATTACTGCGGCAAGAACGGTTTCAAGAAGGTGTGGCTGGGGCTGTCCGGCGGCATCGATTCGGCCCTGGTGCTGGCGATGGCGGTGGACGCGCTGGGTGCGGACAACGTCACCGCGGTGCGCTTGCCCTCGCGCTACACCGCGGACATGTCCAACGACCTGGCCGCCGAGCAATGCCGCGCGCTGGGCGTGAAGCTTGAAGCAGTATCGATCGAGCCGGTGTTCGAAGGCCTGATGACCGCGCTCGGTCCGATGTTCGACGGCCAGCCGGCGGATGTGACCGAGGAGAACCTGCAGTCGCGCGCGCGCGGGGTGATCCTGATGGCGCTGTCCAACAAGTTCGGCGGGCTGCTGCTCACCACCGGCAACAAGAGCGAGTACGCGGTCGGCTACGCCACCATCTACGGCGACATGTGCGGTGGCTACGCGCCGCTGAAAGACCTGTACAAGACCGAGGTGTTCGGCTTGTCCAAGTGGCGCAACACGGTGGGCGGCGCGCCGGTGATCCCGCCGGCGGTGATCGCGCGGCCGCCGTCGGCCGAGCTGCGCGCCAACCAGACCGACCAGGACTCGCTGCCGGCCTACGACGTGCTGGACGGCATCCTGTACCGCTACGTGGACCAGGAGCAGTCGCGCGAGGAGATCGTCGCCGCCGGCTACGCCGCCGAGGTGGTCGACCGCGTCCTTCGTCTGGTACGCACCAGCGAGTGGAAGCGCCACCAGGCCGCCCCCGGCCCGAAGGTGTCGCGCCGCGCCTTTGGCCGCGAGCGCCGCTACCCGATCAGCAACGGCTACAAGGGCTGAGCGATTCGCGGAAGCGCGTTGGCGGCATCTGGCTAGAGTTGGGGGTTTTCCAGGAGATCCCCGATGCAGAATGCTTCCACGCCGTTGCTGCAGGGCGTCGCATGACCACGCCCATCCACACCCACCGCCATACCTTCCGCGAGGCGCTTTGGTGCAAGGCCGACAACAAGACGCTGTCGTCCAAGTCCCTGCGCAAACTCACCCGGATCGCCAACCGCGAGTTTGGCGGACGCACCGAGGGTGTGTTCGGCAAGGGACGGTCGAAGGAGGGCACGTTCAACGGCGATGCGGCCGGACTCCGCCATGCCATTTCCAGCCACCTGCAATACGTGCGCTCACCGAAGCTGCGGCAGGTGATGGGCGGATGGCTCGCTCGGTTGCCTGCAGTGCACGTACATGCGGGTGGGCGCGCGATGCACTCCGGCGACACCGGCGTCGGCCAACGCCCGGGGGTCGATCCCATGCAGCGTCTCCACACGGTCGATCGCGCACCGGCACCCGCTGCATGGCATCCGGGCCCTGCGGTGGACATTCCGGAACCGGATTACGCGTCGGGCGACGAGGTCACGATGGTGCAGCTGCCGGACGAGGGCGCGGCTGCCGTGGACATCCCCATGCCGGACTACGAGGGTGCAGCCCTGGAATCCGCCCATGGTGAGGATCTGGCAGAAGTGGAGATTCCGCCAGAAGACTACGACGACGAGGACGACATGACGCAGCGTGCGACGGGCGGCAGTGGGCCCGACCCGGCACCGGTTCCGCACGCCGCCACCGTGACGGCACCAGCGCCTGGGGCGGATTCCGAGGACGAGACCGCTTCAGAGTCCGAGGCGCCGGTGCAGCAGGAAAAGCGCAAGGTCCACTTCAGCGATGAAGTCACGGTGTTCGGTCAGTAGTCGGGTACAGGAATCGCGGGATAGCCGCGAATGGCGCCGGGGTAATCCGGCGCCGGTTCCGGGGCTGGCGCGCTGGGCCGGACGGGGCGTAAGGCGGGCGCCGCGTTGCTGATGTGCGTGGCCAGCAGGGTTGGCCGACGCGGCCGCATGAGCGCAGCCGAAGGAGCGGGCGAAGGCGCCGCGGGCGGGAGACGATGGATGGGCATGGGGCCTCCTGGAAAGGGGAATTCCAGTGTGGCGGTTGTTGCGTATGCAGAACTGGCATGGGCGTCCCAACTGGCCGCAGTCGCAATCATTCCGATCTTACTGCCCAAACAAAAACGGGCAGCCGATGGCTGCCCGTTGGTCTACTGCATCTGCCGCTGGAATCAACGCCGATTCATGGTCGCATTGCGCTGCCCGGTGCTAGCCGACTTCTCGCCGGCGAACGGGTTCAGCTTGCGGATCATCCACGGGTACTTCGGCCAGTTGCCCTGCAGCCACGGATGTTCGGGCTGGTTGAGTTCGAGCACGCGGCGTGCGTCGTCTGCGAGGGTCTTGTTGCCCAGGTGGGTATAGGCTTCGCCCAGCGCGGCTACCGCGTCGTACTGGAACGCGCTCTGCGGGTAGGTTTCCAGCAGGTAGTTGGCGCGACCGGCGGCGGACACATAGGCCTCGCGGCGCAGGTAATACAGCGCGTTGTCCAGCTCGTGCTGGGCGAACACGTCGCGCAGTTCCAGCATGCGGTTGCGCGCGTCGGCGGCGTAACGGCTGTTTGGGTAGCGCTCTACCACGATGTTGAAGTCGGCGTACGCCTGGCGCGGGGTGGACAGGTCGCGGCGGCTCGGGTCCAGCGACCACACGCGGCGCAGGAACACCGTGTTGCGGTTGCTGTTGGCCAGGCCACGCAGGTAGTACATGTAGGCGATGTTGCGGTGGGTCGGGTAGGTGCGGATGAAGCGGTCGATGCTGGACACCGCGTCATCGTGCTTGCCGGCCTTGTACTGGGCATAGGCGGTTTCGATCATCGCCTGCTCGGTGTAGGGGCCGTACGGGTACTGGGCGATCAGGCGGCGGAAGGTGGCCTCGGCACCGCTCCAGTTGCCCTTCTCCATCAGGCCATGGCTCTTTTCATAGATCGTTTCGACCGGCTGGCCTTCTTCCGGGTTGTCACCCTTGGCGCCACGGTGGCAGCCGGTGGAAACAAGGGCCAGGACCAGCATCAGGGCCGCGGTGCGGAGGGGCGCGGACAGCAGGGAAGAGCGTCGGATCATGGGGTCAGGGCGGGACGCGGCTGGAATACGAAGGGTCGATGATAGCCTAGTGGCCTGTCCTGCGACTGAAAGTGGTCGCCCGGACCCCCAATTTGTCTTCCTGCGGTGTGCTCCCCATGTCCGATAACGCTTCTGAAACCGACTCCTCCCGCCAGGCCACGGTGCCCGATACCGCCGCAGGGCGGCGCTTTGACGCCGTGCTGGCCGAACTGTTCCCCGAATTCTCCCGGTCCAAGCTGACCGAGTGGATCAAGTCCGGCGACGTGCTGCTGGACGGCAACCCGGTGCGCGGCCGCGACCCGGTGCGCGGCGGCGAGGTGGCCACCCTGCATGTCGTGCTGGACACCCAGACCCATGCCGAGCCCGAAGACATCCCGCTGGACATCCTGTACGAGGATGAACACGTTTACGTGATCAACAAGCCGGTCGGGCTGGTGGTCCACCCCGGCGCCGGCAACCCCAGCGGCACCCTGGTCAACGCGCTGCTGTTCCGCGACCCCGGGCTGTCGGTGCTGCCGCGCGCGGGCATCGTCCACCGCCTGGACAAGGACACCAGCGGCGTGATGGTGGTGGCCCGCACGATCCAGGCGCAGACCGCGCTGGTGGAGCAGCTGGCGGCGCGCAACGTGCACCGCCAGTACCTGGCGGTGGTGGTGGGCGCGCTGGTGTCCGGCGGCACCGCCGACGCCCCGATCGACCGCCACCCGCGCGACCGCATCCGCATGGCGGTGCGCGAGGACGGCAAGGACGCGGTGACCCACTACCGCCTGCGCGAGCGCTTCCGTGCCCACTCCGCGCTGGAATGCCGCCTGGAAACCGGGCGCACCCACCAGATCCGCGTGCACATGGCCCACCTCAAGCACGCCATCGTCGGCGATTCGCTGTATGGCGGCGCGCTGAAGCTGCCCAAGGGCGCCAGCGACGAGCTGGTGGCCCAGCTGCGCGGCTTCAAGCGCCAGGCCCTGCATGCCGAAACGCTGGAATTCGCCCACCCGATCACCGGCGAGCCGATCCGCAACAGCGCGCCGGTGCCGGCCGACATGGTGGCGCTGATGGATGCGCTGCGCGAGGACACCAAGCGCGTGGCCGAACTGGAGCGCGGGCGCCGCTGATGACCAGGCCTGCCTCCCCGCCGTCCGTGGCCCACGCTACCGTGCCGGTGCTGGCGGCGGACTGGGCCGCCCCGCCCGGGGTGCAGGCGCTCACCACCCTGCGCCACGGCGCGGGTGGCTCGTTGCCGCCGTTCGCGCAGTTCAACATGGGCAACCGGTATGCCGCCGACGGCGATGATCCGGACCAGGTGGAGCGCAACCGTGCCCTGCTGCACGACGGCCTGGGCCTGCCCGCGGCACCGCACTGGCTGCGCCAGGTGCATGGCACCGGCGTGCTGCGCTTCGAGGGCCCGCCCGGTGCCATCGGCGTGGACGCCGAACCCACCGCGGATGCGGCGGTGACCTCGGTGCCGGGAGTGGTGCTGGCCATCCTTACCGCCGACTGCCTGCCGGTGGTACTGGCCGCGCGTGATGGCCGCGAAATCGGCGCCGCACACGCCGGGTGGCGCGGGTTGGCCGACGGCATGCTGGAGGCCACCGTGGCCGCCATGCACACCGCGCCCGGCGAGCTGCAGGCCTGGTTGGGCCCGGCGGCCGGGCCGGCCCTGTACGAAATCGGCGAAGACGTGTTCACCGCGTTCGTGGACCGCGATGCTGGCGCGGCGGCGGCGTTCAGCGCCTCCCGGCCAGGACACTGGAAGGTGGATCTGTACGCGCTGGCCAGGCGCCGGCTGGCGGCCGCCGGAATGGACCCGGCCGCGATCAGCGGCGGGCAGCATTGCACCCTGGCCGACCCGCAGCGCTTCTATTCGCATCGCCGTGACCGCCGCACCGGGCGCATGGCGACGCTGGCCTGGATGACGTGATGCCACGGCCTGCGTGTCAGCCAGGGGAACCGGGCCCGGCGCTCAGCCACGCAGCGCGTGGCTCTACGGGGGATGCCGGTGCGGTGATCGTGTTCGATGGGGTCTGCACGTTGTGCAGCCGCTGGGTGAAGTTCCTGCTGCGCTTCGACCGGAAGGGGCGGTACCGCTTCGCGGCGATGCAGGGCGCCCATGGGCGCGCCCTGTTGCAGCAGCACGGCCTGGACCCGGATGACCCGTTGTCGTTCCTGCTGGTGGAACACGGTCGCGCCTGGTCGGACACCGACGCCATCGTGCGGGTGCTGGCCGGGCTGGGTGGGGTGTGGCGGGGGGCGCGGCTGCTGACGCTGTTGCCGCGCGGCTGGCGCGACCGCGCCTATCGCGCGCTGGCGCGCAACCGTTACCGCTGGTTTGGCCGGCATGCGCAGTGTTACCTGCCCACGCCGGCACAGGCCGCGCGCTTCCTCGATTGAGCCCCCGCAGCCACGCCGGGCGTGGCGCTACTGCAGGATCAAATACTCGATGCGCCGGTTGCGGTCGCGGCCGCTGTCCAGCCGGTTGTCGGCCACCGGGTGTTCTTCGCCATAGCCACGCGGCACCAGCATGTCGGCCGGGACGCCCTGCGCCTGCAGTTCGGCCACCACCACGTCGGCGCGCTGCTGGCTCAGCTGCAGGTTGGTTTCGGCCGCGCCCAGGCTGTCGGTATGGCTGCCCACTTCCAGCCTCACGCCCGGGTCCGCCGCCAGAATCGCCTGCGCACTGGCGCGCAGCAGATCGTGGCCGTCGGCACGCAGCCTGGGCGATTTGTGCACGAACCGGAGCGTGCCCTGGTTCAGTGCGGCGACCAGTTCCTCCGGCGCTGGCGTGGCGGGCAGCTGCGACAGCGCCACGCGTCCGGCGTCCCACAGACCACTGATCTGCAGGTGGCCGAAGCCGCGGCGCAGGCTGTCGGATACGGCAATCCTGTCGCGTGGGGGCAGACGGGTCATGTCCACATGCAGGCTGTCGCCGTTGAACGACAGCGACAGGCCCGGGTAGCGCAGCAGCGGAACCAGGTTGACCAACCGGTCCAGCCAGCGCGGCGTTTCGGCCTGCGGGTCGCGCAGGATGTCGCCGCTGACCTTGCCCTGGCCGTACTGGGCCACCAGCGCGCTCCACACCCTGCGCCGGTCGGCCTCGCCGGGCAGGCGCCCGCGTACGTCGATGACGCCGTGGTTGTTGACCAGCGACAGGCGCGGCGGGCTCTTCTGGTCGGCCTGGGCCGCCACGGTGCCAGGGCTGACCCGGGTCTTCTGGTGGATCCAGCCGGTCAGGCACAGCAGGGCCCCGGCCACCATCACCCAGAGCAGGCCGCGCAGGGCGGTACCGCGGACCAGGCGCAGGGTCGGGCCATGGCGACGTGCCGGGGGCGATGCGGGGGTGGGCGCAGGCGGCGTGCGTGCCTCCTGCTCCAGCACGTCCAGCAGGCCCGGCAGCAGGTCGGAGGCCACCACCGCGAACATGCCGGTGGGAAACGCGGCGCGTCGCGCCAGCACCGCCAGCTCCTCGCGACCGACCACGCTTTCGAGCTGGCTGGCGAGCAGGCGCGGCGGCCGTCCGTCGCCGGGGAAGCGGGTACCCAGGCCCACCGCGTCGAAGCGCCGGCGCAGGCCGTGAACACCGTCGGGCAGGCTGCGTATGTAGTCGACCAGCACCTCCACCAGGCTGCGCGCGCGGTGGCCCAGGCCCATGTGCAGGGCGGTGTCTTCGATGAAGCGTTCCAACAGTGACATCAATCTGATTCCCGAATGCACGACCCATGCGGCATGCACGGGCTCTGCGGGCGTCAATGTCGGGACGGCCTGTCAATGCGAAATGAAAGTTGCACACGCCAAAGGTTGCGTATTGCGACGCGGATAGGCCGATTTAGGATGCCTATCGATGCGGGGCAGCGCGGCACGGGCGTCCGGCGCTGCGGGAGTGCAGAAAACGACACACTCCTAAAAAACGTGCATCACGCGGAATGATGCACCTGGCAGAGGCAATTCCGCGCCAATTGCGACAGCTTGCGCTGCCCCATTTCTGTCGTAATCAGCCGTTTTCCAGCGCCTGCAGGTACGACTGGCGCCAGTGGTTGATGTCGTGCGTACGCAGGTGCTCCATCATGGCGTGCCAGCGTTCCACCCGTTTGCGCAGCGGCATGGTGGCGGCGGTGGCAATGGCATCGGCCACCCCGTCCAGGTCGTGCGGGTTCACCAGCAGCGCCTGCTTCAGCTCGTCGGCGGCACCGGCCAGCAGCGACAGCACCAGCACGCCGGGATCCTCCGGATCCTGCGAGGCCACGTATTCCTTGGCCACCAGGTTCATGCCGTCACGCAGCGGCGTGACCAGCCCGACCGCCGCAGCGCGGTAGAACCCGGTCAGGGTGGCATGGGCGAAGTTCTGGTTCACATAGCGCAGCGGGGTCCAGTCCGGCTCGGCAAAGCCGCCGTTGATATGCCCGGCGATCTGCTCCAGCTGGCTGCGCAGCTGCCGGTACTCGGTGACATCGCCGCGCGACACCGGGGCGATCTGCAGGTAAGTCAGGCTGCCGCGCTGGTCCGGGTGGCGCTGCAGGTAGCGCTCGAAGCCCAGGAAGCGTTCGGGCAGGCCTTTGGAGTAATCCAGCCGGTCCACGCCGATGGCCAGCTGGCGGTCGCGCAGGCTGTTGCGCAGGTCGCGCACGGCCGGTTTGGCGGCCCCGGCCTTGGCCTGGCGTTCGATGTGGGCGGTGTCGATGCCGATGGGGAACGCGGCGGCGCGGAAGCGGCGCCCGCCCGGTGCCTCCAGCAGGCCGTCGGGGAGCACCTTGCCGCCGGCGAACAGGCGCACGTACGACTGGAAGCGGTCCGCGTCGCGCTGGGTCTGGAAGCCCACCAGGTCGTAGGCATAGAGGCTGGAAAACAGCCGCAGATGGTCGGGCATGGCCTGCAGCAGGTCGGCCGAGGGCATCGGCACGTGCAGGAAGAAACCGATGCGGCACCCGATGCCGCGCTCGCGCAGCAGCGAGGCCAGCGGAATCAGGTGGTAGTCGTGGATCCAGACGATGTCGTCTTCGCGCAGCAGCGGCGCCAGCTTTTCGGCGAACAGGGCGTTGACCTGGCGATAGGTTTCGCGGGTGGCCCGGTCGTAGTCGACCAGGTCCAGGCGGAAGTGCAGCAGCGGCCACAGCGTGCGGTTGGCGAAGCCGTTGTAATACCCGTCCACGTCCCGCTTGTTCAGATCCATGGTGACGTAGCGGATGTCGCCTTCGGTCTGCTCGTGCAGCGCGCCGCTGGCTTCCTTCACCGCCTTGCCGCTCCAGCCAAACCATACCCCACCGCGTTCCTTCAGCGCCGCCAGCAGGCCCACCGCCAGCCCGCCCGGTGCGGCCACGCCGGGCGCGGCGACACGGTTGGAGACGACGACCAGGCGGCTCATGACGCCTCCTGCCAGCTGCGCGACAGGCGCATGGCGGCGGTGACCAAGCCCACGTGGGAGTAGGTCTGCGGGAAGTTGCCCCAGGCTTCGCCATTGTCGAAGGCGAGGTCTTCCGACAGCAGGCCCAGGTGATTGCGCCGTTCCAGCAGCATTTCGAACATGTCGCGGGCTTCGTCCAGGCGACCGATCGCGGCCAGCGCGTCGATGTACCAGAACGTGCAGATGGTGAAGCTGGTTTCCGGCTCGCCGAAGTCATCGGGGGCCACGTAGCGGTACAGCGCATTGCCGTGCTTGAGGTCGCGGCCGATCGCTTCGACGGTGGCGACGAAACGGGCGTCGTCCGCGCTGATGAACCCGATGTCGGCCAGCAGCAGCAGCGAGGCATCCAGCCGATGCCCGCCGTAGGTGTCGGTGAAGTGACCGAGTTCGTCGCTCCACGCTTCCTGCATGATCCGGGCGTGGATGGTGTTGGCGCGGTCGCGCCAGTACTCGGCGCGGTGGTCCAGTTTCAGCCGCACCGCGATCTTGCACAGGCGGTCGCAGGCGGCCCAGCACATCGCGCTGGTATACGTATGCACTTCGGTGCGGCCGCGGAATTCCCACAGCCCGGCGTCGGGCACGTCGTGCAGCGCGAAGGCCTGCTCGCCCAGCGGTTCCAGCCGCGCGAAGGTATGGGTATCGCCCGGGTCCTGCAGGCGGCGGTCGAAGAACAGCTGGGTGGAGGCCAGCACCACGCTGCCGTACACATCGTGCTGGCGCTGTACCCAGGCCAGATTGCCGCGGCGAACCGGGCCCATCCCACGGTAGCCATCCAGGCTGGCCACTTCGCTTTCTTCCAGCTTGGCCTCGAAGCCGATCCCGTACAGCGGCTGCAGGCTGCCGTCGGTGGTGGCCAGGTTGAAGATGTAGCCGAGGAACTGTTCCATGGTGCGGGTGGCGCCGAGCCGGTTGAGCGCACGTACCACGAAGGCGGCGTCGCGCAGCCAGCAGTAGCGGTAATCCCAGTTGCGTATGCTGCCGGGCGCTTCGGGGATGGAGGTGGTCATCGCGGCGATGATCGCGCCGCTGTCTTCGTACTGGCACAGCTTCAGGGTGATCGCGCTGCGTATCACCGCGTCCTGCCATTCCAGCGGAATGGACAGGTAACGCACCCACTCGCGCCAGTAGTTCTGGGTGCGCTGCAGCGACTCCTGCACGTAGCCGCTGAGCGAGCGGTTCAATGACTCGTCAACGCCCAGCACCAGATGCACCGGGTGGTTGAGCACGAACGGCAGTTCATCGCGCACCATGCGCAGCGGCACGTCGGTGGTCAGCCGCAGCACGTGGTCGGGCAGGATCCAGCGGATGTGGTTGCTGCCCCAGGTGGTATCCGGCACGCGGGCCCCCCAGTCGGCCAGCGGGCGCGCACGCACGATGATGCGGGGATTGCCGGAGAGCGGACGGACCTGGCGGATCAGGCTGACCGGCCGGTAGAAGCGCTCGTTCTGGCGCCAGCGCGGGGCGAAGTCGATGATTTCCAGCGAGCCGCCGTGCTTGTCATGCAGCACGGTGCGCAGGATCGCGGTATTGGTCAGGTACGCCTGTTCGCTGCTGACCAGGTCTTCCAGTTCGATGGCGAAATCGCCGCCGACCTGCTGGTTGGGCTGCAGCAGCGCGCAGAAGGTGGGGTCGCCATCGAAGGTGGGCAGGCAGCTCCACACCACGCGGGCATTGCGGTCGATCAAGGCGCCAAAGCTGCCGTTGCCGACCACGCCGAGGTCCAGATTGGAGGGGGTCATGGGGGGGGGGGTCTCTTGCGGATTCATTGAGCGTTCTGCCGCAGCCAGGCGTGCACGTCGCGCACGTGGGGCAGGGCGAACAGGGCGGCGCTGGGCTCGCGCTCGCCCACCAGTACGCTCCAGCCGTGCAGGGTGTTGGCGGCGTTGAAACCGAATTCGTCGGTAAGGTCGTCGCCGACGAAGACCGGTATGCGGCCGCGGAACGGTGCCTGCTGCATCAGCTGATGCACGGCGCGGCCCTTGTCGCTGCCTTCGGGCACGAATTCGACCACATGGTCGCCGGGCTGCAGGCGGTAACCGGGATGGCCGCCGACGTGCTGCTCGGCGAACGCGCGCACGTCCTGCGCGGCATGCGGTGCAGCGCGCCAGTGCAGCGCCAGGCTGCGACCCTTGTCCTCAACCAGTACGCCGGGATGGCCGTGTGCGAAGCGCATGGCCTGCTGATGCACGCCATGCAGCCATTGGCTGGTGTCGTCGCCTTCCGCGGCGGCGGCGCCAGCCTGTTCGCCGAAGCCACGCACCTGGTGGCCATGCAGTCCCGCCGCGGGCAGGTGCAGCGGCGCGAACAGGCGGTCCAGCTGCGCCAGGGGGCGACCACTGACCAGCGCTACCGCACCGGAAAGACGGTCGCTGATGCGACCGATGGCTTCGCGTACCTCGGGCAGCACGACCACCGCCTCGGGGTCGTCAGCAAAATCAATGAGGGTGCCGTCCACGTCAAGAAACAGCGCGCACGCAGCGTCCAGCAGTGGCGGCGTCGGACGTTGGGGGAAGTCGTTGGCCATGCGCGCCAACATGCCACCGGGAATGTGAAATCCCGGTGCGGACACGCATGTCCCACCGGGTTTTCATTCATCTCCGCCACCCGCGCAGCGCCGGGCGCTGCCCGGCTGCCTCAGAACGTATAGCGCACCCGCCCGTAGTAGTAAGCCCCATTGCTCCCGACAGGCGACAACACGTCATACGGCAGGTTCCCGTAGTAGTAGATGTCTTCATTGGACAGGTCCGAATAATTGTCGGTCAGGTTCTGCCCGCCCAGCGCCACGCTCCACTGCGGCGTGATCCGGTATTCCACTTCCGCATCCAGCTGCCACTCCGCCCCGTAGGTCTGGCGCGGCACGAAGCCATCGCCAAAGTTGAACACCCGGGTGACGCTGCCATAGCGGCTGAGCCGGCTGCTCAGCGTCCACCGGTCATTGGCCCAGGTGGCGGCCAGCTGCGCGCGCGTGCGCGGCGTGGCATCGGTCAGCGTATTGGTTTCCTCCAGGCCGAACAGCACGTACTCCGGGTCCAGCGCCAGCAGGCTGGCCGGCGTGGCCAGCACGTTCTTCAGCGTGGTCTTGTTGTAGGCATAGGTGCCGGTCAACAGCAGCTGGCCGTCGCCCAGTGCCTGCCGCCAGTTGGTCACCAGTTCGGCACCGCGCGTGCGCGTATCGGCGGCGTTGACGAAGAAGTTGGCGCTCTGCAGTCCGGCCACGCCGAACTGCTGCTGCGCGTAGTCGGTGAGCGCATCGCCGGTGATGCTTTCCGACAGCGCGATGCGGTCGTCGATGTCGATCTGGTAGAAGTCCAGCGACAGGTCGAAGTGGTCGCCGATGCGGCTGGTGAAGCCCAGGCTGGTGTTCACCGACTTCTCCGGCTTCAGGTCGGTGGCGCCCAACCCACGCGCGATCGGGTTGTTCACCGACAGGGTACGGCCCTGCACCAGCTGACCGGCGGCGTTGTAGCCGGTGGAGGTGGACTCGTAGCCGATCTGCGCCAGTGACGGCGCGCGGAAGTTGTTGGAGATCGCACCGCGCAGCGCGAACACCGGGGCGAACTCGTAGCGCAGGCCCAGCTTGCCGGTGAGCTCGCCGCCGTAGTCGTCGCTGTGCTCGTAACGGGCCGCGAGGTCGCTGGAGAAGTGGTCGCCGAACTGGCTGGACAGGCTGGCGTACGCGCTGGCGACGTCGCGGGTGAGCGAGGTGGCGTCCTGCGGGGTCAGCCCGCCGCCGGCCTGCGAGCCGGTCGGGCGGTCGGTGTAGGGCCCGGCGGCATAACTGGCCGGGTCGCCCGGACGGGTCTGGAAGTGGTCGCGGCGTGCTTCCGCGCCGAAGCCAAGGGTGTGGCTGTTGTTGCCCTGGCTGAACACCCGGCTCAGGTCAAGATTCCCCACGGTGAGTTCATTGCGGTAATCGCCGGTCTTGAACCGGGTCGGGCTGCCCGGGCCCAGCGAGGCGTTGAGCGAATTGCGCAGCCGGTAGGTGAAGTCGTTGAAGCCGTAATCCAGGCTGGCATCGTAGCTCCACTCGCCCCACTGGCCCTTGGCGCCGGCCACGGCCTGCACGTCGCGGTTTTCGCCTTCGGAGATCGGGCGGTAGCCGTTCGGGTACAGCTCGGTCCAGTTGGCGTCGCCGTCGGGATAGCGGAAGTAGTTGGCGCCTTCGCTGTCGCGCTGGTTGAAGGTGCTGAAGAAGTAGAACGTCGAGGTTTCACCGAACGGCAGTTCGGTGTTGATCCAGGCGTTGAGGTCCTTGGTCTTGCCATCGCCCAGCACGTAGTTGCGCTGGCCCTGCAGGGCCAGGTTCGCATCGGTCTGGTCCCACGGCGGAATCTGGTCGAAGCCGGCGCGGTTGGTGCCTTCGCGGTTCTTCAGCTCCAGGCCTACGCGCAGGAAACCGCCGTCTTCGCCCAGCCGGGTACCGACCTTGGCGCTGGCGAAGCTGGTCTGGCCGTCGGTGAGGGTGCGGTCGATCGGCTCCAGGTCGGTGTGGTTGGCACCGAAGCTGGCCTCGATGGCGCCGCCTTCCGGGGCGTCGTCCAGGATCACGTTGATCACACCGGCCACGGCGTCCGAGCCGTACAGCGCGCCGGCGCCGTCGCGCAGCACTTCGATGCGCTTGATCGCGCTGACCGGGATGGAGTTGAAGTCGACCGGGGTGGTGCCCTTGCCGATCTTGCTGTCGGTGTTCACCAGCGCGCTGGTGTGGCGGCGCTTACCGTTGACCAGTACCAGCACCTGGTCCGGCGACAGCCCGCGCAGCTGCGCGGCACGCACGTGGTCGGCACCGCCGGAGTTGGACTGGCGCGGGAAGTTGAATGAGGGCAGCAGCGCCTGCAGCGCGCTGCCCAGCTCGCCGTTCACTACCCCGGCACGACGGATGTCCTCTGCAGTGAGCACGTCCACCGGCGAGGTGGATTCGAGCACGGTGCGGTCGATGGCGCGGGTGCCGGTGACGATCACCGTGTCCAGCGTGGCGGGGGAGGCGGGCGCGTCCTGCGCATGGAGGTCCTGGGCGAGCAGGGGAGAAGACAGGACCAGGGCAATGGCAAGGCCAAGGCGCGACGCGGACGGACGGGACATGCAGGCTCCAGCAACAAAAACGGGGGGAGGGTGGCGCCGGGCGCTGCCCGGCTGGTCCCAGATGAAACTATTGTTCCATCCGGATGAAGCGATATATTATCTTGGCGTGATCACCACCTGTGATGCAAGTCCCAATACAGACGGCTATCAGCAGATAACCGGACGTGATCAGCATCGACCCCGGACCCTGTCCATGACGTAGCGACACGCCATGCGTGCCCCACGGAACCCTCGCAACACCCGGAGCCCCGCACCATGAAGCTTTCCCCCCTCCTTCTCGCCGCCTTCCTCGCCCTCGGCGGCTGCGCCACCACGGCCCCTCCGGCCTCGGGCGGCCCCGCATCCGCCACCGCCTCCCTGCAGGGCGACGCCGCCCGTCCGGATGCAGCGGCGAACTGGGTACGCAGCGAGCTGTACTTCGGGGTGGGCGAGGAGAGCGGTGCCTCGGATCGCCAGCAGACCGACGCGATCAGCGAGGCGCAGTGGCGCGCCTTCCTGGACAAGCAGGTGACCCCCCGCTTCCCCGACGGCCTTACCGTGTTCGATGCCTACGGCCAGTGGCTGTTCCGCGGCGCCAAGGAGCCCAACCGCCTGCGTACCAAGGTGCTGGTGGTGCTGCACGAAAACACCCCGCAGCGGCGCGCGGACATCGAGGCGATCCGCCTGGCGTGGAAGCAGGCAACCAAGCACCAGTCGGTGCTGTGGTCGCAGCAGGCGGTGGACGTGTCGTTCTGAGCGTGTACCGACCAACGGTCGGTACCTACCTTGTACCGACCAACGGTCGGTACCTACCTTGGTATGAAGGAGTGAGTATTCGCACGCGGGTGTCACCTTCGCGGGTCTAGGCTGGTCCTTCCCCCCGAACGTGGAAGTGCCGCCATGAGCAAGCGCGTTGCCGAAATCGTCGTCGATACCCTGCAGGCCGCCGGAGTGCGGCACTGTTACGGGATCGTCGGCGACACCCTGAACCATGTCACCGACGCGATCCATCGCAGTGGCATCGACTGGGTGCACGTGCGCCATGAAGAGGCCGCGGCATTCGCCGCCGGTGCGGATTCGCTGATCAGTGGCCAGCTGACCGCGTGCGCGGGCTCCTGCGGCCCGGGTGGGCTGCATTTCATCAATGGCATCTTCGAGGCCAATCGCAATCGCGCCCCGCTGGTGCTGATCGCCAGCCAGGTGGTCACCACCGAGCTGGGCATGGAGTTCCCGCAGGAAGTGGATTTCAAGGCGGTGTATGCCAGCTGCAGCGTGTTCTGCGAGCAGGTCTACAACCCGCAGCAGGCGCGGCGGGTGGTGGCACTGGCCTGCCAGGCCGCGATCAGCCGGCGCGGGGTGGCGGTGGTGATCCTGCCGGCCGACATCGCCGAAGCCGAGGTGAAGGATGACGTGCCGTTCTCGGTGCACCATGCCCAGCCGGTGCTGCGCCCCAGCGACGACGAACTGCAGCGCATTGCGGCGCTGATCGGCGAGGGCAAGCGCGTGGGCATCTACGCCGGTGCGGGGTGTGAGCACGCGCATGACGCACTGGTGGCGCTGGGCGCGCGGCTGAAGGCGCCGATCGCGCACACCTCGCGCGCCAAGGATTTCGTGGAATACGACAATCCCTACAACATGGGGATGACCGGCATCTTCGGCATCGAATCGGGCTATCACACCCTCATGGCGTGCGACACGTTGTTGCTGTTGGGGGCCGACTTCGCCTGGGGCCAGTTCTACCCGGACAAGGCCACCCTGATCCAGGTGGACCGCGACGGCAGCCACCTCGGCCGCCGCCATCCGGTCCAGTTGGGGGTGGTGGGCGACATCGGCCCCACCCTGGAGGCGCTGCTGCCGTTGCTGCCCGAGCGCGAGGACCGCAGTTTCCTGGACGAATGCATCGAGCATCGCGAGAAAGCGCTGGCAACGCGGGCGAAGGAGGAGCATCCCGGCGAGGGCAGCCTGATCCACCCGCAGCACCTCACCGCGCTGGTCGACCGCCATGCCAGCGAGGATGCGTTGTTCACCGCTGACTGCGGCTCGCCGATGGTGTGGGTGCTGCGCCACACGCGCGCCAACGGACGCCGGCGCACCCTGACCAGCCTGCTGCACGGCACGATGGCCAACGCCATGCCGCAGGCGCTGGGCCTGCAGAAGGCGTTCCCGGGGCGGCAGGTGATCTCGCTGTCCGGCGACGGTGGCCTTGCCATGCTGCTGGGCGACCTGCTGACCGCGGTGCAGGAAAACCTGCCGATCAAGGTGGTGGTGTACAACAACAGCTCGCTCAACTTCGTCGAGCTGGAGCAGAAGGTGCAGGGCCTGCTGGACAACTACACCGACCTGAAGAATCCCGATTTCGGCCGCCTGGCCGAGGTGATCGGTTTCTACGGCCGCACCGTGACCCGCAGCGAAGACCTGGAGCAGGCCGTGCAGGACGTGCTGGCCCACCCCGGCCCGGCGCTGCTGGACGTGCATACCAGCCCCACCGAGCTGGTGATGCCTGCGCAGGTGGAGGCCAAGCAGGTGGCCGGTACCGCGTTGTACGCGGCCAAGGCGCTGCTGCACGGGCGGGTAGGGGACGTGCGCGACCTGCTGGCCAACAATTTCCTCAACAAGCCGTAAGGGTGTCTGACGAACGTCACGACCAACGGTCGTGACCTACCGGCCAACGGCGGCAGCCCCGCCGGTAGGTACCGACCGTTGGTCGGTACGGACCCACGGCGGCAGCCCCGCCGGTAGGTACCGACCGTTGGTCGGTACGGAC
>NZ_JBITVZ010000019.1:18664-89801 GCF_044543385.1 Stenotrophomonas sp. NPDC077420
CCACGGCGGCAGCCCCGCCGGTAGGTACCGACCGTTGGTCGGTACGGACCCACGGCGGCAGCCCCGCCGGTAGGTACCGACCGTTGGTCGGTACGGATGCGCGGGCGTGCCCCGGTGTTCCACCCATGTCTCTGTCGCCTGGGCCAATGAACGCCTACCATCGGGTACCCCCACATCCGTGCCCCCGCCGCATGCCTGCCTCCG
The DNA here is from genome assembly GCF_044543385.1 of Stenotrophomonas sp. NPDC077420. Lineage (NCBI taxonomy): Bacteria > Pseudomonadati > Pseudomonadota > Gammaproteobacteria > Lysobacterales > Lysobacteraceae > Stenotrophomonas > Stenotrophomonas sp. NPDC077420. Next base: position 18,869 of record NZ_JBITVZ010000019.1, read on the forward strand.
CTCCCGCTTCCGCACGCCCCCGCTGGTTCGTCGCCGGCGATCTCAACGGCTTCTTCGGCCTGGTGGTCGACAACCTGTCGATCCTGGGCTTCATCGCGATGGCGCTGGTCGGCATCTTCCAGTTCCCGGCGGATGTGGTGTTCGGGCGCATGTTCCCCGGCACCGCCTTCGGCGTGCTGGTCGGCAACGTGCTCTACACCTGGATGGCACGGCGGCTCGCGGTTCGCACCGGCCGCGACGATGTCACCGCCATGCCGCTCGGCCTGGACGCGCCGACCAGCATCGGCATGGCCCTGCTGGTGCTGGGCCCGGCGTTCGTCGCCTTCAAGGCGCAGGGACTGGCGCCGCACGATGCGGCCATTGCCACCTGGCAGCTGGGCATGGCCTCGCTGGTGATCATGGGCCTGCTCAAGACCGTGCTGTCCTTCTTCGGCGAAGCGGTAACCCGTGCGCTGCCCCGCGCCTCGCTGCTGGGGTCGATTGCCGGCATCGCGATCGTGCTGATGGGCTTCCTGCCGCTGCTGGAAACGCTGCGTTCGCCGGTGGTCGGGTTCGTCACCCTGGGCCTGCTGCTGTACGTGCTGGTGGCCAAGGGCAGACTGCCGATCCGTGCGCCGGGCGTGCTGGTGGCCTTCGTGTTCGGCACGGTCCTGTACTACGGGCTGGGCCTGGCCGGGCTGGGCGCACCGGGCTTCAAGGTGCCCGAGTGGACCCCGCTGCAGGTGGTGCTGCCGTGGCCCACACTGGGCTTCATCGACGGCCTGCCCACCGCGATCACCTACCTTCCGCTGCTGCTGCCGTTCGGGCTGCTGATGGTGGTGGGCGGCATCAACGTCTCCGAAAGCGCGCGCGCGGCCGGCGATGACTACCGCACGCGCGACATCCTGCTGGTGGAGGCGGTGGCCACGCTGGTGGCCGGGCTGTGCGGTGGCGTGGCCCAGACCACGCCGTACATCGGCCAGCCGGCGTACAAGCACATGGGCGCGCGCAGCGGCTACACCCTGCTGACCGGCCTGTTCGTGGGCATCGGCGGCATGCTGGGGGTGATCTCCGGGCTGGTGCAGTGGCTGCCGCTGGCGGTACTGGCCCCGATCATCGTGTACGTGGCGATCGACATCACCACCCAGGCCTTCCAGGCCACGCCGCGCGAGCATGCCGGCGCGATGGTGCTGGGCTTCCTGCCGTCGGTGGCGTATCTGCTGGCGATCAAGGCGCCGGGCTGGATCGCGCCGGCGCAGCTGGCGGCGATGACCACCACGCTGGACGGGCATGGGCTGCCGGAGCTGGCGGTGATCTTCACCCTGGGCAACGGGTTCATCATCACCTCGATGTTGTGGATCGCGGCGGTGGTGGCGATGATCGACGGGCGCCTGCTGCGCTCGTCGGGGATCCTGCTGATCGCGGCCACGCTCACCCTGTTCGGCCTGATCCATTCGGTGGACCCGCGCGGTGGCATCTACCTGCCGTGGACGCTGGACGGCCTGCCGGAGCAGATCATGTGGCAGTTCGCGGGCGCGTATGTGGCGTTGGCGGTGCTGTTGGCCCTGTTGTCGGTTATTCCGGTGCCCGCAAGGGAAAAGGACGCGGCGTAGACCGCCTGGGCCGACCAACGGTCGGCGCTACCAGGACAGGCCACCGTCTGAGCCGCTCGGTAGCGCCGACCGTTGGTCGGCCCAAGGGATGCGTCACGCGTCCGCGTCCAATTCCGGGTAGTGGCGAAAGATCCCGTTGGTGTTGAACGCCAACCGGCGTTCCGAGGCCAGGTAGGCGGCGATGTTCGGTCGCCGTTCCACCCGGTCCTTCAGTGCATGCAGCAGCGGCAGCGTCGGCCGCAGTGCCTGCATGCGGCGCGGGAACATGTAGTCCAGCCCGCTCAGCAGCTGGAACAGCGACAGGTCCACGTACGAGTGCTCGCGCAGCGGATGCAGGCCGCCATTGGCCTCCAGCACGCTTTCGAACCAGCCGAGGAACTTCGGCAACCGCTCGCCCCGCATCGACGCGGCGCGCGCCTTGGCTTCCTTTTTCTGGTCTTCGTAGTACTTCGAGGCCGCAATCGGATGGTGGGTGTCGTGGATCTCCGCGACCAGGTCGGCGATGGTCAGCTGCAGCTGCAATGCCTGCACCCGGCGTGAGGCGGCTTCGGGTACCAGCCCCAGCTCTGGCCCGAGATGGTCGAGGATCGCCGACACCTGCGCGATCACCTGTCGGCCGCTGACCAGGAACGGCGGGGCAAAGGGGGACAGCCCGTCCTTCTTTCCGTCCAGGAACGGCTGCATCACCTCGTCGCCGTGCACGCGCGCCATGTCGGTGTAGGCCGCCCCGGCGTCTTCCAGTGCCAGCCGGATGAATTCACCGCGGCCCTGGATGCCGGTCCAGTAGTACAACTCGTAATGCATGTGCATGCTCCTCGCGAAGGAACCCCAGCCTCTCCATCCGGACGGCAAGCAGGCGTGACGGCGGCGTGGCAGGGGTGTCGACCATGGGCTGAATAGGTTCTCATGCCCCCTTGAAACACACCTGCGTAACCGCATCTGTCTGATAGTGCTGGCCAGGCCAGCGAAATTCTGATCGAGGACACCCCCATGCGGATGGACAAGCTCACCTCGCGTTTCCAGCAGGCGCTGGCGGACGCACAGTCGCTGGCCGTGGGCCGCGACCACAACATCATCGAACCGGTGCATGTGCTGACCGCGCTGCTGGAACAGCAGGGCGGCAGCACGCGCCCGCTGCTGGCCCAGGCCGGGGTCAACGTGCCGGTGCTGCGCGAGCGCCTGACCGAGGCGCTGGACGCCCTGCCGAAGGTCTCCGGGCAGGAAGGCAACCTGTCGATCGGCAACGACCTGAACCGGCTGCTCAACAAGACCGACAAACTGGCCCAGGAACACGGCGATGCGTTCATCGCCAGCGAGTGGTTCGTGCTGGCCGCGCTCGACGATGGCGGCACGCTGGGCATGGCGCTGCGCGCCGCCGGTGCCGACAAGAGCAGGATCGATGCGGCCATCGACAAGATCCGCGGCGGCGAAAGCGTGCAGTCGGAAAACGCCGAAGAACAGCGCCAGGCGCTGGAAAAGTACACCATCGACCTGACCGCGCGCGCCGAGAGCGGCAAGCTGGATCCGGTGATCGGCCGCGACGAGGAAATCCGCCGCACCATCCAGGTCCTGCAGCGCCGCACCAAGAACAACCCGGTGCTGATCGGCGAACCCGGCGTGGGCAAGACCGCCATCGTGGAAGGGCTGGCCCAGCGCATCATCAACGACGAAGTGCCCGAAGGCCTGCGCGGCAAGCGCGTGCTGTCGCTGGACATGGGCGCGCTGATCGCCGGTGCCAAGTTCCGCGGCGAATTCGAAGAACGCCTGAAGGCGGTGCTCAACGACCTGGCCAAGAGCGAAGGGCAGATCATCCTGTTCATCGACGAGCTGCACACCATGGTCGGCGCGGGCAAGGCCGACGGCGCGATGGATGCAGGCAACATGCTCAAGCCGGCGCTGGCGCGCGGCGAACTGCACTGCGTGGGCGCCACCACCCTGGACGAATACCGCAAGTACATCGAGAAGGACGCCGCGCTGGAGCGCCGCTTCCAGAAGGTGTTCGTGGGTGAGCCCAGCGTGGAAGACACCATCGCCATCCTGCGCGGACTGAAGGAGAAGTACGCGGTGCACCACGGCGTGGAGATCACCGACCCGGCGATCGTGGCCGCGGCCACGTTGTCGCACCGCTACATCGCCGACCGCCAGCTGCCGGACAAGGCCATCGACCTCATGGACGAGGCGGCCTCGCGCATCCGCATGGAGATCGACTCCAAGCCGGAGGAACTGGACCGCCTGGAACGGCGCCTGATCCAGCTGAAGATTCAGCGCGAGATGCTCAGAAAGGAAAAGGACGATGCCTCGCGGCAGCGCCTGGCCGACCTGGAAACCGACATCGATGCGCTGGAGCGCGAGTTCTCCGACCTGGACGAGATCTGGAAGTCGGAGAAGGCCGCCCTGCAGGGCACCACGAAGATCAAGGAGCAGATCGAGCAGGTCAAGCTGGAACTGGAAGCCGCCCAGCGGCGCCAGGATTTCGGCCGCATGAGCGAGCTGCAGTACGGCCAGCTGCCGCAGCTGGAAAAGCAGCTGCACGCGGCGCAGGAAGCGGAGAACACCGAGTTCAAGCTGGTGCAGGACCGGGTCACCGCCGAGGAGATCGCCGAAGTGGTGTCGCGCTGGACCGGCATTCCGGTCAACCGCATGCTGGAAGGCGAGCGCGACAAGCTGCTGCGCATGGAAGACGTGCTCCACGAACGCGTCGTCGGCCAGGAAGAGGCGATCAAGGTCGTCTCCGATGCGGTGCGCCGTTCGCGCGCCGGCCTGTCCGACCCGAACCGTCCCAGCGGCTCGTTCCTGTTCCTGGGGCCGACCGGCGTGGGCAAGACCGAGCTGTGCAAGTCGCTGGCCGAGTTTCTGTTCGACAGCAGCGACGCCATGATCCGCATCGACATGAGTGAATTCATGGAGAAGCACAGCGTGGCGCGCCTGATCGGTGCGCCTCCGGGCTACGTGGGCTACGAAGAGGGCGGCTACCTGACCGAGGCGGTCCGTCGTCGTCCGTATTCGCTGATCCTGCTCGATGAAGTGGAGAAGGCGCACACCGATGTGTTCAACATCCTGCTGCAGGTGCTGGACGATGGCCGCCTCACCGACGGGCAGGGCCGCACCGTGGACTTCCGCAACACCGTCATCGTGATGACCTCCAACCTGGGCTCGCACCAGATCCAGGACATGTCCAGCGACGACAGCCCGGAGGCCTACACGCAGATGAAGGCCGCGGTGATGGGCGTGGTGCAGGCGCACTTCCGCCCGGAGTTCATCAACCGGCTCGACGACATCGTGGTGTTCCACCCGCTGGACAAGGCGCAGATCAAGCAGATCGCCCGCATCCAGATGCAGGGCCTGGAAAAGCGCCTGGCCGAACGCGGCCTGCGCATCGAGGTCAGCGATGCGGCGTTCGCGCTGCTGGGCAACGTGGGCTTCGATCCGATCTACGGCGCCCGCCCGCTCAAGCGCGCGATCCAGGCACAGCTGGAAAACCCGCTGGCGCAGAAGATCCTGTCGGGGGACTTCGTTGGCGGCGATGTGATCCAGGTGGACGCGGCCGACGGCAAGCTGGCGTTCGCCAAGGGCTGAGCCACACCCCCGATGCGGAAAGAGAAGGCCCCGGTCATGCCGGGGCCTTGTTGTACCTACTTGGCGACGAACTTCAGCGGACCCTTGTAATCGGGCCATGCAATCGAGCGCTGGTCCCGAACATTCAGTGCCACCGGGTCGGCAGGCCCGGCGGCGTCGTCGGGGGCGCCTTCCACGGCCACGGTGGTGAACAGCGTGGGGGTGAAGAAGGTGGCGAACAGCGTGCGCTCTTCGTCGACGATCAGCGGCTCCATGGTCATCGTGGTGGTCTTGCCGGCTTCCACCGTGAATGACAGGACGTCCGGGTTCACGTAGGCGCCCTTGGCCAGCACTTTCTCCACGCTGAAGCCGGTGTGCGGTTCGAACCCGACCGTGGTCAGGCGGTAGGTGCCGGCAGGGAGCTGCAGCGTCTGCGTGCTGCCGTAACGGGTCATGTAGTTGACGTCGAAATCGACGAAGCGCTTGTTGAGCAGGGTGACCACCATCTGGCCATCGCGCAGCCCCCACTCGATGCCGCCGGTCTTGAGCTGCGATTCGATCTTGGGCTTGAGCGCCACTTCGGAACGGAACGGCTTGAGGTCCAGCACCAGCGTGCCGGTGCCGGCGCCGGTTTCAGCCGAGCAGATGAAGCTGCCCAGCAGCAGTGCAGTGGCCAATGCAAAACGGATGGCGAAACGCATGTGTCGTCCTTGGTCAGCGTGGAATGAACTTCAGGGGGCCGTGGTAATCCGGCCAGGCGGTGGAACTCTCGTCGCGCAGGGTGATCGCTTTCGGCCGGGGCGCTGCGCCGCCCGGTACGGTACCGCCCGCGTCGGAGACGCTGGCGAACAGGGTCGGGATGAACACCGCCGGGTTGAGGGCTTCTTCATCCAGGATCACCGGCGCGACCTGCACGGTGATCGTCTTGCCCGCTTCGACCGTGAACGAGGCCACGTTGCGGTTCAAGAAAGTGGCGCGCTCCAGCAGCCGCTGTTCGCTGTAGCTGCGGCGCGGTTCACGGCTTACTGCAGTTACCCGGTAGGTGCCCACCGGCAACTGCAGCGCATGGCGGTAGCCATAGCGGGTGGTGAACCCGTAGTCGAACTCCAGGTAACGCGGATCGACGACGGTGAGCACCAGTTCGTTGCCCTTGATGCCCCAGTCGACCCCGCCTGTGCGGATCAGTTCCTGCAGCTCCTTGCCAAGCGGCACGTCCGATTGCAGCTTCTCGACTTCCATGACCAACGTGCCCGTGGCCGTTTCGGCCAGGCAGGCGAAGCTCCCCGACAGCAGGCCCGCTGCCAGCAGAATGCGTAAGGCGTTGCGCATTTTCCGTCCCTTGATGACAAGCGCAGGGACCCCGCCCCTGCTGCGATGTCGCCGGAGGCGTCCCCGGCGACCGTCGCGGAGTATGCACGTTCAGCTGGCAGTTTGTAATGTGAGGTGCGGCAACCGAGCGCCGGAAAGCTCAGAGGTACACCACCCGCTCGGCATCTGTGCGGGTCATCGGGCTTCCCGGCGTGCAGTTGAACGCCTGCGCGTAGGCCGGCAGGTTGGCTGGGCCCACGTTGGCGCGCGCGGGGCCAAAGGCATGCACGTCGGTTTCCGCGTCCTGCCGCAGCCGCTGCGCGGAGTGCAGACGGCGGTGGGTCACCGCGCTGCCGATGAAGAAGTCCCGCACGACCGCCAGCCGGTCGGGCACCGGATCGGTCTGGTTGTCGGTGACATGCAGCAGCGCATCCAGGGCGACGGACAGCCCACCCAGATCGGCCATGTTCTCGCTGGCGGTCAGCTGTCCGTTGATCGCCACGCCATCGACCTGCTGCTGGTCGAACTGTGCCGCCAGGCGCGCTGACAGGTCGGCGTAGCGTTGGTGGTCGGCGTCGCTCCACCAACCCTGCAGCCGCCCGTCGGTGCCGAACTGGCTGGATTCGGCAGAGAACGCATGCGACAGCTCATGCCCGATCACCACCCCGATCGCGCCGTAGTTGACGGGACCGGCGTCGATGTCGAAGTAGGGCGGCTGCAGCAGCGCGGCCGAGAAGGCGATGGAGGGTTCATCCTCCAGCATGTCGTAATACGCGTCGGCGGTCTGCGCGGTCATCCGCCAGGTCGACGGGTCCACGGGTGCTCCCAGCCGCGCCAGTTCCCGGCGCTGTACGAACGCGGTTGCGCGGCGCAGGTTGCGCAGGTAGCCGCAGGCTTCGGTGTGCAGTCCGGACCAGTCGGGCCATCGTTCGGGGTGGCCGATGCGCGTCCGGAACCGCTCGGCTTTGCGCAGGGCGGCGGCGCGCGTCTCCGCATCCATCCACGGCACGACCTGCAGGCGACGTTTGAGTGCGGCGGTGATCTGCTCGACCAGCGCAGTGACGGCCCCGCGCGTTTCAGCGGGAAACGCCACCGGCACATACAGCTCGCTGATCGCTTCGCCCGCCACCCGCTCGATGGCGGCCAGCACCTGCTTCCAGCGCGGTGGCATGGCGTCCTGGCCCTGCAACGTGCGCGCGTGGAACGCGTGGTGGGCCCGGACGAAGTCGTCGCCCAGGAACGGGCTGGCCGAATCCAGCGTGTGGAAGCGCAGGTAGGCGCACCAGCTGGCCGCATCCTCCTCCATCAACGCCGCAGCGACCTCCTGGTGGAATCCGGGCGTGGCCAACGAGAACCGGGCGGGCGCATCCACGCCCAGCGCCTGGAACAACGCGCTCCAGCGGAACCCGGGGGTCAGCGCGTCGGCCTCTGCCAGGGTGACCGGGTGGTAGTAATGGGTGAGGTTGGCGTTCAACTCCTCCCACGGCGCCGACGCATTGGCGAACCGGCGTTCCAGTGCCAGTACCGCATCGGCCTGGCGCTCGGCGTCGGCCGGCGCATCGCCGGCCAGGCGCAGCACATGGGCGACATGGGCGCGGTAGCCCAGCGCGGCTTCGACGTGGTCGTCGGTCAGGTAATAGCTGCGATCCGGCAGTCCCAGCCCGCCCTGGAATGCATAGGCGATCTGCGTGTCGCGCGCGTCCATGTCGCGGTCCACGCCGAAGCCGAAGACCGGGTTGATCCCGGCGGCGGTGAGGGCATGCAGATGGGACTCGATCTGGGCCGGCGAGTGCAGCGCGTCGATCGCGTCGAGTTCATCGCGCAGCGGGGTGATGCCTTCTGCGTTGATCCGGTGCTGGTTCATCCCGGTTGTCCAGAGATCGGCGACGATGCGTTCCGCGGGCGTGGGCACCTCGAGTCGGGCGGCCTGCTCGGCAAGGCGCCGCTGCAGGGCCAGGGAGCGGTCCTGCAACATGGCCGGCACGTCCCAGCGCGACTGGTCGTCTGGCCGTGTTGCGGTGGCCTGCCACCGCGCGTTGACATGGTCGTACAGCGAGTCGCAGGGCGAGTGGGCAGGATCGAGGTCGGCGGGGGTGAACCGCATCGGTGCGGGCAGGCCGTCGGCCGTGTCGGTCTGCTGCGTGAGGGCACCCGCCGTCGGCGCGCTGTCGCGGTTCTGTTCGCACCGGTCACGTCCCGCCGCAAGACCGGCGCGCCAGCCCAGCCAGCCACCCACCGCCGCGCTGCCCAGCGTCGTCAGCGCCGCGCCTGCAAGCAGTTGCGGGCACCGGCGCGGCAGCACCAGGCAGCCGGCGGCGGCATTGCCAATGTGCTCAAGCGGTTCATTGACCGGCACGGCCAGATAGCTCGGCTCTGGCGCGGCAGCGCTGGCGCCGGGCAGCCATCCCGAGGCCTGCCGGGGCGCGTCGCGCTGGCCGGTGCCGGACGCGTCGGGCAGCGTGGCCAGCAGCAGCGCGACCGTAAACAGGCCAGCGCCGTTGCGAACGTTCAGCAGTGGCGGTGGAGGAACACCGAAACGCGCGTGCCGGCGGTGGTCCTGCATCGGCTGGCGGCCCCCCAGTCGTCGCGCGAATTCGCCTTGGGTTCGGCGGTGGTGGACGGCGGCGGAGTCGACAGGCATGGGGGGGTGTCCATTGGCAAGGGTGCGGGAACGTGCCCAGCGCGTGCGGCAGGGGGTCGGCAATGCAGGAAGGCAGCGCCAGCCGACCGGCACGGGCCGGGCAGGGGTATTACGCCGTGGGCTGCTGCAGCCATGCGTCGATGGCGGCTTCCAGCACGGCCAGCGCGGCCATCGCGCGTTCCGGGTGGACCTGGTGCAGCTGGTCCTGCCCGTTGTGGATGCGCGTCATGCCGGGCGACAGCGGAAGTGCGAAATACGTGCGCCTGGCCTGCTCGACTTCGTCAAGCGCGCGATCCATCGCTGGCACCTGCGCGGCTTCCAGCGTACCGTCCAGATACTCCTCGAAACGCGACCAATCAACGCCGTCGCTGGCCAGCAACAGCTGTGCGCGCGCCTGTTGCATGTCGCGCTCGAGTGGCAGGTCGGATGCATCGGCCAGGTTCATGCCGAGCGCTGGAATTCCTTTGCGCTGGAAGGCGATGTGGTCCGATTGCATCACCCAGTCCGGACTGGCATGGACGCGCAGCCCGACATTGGCGGCCGCACGTTCGAGCAGCTGGCGCAGATGGGCTTCTGCAGGGGCAACCGTGGCCGTGGCCGGTTGCAGTGCGCGCGAATCGCCGTCCATGTACAGGTGATGGCGATCGCTGCCGGACAGGGTCATGCCGTCGCCACGGCCGATCATGTCCAGGTTGAGCGCCACATCGGGACAGTTGGCGTGCTGCACGCAGTCGGCCGCATATGACTTGGCGCCCAGCATGCCGCGCTCCTCGAGGTCGGTCACCAGCAGCTGCACGCGCACCCCGGGCGGCAGGGTCAGTGCATCCAGCCTGCGCGCCAGCGCGAGCAGCGCGGCCAGCCCGGTGCCGTTGTCGCTGGCGCCGCTGGAGCCTTCACGGGCCCCGGTCATGTCGCCATGCGCAAGCACCATCAAGGTATGCGCCGGTGCGCCGGCACCGTTGAACTCCAGCATCAGGTTGCAGCCTGTGTAGTCGGTACCGAAGCCGAAGCTGTCATGCGTGGTGCCGTTGAAAGGCAGTTGCTGCAGGGCGTGGCCATCACGTTGCAGCAGCTCACGCAGGGTCGCGAACCGGGCGCGGTTGGCGGCCGCCTCGCGCTCGGCGCCGGTGGTCAGCCCGGCCTGACCGGTCAGGGTGGCCTGCGCGATCTGTTCCAGATCCAGCTGGAACGCGGCCTGCGCTGGCGTCACCGCGCTGCCCAGCAGGGCGGCAGCCCATTCCATCCAGTCCAGGGCCGGCGCGAGGGCGGCGGCATCGGCGCCACTGGGCCAGCCCCCGTGGCGGTGGGTGCCCCGGTGCTGGGCCACCCCCAGCGTGGCCATGATGCGGTGGCGGACATCGGCCGGCAGTGCCTCCAGCAGGTCGTGGATGGCCGGCGCGGTGCAGGCGGCGGTGTCGGTGCCGCAGTCGCGCACGATCTGCAGCAACTGCATGCGCTGTTCGTCCGGCAACAGCGCATACAGCGATTGCGGCAGGGACGGGGACGACGCGCGCGACGCGTCCGAGCGGGCCGCTGGCGCATTGGAACGCCCAAATGCGTAACCGAGCGCGCCGCCGCCGAGCGTGCTGGCGGTCAGCGCGCCGAAGGTCAGCAGGCTGGCGGCCAGCGTCTGCGGACAGTGCCGCGGGGACGCGATGCAGCCGAGCGTGGCGCCATTGGCGATATGTTCGAGTGCGACCACCGGCGCCGTTGGCGCATCGCCGAGCATCGGCACGGCCTGGTGGTCGATCCCGCCCTGCGCCCTGGCGCCCGGCAACGGTGCCGGGTCGCCCGCCGGCGCCCTCACGCCGCGCGGCGGCATGCGACCGATGGCCATTGCCGAGGACAGGGCCAGTGCGGCAACCAGCCATTGCTGGCCGTTGCGTACCGTCAGCGGGCCCGGCCGGCCTGGCAGCGCCTGCACGCCGCGCGGCTGCGCGATCCTGTTGTTGAACTCGCCCTGGGCGCGACGGACCAACGAAATATCGAGCGGCATGACAACCTCCTCGTTGAGGGAGCGCCGTGGCCGCTGCGGTACAGGTGGCGGGGCGCCGGTGCGATGCACAGTGCACGCGCGTGCCGGACTTGCCCATGGGAGTAGTTGCGTTTGTCACCCCCGGGCCCGCTTCCGCAACGCGGTGCTCAGTAAGGACCGGATCGCCATCACACCGGAGGGCGCCGAACCGCTACGATCCGCGCTCAGGTGCGCAAGATCCGACACGCGCTGCGGCGCGCGGAGGGTCACGCTGCAATCCTGTCCCGCAAGGAGCCCGCCATGAGCCGTCTCGTCCAGATCCGTCAGCGCCACGGTATCGACCGCGTCATCGCCCACCTGCAGGCCTGCCTGCGTGCCGGCGATCCGCTGCCCGAACTGGATGCGCTGGCGGCGATAGCGCACCAGTCGCCGTACCACTTCCATCGCCTGTACCGCGCGCTGACCGGCGAGACCCCCGGGCGCACCGTGCTGCGCCTGCGCCTGGCGCAGGCCCTGCACCTGCTGGGCAAGCCGGGCAGCCGGGTGACCGATGTGGCCCTGCAGTCCGGCTACGAGAGCCCGCAGGCGCTGGCACGGATCTGCAGGCAGATGCTGGATGCGACGCCCAGCGCGCTGCGCGACGACCCATCGCTGCGTGCGCAGTGCCAGCAGCGCCTGGCGCGGCCGGCCGCCGACAGTGCGCCAGCAGAGCCCGCCCTGCAGGTACGGGTACTCACCCTGGAACCGTTCGACGTGGTGGCGCTGCGCACCCGCGGTGCGTTCGACGATCTGGACCAGGCATTCGGCCGTCTGTTTGCCTGGGCAGCGGGCGAAGGGCTGGCCGACCAGCTGCAGCAGTTGATCGGAATCGCCCTCAACGATCATCGCGACGTGCCGGCGCAGGCCTGCGAATTCGACTGCGCGATGGGCTTTGCTACGGGTGTGGCGGCCCCGCCGCCACCGCTGCGGATGCTGCGGCTGGGCGGCGGTGACCATGCCGTGCTGCGCCACGTGGGCAGCTACGCCGGGCTGGAAGCGGCCACCGACGCGCTGCTGCGGCAGTGGTGGCCCGACAGTGGCCGCGCGCTGCGCGATGCGCCGCTCTACTACCACTACCTCGACGACCCGGAAGAGGTGCCCGAGGCCATCCTGCGTGCGGACATCTGCGTGCCGCTGGGGGCCTAGACCACGGGAATGGCGTTCTTTCCCAGCGTGCGGTACGGCGGCGTGGCCATCACCATTTCCGCCAGCGAATAGGCCAGTTCGCGTTCGGCCATCACCGTGCCGTCGGCGCCGTGTTCCAGCAGGTGCTTGACCTCGGCATCGCTGTGCGCGCGGGCCAGCAGGGTCAGGCCCGGGTTGAGCGCGCGCAGCTTGGCCAGCGTTTCGCCTGCTTCCAGCGGCTGTGGAATCGCCAGCACCGCGATCTTGGCGCGTTCGGGATGGGCTTCGCCCAGCACGCGGTCGGAGGCGGCGCTGCCACGGATGGCCGGCAGGCCGGCGGCGTGTGCCTCGGCCACGTGCTCCTTGTTGTCATCGATCACCAGCACCGGCACGCCGCGGTCGCGCAGCACCTGGGCCAGTGCGCTGCCCACGCGCCCGTACCCGATCACGATGGCGTGGTCGTGCAGGTCCAGCGACGGCCCGGGCGGCAGCTCGGTTTCCACGGCAGCGGCGGGAGTTTCCTGGTGCTTCAGCAGCCAGCGGTCCAGCAGCCCGAACACCAGCGGGTTGAGCATGATCGAGATCAGCGCCCCTGCAAGCACCAGCGCCTGGCCGGTAGGCGGCAGGATCTTCAGGCTGACACCCAGGCCGGCGATGATGAAGGCGAACTCGCCGATCTGCGCCAGGCTGGCCGAAATGGTCAGCGCGGTACCGTTGGGATGGCCGAACGCACGCACGATGAAAAAGGCGGCCGCAGACTTGCCGAACATGATGATGGCCGCGGTGGCGAGTACCTGCCAGGGGTGCTCGATCAGGATGGCCGGGTTGAACAGCATGCCTACGGACACGAAGAACAGCACCGCGAACGCATCGCGCAGCGGCAGGGAATCGTTGGCGGCCTTGTGGCTGAGCTCGGATTCGTTGAGCAGCATGCCGGCGAAGAACGCGCCCAGCGCGAACGACACGCCGAACAACATGGCCGAGCCGAAGGCCACGCCCAGCGCGATGGCCAGTACCGACAGCGTGAACAGTTCGCGCGAACCGGTGGCGGCAATGCGTTCGAGGATCCACGGGATCACCCGCCGCCCGACCACCAGCATCACCGCCACGAACAGGCCCAGCTGCACGAAGGTCCAGCCGATGCTGGCCAGCACGCTGCCCAAGGTATGCGTTTCATTGGCCGCGTCTGGGCCGAACACGCCTGCCAGCACCGGCATCATCACCAGCGCCAGCACGCAGGCCAGGTCTTCGACGATCAGCCAGCCCACCGCGATCTTGCCGCGCTGGGTCTCCAGCAGCCGACGTTCCTCCATGGCCCGCAGCAGCACCACGGTGCTGGCGGTGGCCAATGAGAAGCCGAACACCACGCCCTGGATCACCGGCCAGCCCATCAGCCAGGCCAGCCCCCAGCCAAGCAGGGTGGCCACCAGGATCTGCCCGATGGCACCGGGGATGGCGATCGCCTTGACCGCCATCAGGTCTTTCAGCGAGAAGTGCAGGCCCACGCCGAACATCAGCAGCATCACGCCGATTTCGGCCAGCTGGTTGGCCAGCGCCTGGTCGGCGACGAAGCCGGGTGTGAACGGTCCTACGCAGATGCCTGCAACCAGATAACCGACCAGCGGAGACAACCGCAGCTTGTTGGCCAGCGCACCCAGGATGAAGGCGAGCCCAAGGCCAACGGCGACGATGTTGATCAGGTCGGTGTCATGGTGCATCGGGGCTCGCAGCTTGGGGGATGCCCCGATTTTCACCGATGCGACCAGTTCCGGCAAACCGCAACGCCGGGAGTCGATGTTGCTGGGCCGGCCCCCATGAACGCGGAACGTTCGCGGGGCCGGCTGACAGCCGGCGCTACCGGCGGTCACCACTTGTAGGCGACGCGGCCGTATACGTAGGCGCCGTTGAAGCCGTACGGCGAGTAGTTGCTGTACGGCAGCATGCCCCAGGTGGAGTTCTGCAGGTCCACGGTGCGGTCGGGGTACTCATCCAGGAGGTTGTCCGCGCCCAGCGTGAGGGTCCAGTTCTCGCTCGGCTTGAACGCCACCGAGGCATCCAGCACCCACGAGGCGTCGTAGGTCTGGTCGCGGGTCGGAGTGGCTGAATTGCGTACCGTGAACGAGCCGTAGCGGGTGGCCGCCAGGCTCAGGTCCCAGCGATCCGACCGCCAGGTGCCGCTGAGGATGGTCTTGTCACGCGGGTAGCTGTCTTCGATGCGGCCCACTTCATCGCGGCCGATCAGCGACTGGGTCAGGCCCAGCGAGCCGAACACCGCCGGCGAGGCGATGAATTTCTTCACCTCGGTGTCGTTGTAGCTGTAGGCCGCGGTTAATTCCAGCGCGCTGGCGCTGAACGGGATGGTGTAGCTGGATACCGCGTCCACGCCGCGGGTGCGGGTGTCCACGCCGTTGGTGAAGTAGGAGAACGCGGTGACCTGCGGCAGGCCCAGGTCGGCCAGCAGCGCATTGGCGGCGGCGTTGGTGGTGATGTTGGTGGACAGGATGATGCGGTCGTCGATGTCGATCTGGTACGCATCCACGGTCAGGTAGAGGCGGTCGATGGGCTGCACCACCAGGCCGACGCTGTAGGAGGTGGAGCTTTCGGCCTTCAGCGGGCTGGCACCCAGCGCCTGCGCGGCGGTGCTGGTGGTGGGGAAGGTGCCGCGTTCGACGAACACGCCGTTGACGATGGTGCTGGTCACCGCCTGGTAGCTCTGCTGGGCCAGCGACGGGGCGCGGAAGCCGGACGAGGCGGTGGCACGCAGCGCGACCTTGTCGGTGAACGCGTAGCGGGCCGACAGCTTGCCGGAGAACTTGTCGCCGAAGTCCGAGTAATCCTCGTAGCGGCCGGTGACGCCGGCCGAGAACTTGTCGGTCAGGTCCGCTTCCAGGCCGGCATACACCGCGTAGTTGTCGCGGTCGGCGTTGACGGCGTTGAGCGGAGTGAAGCCGCCAAAGCCCTGCGCACCGGTGCCGACGTAGGAATTGGGCTCGCCTGCGCCCTGTTCCCACTTCTCGCGGCGGTATTCACCACCGAACGACAGCGTCACCGGGTAGGCCAGGCCCCAGTCCAGCTGCTTGGTGATGTCCACGTTGCCGATGTCCTGGGTGTATTCCAGCGCGCCGGCGTAGAACGACCGCGGGCTGTCCACGCCCAGCGCGTAGTTGATGGTGTTGCGGGTGTGGAAGTCGATCTTGTTGGTGCCGTGGTTGTAGCTCACGTCCCAGGTCCAGCCGCTTTCGGTGTCGCCCTTCACCCCGGCGACCAGCGAGCGGTCCTTGGAGTACTGGTTGATTTCCGGCACGAAGCCGTCCGGATAGGTCTGGGCAAGCAGTGCGCCCTGGCCGCTGTTGTTGCGCGATCGGTAGAACGCGAACGAGGTGATGTCGCGGTTGCTGGCCAGCGCCGTGGCATACGCCGAGACGTGGTCGCTGAACTGGAAGCTGGCATTGGCCGAGGCGGCGGTGGCATCCACCTGCGGGTCGCCGACCACGAAGGTGGTCTGGCCCACGCTGGGGAAGTTGCCGGTGTTCGGCGTGGTGCCCTGGTAGGGGCCGGCGCGGTTGCTTTCGTCCTGCTGGGTGATCTGGCCGGCCACATGCAGGCTGCCACGGCCGTCGGCGAAGCCGATGCCGGTGTCGCCGGAGAGCTGGTACTTGTTGCCGTCGCCGGCCGAGTACTGGCCGGCATCCAGGGCCAGGCTGCCGCCGGCGCTGGAGCCCTTGAGCACGATGTTGATCACCCCGGCGATGGCGTCTGAACCGTACTGCGCCGAGGCGCCGTCGCGCAGCACTTCCACGCGCTCGATCGAGGCGATCGGAATGGCGTTGATGTCCACCGCCGACGAACCGCGGCCAATGCTGCCGTTGACGTTGATCTGGGCCGACGTGTGGCGGCGCTTGCCGTTGACCAGCACCAGTACCTGGTCCGGGGACAGGCCGCGCAGCTGCGCCGGGCGGATGCCGCTGGTGCCATCGGTCAGCGCCGGGCGCGGGAAGTTCAGCGAGGGCAGGGCGCGCGACAGCGCCGTGGCCAGCTCGGTGGTGCCGGTGGACTGCAGCGCTTCGGGGGTGATGATGTCGATCGGCGACTGCGATTCGGCGACGGTGCGGTCGGCCACGCGGGTGCCGGTCACGATGACCGTGTCCAGGGTGTTGGCGGCGGCGCGGGCAGGGGCGTCCTGGGCGGCGGCACTGAAGGCGGAGGCCGCGAGGGAGACGGCGACAGCGGCGGCAAGCGTACGGGTCTTGCGGTTCATCAGGATGGGGCTCCGGTTGGGACAAGGCGGCACCGGGCGACATCACGACTGCGGCAAAGCGGGTCAGCGAGGGCGGGTGTTGCGGTGCGCAAGTTACGGATTAACGGTATTTTTACTGACTGTCAAATTGAAAAAACGTTGCAAAAGCAACGATTTACGAAGATTTGAACGATCTGGCGGGAGAGGGTCCCGGGGAAAGCGCAGGCAGGGTCGTGGGAGAGAGACGAGGCCTGCCGCGCAGCCCGGGGCGCGTCAAGTATTCGTTAACGCTAGAATTGCGTCGCAGGAAAGGTGCTTACCAGCACATTCCATTCCGTTATATGGACCCCCCAGATGATCTCCCTTCGTAACTTCGCCTTGCGCCGCGGCGAGCGGCTGCTGTTGTCCAACGTCGACCTGACCCTGCATGCGGGCTACCGCGTGGGCGTGGTGGGCCGCAATGGGGCCGGCAAGTCCAGCCTGTTCGCGGCCGTGCAGGGTGAGCTGGAAGCGGACAAGGGCGATGTGGACCTGCCCGGCAAGATCCGCATCGCCAGCGTGGCCCAGGAAACCCCGGCGCTGCCCGACCCGGCGCTGCAGTTCGTGCTGGAAGGCGACACCGAAGTGGCGGCCGTGCTGCGCGAGGAGGCCGAGGCGACCGCGCGCGAGGATTGGGAAGCGGTGGCCAATGCCCACCAGAAGATGGCCGAGATCGGCGCGTACGATGCCGAATCGCGCGCCGGCAAACTGCTGCATGGCCTGGGCTTCCCGTCCGATACCCATTCGCGGCCGGTGTCGACGTTCTCCGGTGGCTGGCGGGCACGGTTGAACCTGGCGCGCGCGCTGATGATGCCCAGCGACCTGCTGCTGCTCGACGAACCCACCAACCACCTCGACCTGGACGCGGTCTTCTGGCTGGAACAGTGGCTGCTCAAGTATCCGGGCACGCTGCTGCTGATCTCGCATGACCGCGAGTTCCTGGACAACGTGGCCACCCACACCCTGCACCTGCATGGCGGCGGCGCCAAGCTGTACCCGGGTGGCTACACCGACTTCGAGCGCCAGCGCGCCGAACAGCTGCGCCAGCAGCAGATCGCGCACGAGAAGGAACAGGCCGAGCGCGCCCACCTGCAGAGCTTCATTGATCGCTTCAAGGCGCTGGCCAGCAAGGCTACCCAGGCGCAGAGCCGCATGAAGCGGCTGGCCAAGCTGACCGGCACCGAAGCGGTGCGCGCCGAGCGCGAGTTCCGGATTGAATTCGCACCGCCGACCAAGCTGCCGTTCTCGCTGATCCGCCTCAACGACGTGGAGGCCGGCTACAGCCCGGACGCGGTGATCCTGCACAACGTGGGCTTCGGCCTGGAAGCGGGCCAGCGCATCGGCCTGCTCGGTCCCAACGGCGCCGGTAAGACCACCCTGGTCCGGACCCTGGTAGGGGAGCTGGACCCGGTGGCCGGCGAGCGTTCGGCGCACCCGGACCTGCGCATTGGCTACTTCGCCCAGCACACGGTGGAGTCGCTGCACGAAGGCCAGTCGCCGATGGACCATTTCCGCGACATCTCGCCGGATGGCAGCAACCAGGCGTTCCGCGATTTCCTCGGCAAGTGGAACTTCGCCGGCGACCGTGCGTTCGAGCCGGTGGACGGGTTCTCCGGCGGTGAGCGTGCGCGCCTGGCCTTGGCGATGATCGCGTGGCAGCAGCCCAACGTGCTGCTGCTCGACGAACCGACCAACCACCTTGACCTGGAAATGCGCGAAGCCCTGGCCGAAGCGCTGTCCACCTTCGAAGGCGCGATCGTGATGGTGTCGCATGACCGCCACCTGATCGGTCTGGTCTGCGACACCTTCTGGCGCGTGGCCGACGGGGTGGTGGAGCCGTTCGACGGCGACCTGGACGAGTATGCGGCGTGGCTGCGTTCGCGCCCTGCGGCGCAGGGCACCAAGCAGAAGATGGCGGCCGCCGCACCCGAACCGCTGCCGCCGACCCCGCCGATGCCGGCGAAGAAAGTGGTCAACCCGGTGAAGCTGGCCAGTGCCGAAGCCAAGGTCAACGAGCTGGAAGCCCGCCTGGCCGAGCTGGACCGCCAGTTGGCGGACCCGGTCAATTACGCCGACGCCACCCGCATGGCGGTGCTCGGCCGCGACCGCGAAACCACCGCGCAGCAGTTGGAAAAAGCCGAAGCCGCGTGGATGGAATTGATGGCCTGAAGGCCCGTGCCGACCAACGGTCGGCACCTACCGGAAGGCGAACCCCCGGTCGGCCAACCGCCCTCGCGTCACCGACCCGGTCGAACAACGACCCGGTCGGTCAACGAACCCGGTGAGTCGACGAACCCGGTCGGTCAATAGCCCGGTCGGTCGACGAACCCGGTCGGTCAATAGCCCGGTCGGTCGACGAACCCGGGCGGTCAATAGCCCGGTCGGTCGACGAACCCGGTCGGTCAATAGCCCGGCCGGTCAACGAACCCGGTCGGTCAATAGCCCGGCCGGTCAACGAACCCGGTCGGTCAATGAACCCGGTCGGTCAATGAACCCGGTCGGTCGACGACCCCGTCGATCGACGAACCCGGTGGTGATTCGACGAATGCGGTCGGTCGACGCACCGGGTAGGTGCCGACCGTTGGTCGGCACGGGCACGCCCGCGTAGCGACACGCCATGCGTGTCCCCGGCATGCCCGAACGAAACCCGGACACGCATGGCGTGTCCCTACGCCTGCGCTTCCAGCCAGGTCCTGAAACGCTTCCCCGCCTCGCTTTCCGCCCGCGAACGCAACCGCGTCAGCCAATAACTCCCCAGTTCCAGCGTCTGCGCGAACGGCTGCACCAGTCGCCCCTGCGCCAGATCCTGCTCGAACATCCGCAGCGGCAGCAGCGCCACGCCGGCACCGGCCGCCGCCGCGCTGGCCAGGGTCAGCGACGAATCAAACACCGGCCCGCGCGCCTCCAGCTCACCCACGCCAGCAGCCTGCAGCCACTGCGGCCACTCATCGCTGCGGTAGGAGCGCAGCAGTGACACGCTGGCCAGGTCGCGCGGCTGCCGCAGCGTCCGTGCCAGTGCCGGCGCGCACACCGGTGCGAAGGGCGCCGCCAGCACCGGCGTGCTCACCTGGCCCTGCCAATCGCCATCGCCGAAGCGGATCGCCAGGTCCAGCCCTTCGCCGGCCAGGTCGATGCGGTTGTTGTGGGTCTGCAGGCGCAGTTCGATATCCGGGTGCCGCGCGTTGAAATCGGCCAGCCGCGGCAGCAGCCAACCGGTGGCGAACGTGCCCACTACGCCGACCCCGAGCACCTCGCGGAAATGCCCGCCCACGAACCGGTCCAGGCTCACCGCGATGCGGTCGAAGGCCTCGTTCAGCACCGGATACAGGCGCGCCCCTTCGTCGGTCAGCGCCACCCCGCGCGGCAGCCGGTGGAACAGCACCGCGCCCAGCCGCTCTTCCAGCCCCCGGATCTGGTGACTCAGCGCGGCCTGGCTCACGCACAGCTCCAGCGCGGCGCGGGTGAAATTCTGATGGCGGGCGGCCGCCTCGAAGGCACGCAACGCGTTGAGCGGGAGCTGGGGACGGAGCATGGGCGAGTCGTGAGGAATCTTGATGGGTAATGGTAACGCCGGCAGGGCCAGCGGTCGGCGCCACCAAGGGCGACCCGCCATGCAAGGGTAGCGTCGACCGTTGGTCGACCCAGGCGGTGCTGGAAGCATCCCGGGCTGTGACCCTGCGTGGTTGATGCAGCACCCCTTGGGCCGACCAACGGTCGGCGCTACCACGGGCGGACGCGATGCGAGATAACCCTGCCTGCCGTCTTGCCATGAATCCCGCTCATGCCTCCTGCTGAGAATGCTCGCTGGTGGCATATGGCCCGACATGCTTCCATGGCCACTTCCCAGCCCGGAGATGCCCGATGCTCGCCCGCCGCCAGTTCCTCCAGATGACCGGTGCCGCCGCCGCGTCCGCCTTGGCCGCTACCGTGCTGGCCAAGACCCCGCCGACCGCGCAGGCGGGTGGCAAGCCGCAGGCAGCCGATTTCGCCGCACTGGAAAAAGCCAGTGGCGGCCGATTGGGCGTGACCCTGCTCAACACCGCCACCGGTACCCGCATCGGCCACCGCCAGGACGAACGCTTCCCGATGTGCAGCACCTTCAAGCTCGTGCTGTCGGCCACCGTGCTCCATCTGGCAGACCAGGGCACGCTGTCGCTGGACCGGCGGCTGCCGGTGCGGCAGCAGGACATGCTTTCGCACGCGCCGGTGACCAAGCGCCACGTGGGCAAGGACCTGGCCGTGCGCGACCTGTGCCGCGCGACCATGGTCACCAGCGACAACCCCGCCGCCAACCTGCTGCTGGGCGCGGTCGGCGGACCCGCGGGCGTCACCGCTTTCCTGCGCGCGCACGGCGACGCAGTGACCCGCAATGATCGCCTGGAGCCGGACATGAACCGGTTCGCGCCCGACGATCCGCGCGATACCACCAGCCCTGCCGCGATGGCCGCCAGCCTGCAGCGGTTCGTGCTGGGGGAGGTGCTCACGCCAGCCTCGCGGCTGCAGCTGGCCGACTGGCTGATCGACAACGAAACCGGGGACACGCGGCTGCGTGCCGGGCTGTCCCCGGCATGGCGGGTGGGCGACAAGACCGGCAGCAATGGCGAGGACACCACCAACGACATCGCCATGCTCTGGCCGCTGTCCGGCGGGGCGCCCTGGGTGCTGACCAGCTACCTGCAGGGCGCCACGGTGGACGACGCCGGCCGCAACGACGTGCTGCGGCAGGTGGCGGTGATCGCGGAGACGTTGATCGCCACGTGACGCGGGGGGCGGCCCGATCCCCGCGGGCGGGTCAGCCCGCCTCAGCCCCCCGCACCGCCTCCAGGAACTCGCGCCCCCAGCGGTCCACGTCGTAATACTCCACGCTGCCGAACAACTGGCGCATGCGCCCGCCCGCTTCCTCCTCGGGCATCGACAGCGCCTGCAGCAAGCCGGCGGTCAGATCGGCCGGATCATGCGGATTGGTCAGCACCGCGCCCTTCAACTCGGCGGCCGCACCGGCGAACTCGCTCAGCACCAGCACGCCATTGCTGCCTTCGATGCCATGGGTGGCCACGAACTCCTTGGCCACCAGATTCAGCCCATCGCGCAGCGGCGTGATCCACATCACCTGCGCCGCCGCGTAGTGCGCCACCACTTCCTCGAACGGCAGCGCCTGCGCGAAGAAGCGCACCGGGGTCCAGTCCAGCCGCGAGAACCGGCCGTTGATGCGGCCCACCGCCTGCTCGATCTGGTTCTGCAGCGTGCGGTACACGGTCATCTCGCGCGCGGCCGGCACGCACACCATCAGCAGCGTGACCTTGCCCTGGCGGTCCGGGTGCCGCTCCAGCAGGCGTTCGAATGCCTCCAGCTTGGCCAGCGTGCCCTTGGTGTAGTCCAGCCGTT
This sequence comes from Stenotrophomonas sp. NPDC077420, assembly GCF_044543385.1. Classification (NCBI taxonomy): domain Bacteria; kingdom Pseudomonadati; phylum Pseudomonadota; class Gammaproteobacteria; order Lysobacterales; family Lysobacteraceae; genus Stenotrophomonas; species Stenotrophomonas sp. NPDC077420. The sequence goes on from NZ_JBITVZ010000019.1 coordinate 40,765, forward strand.
CGACCGACAGCACCAGCTTGCGCGCCCCGATTTCGCGGCGCAGCTTGAAGATGTCATTGCGCACATCCGCGCGCGCCAGTACCGCGTGGATGCGGCGCAGGTCGGTACCGACCGGGTGCGCCCCCAATGCCACGTCGCGGTCGCCCACGCGCAGACGGGTGGTCATGGTGTCCAGCCCCACCGCGCAGCCGTAGGTGAGGAAGCGCGGTGCGCAGCTTTCCCAGGCCAGGCGCTCGGCCGGCATCGCCCCACGCACCACGTCCACGAAGTTTTCCACCTGGCGCGGAATGTGGAAGCCGATGTAGTCGCAGCTGAGCAGGCTGCCGATGATCTCGCGGCGCCACGGCACCACGTTGAACACATCCGCCGACGGGAAGTAGGTGTGGTGGAAGAAAGCGATCTTCAGGTCCGGGCGCAGCTCGCGCAGCGTACCGGGCACCATCCACAGGTTGTAGTCGTGGATCCACACCGTGGCGCCATGCGCGGCCTCGGCGGCAACGGCGGCGGCGAATTTGCGGTTGACCTTCAGGAACACCTGCCAGTCGTCTTCGCGGAACCGCGCGCGTTCCCAGAACACGTGCAGCATCGGCCAGAACGCTTCCTTGGAGAAACGCTTGTAGAAGATGTCCACTTCCTGCCGGCTCAATGGCACGCGCGCGGCGGTGAGGGTGGGGTAGCGCCCGGCGTCGACGGCCAGGTGGGTCTGGAACGGGCCGCGCTTGGGCTCGTCGATGCCCCACGCCACCCACGACCCCTTCTGGCCGCCTTCGAAGAAGCTCAGCAACGATGGAATGATGCCGTTGGGCGAACGCGGCGGGCGCTGCACCAGCACGCCGTCTTCCATTACCTCGTCGAAGGGCAGCCGGTGGTAGACCATGACCAGGTCGGCACCGTCGGCGCGCGCCTGTGCCGGCGCCTGCAGCCACGCGTCATCCTCGCCGAGCAGGCCGAAGTGTTCGATCGCTTCGAGGATGCCGCCGCAGCCGGGTGCCTGCGCATGGAAGGTGTGCTCCAGGGCGGCGGTGGCGTCGGTCAATGCCGGTTCGGAATCGCCCACGCACACGCCGCGGAAGCCGGCGGTGTACATCGACAGGTCGTTGAGGGTATCGCCGGCGACCAGGATGCGGTCGCGCGGCAGTGCCAGCAGCCGCGCCAGCGCGGCCAGGGTGCGGCCCTTGTCGGTGTCCGGCGGCAGGATGTCCAGGTAGCGGTCGGCCGAGTACAGCACGTCGCAGCCCAGCGCCTGCGCAGCGGCCTGGATCTGGCCGCGCAGCGGCGCCAGCGTTTCCGGGTCGCAGAAATAGGAGCAGCGGCGTTCCTGTGGCACGTCCTGGCGCTGCAGCGCGGTGAACGGGCGCATCGCAGCGGCCACCACGTGTTCGCCGGGCCACTGCGCGTCGATCATCGATTGCAGGGGTTGCAGCGGCTGCAGGGTGTGGCCATCGACCACCGTGGCGCCGACGTCGCAGACCACGTAATCCGGGCGCGGGATGGCCGGATCGGACAGCAGTGGCATCACCGCTTCGAGTCCACGGCCGGTGATGAAGATCAGGCGGATGTCGGGGTGCTGGTCGACCAGCCGGTACAGCCGGTGGCGCGCGGCGGGATCGCCGGCGAGAAAGGTGCCATCCAGGTCGGTGGCGAGAATCAGTTGCTGGGCCGGAGAAGCCGCCGGCGTGCGGGATGAGGTGGACGGGGTGGGTGTCGAAACAGTCAATGCACTTCCTTATCGGAGTCGATGGGTAAGGGGTGGGGTGGGGGCTCAGGTAGCACCCGACCGTTGGTTGGGTGGCCATCAGCCGGCGCAACAGCATCGGTTTCCGGCATCAGCTCCAGCGCCGCCGGCGTGGTACGCAGCATCAGCCGGAACAGCACCGGGTGGGTGCGCAGGCGCGAGAAGCTGAGCAGTCGTGCGGTGGTGAACAGCGCCAGCACGCCCAGCACGGCGGCGAAATACAACGGCAGTGCGGCCGGACCGAACTGCTGCATGGCCGCGCCCGCCAGCGCCGGACCGATCGCTGCGCCGACCCCGTGCACCAGCAGCAGGCTGGAGCAGCCGGAGAGCAGGTCCTGGCGGGGCAGGTAATCGAGCATGTGCGCCACCGCGAACGGATACAGCGAGAACGCCAGGCCGCCATAGACGAAGAACAGCCCGAACAGCAGCCAGGTCTGCATCTGCACCATCGGCATGGCAGCGATCACCGCCAGGCCGCCGGCGGCCAGGCACAGCGCGACCAGCCCGACGCGGCGGTCGTGGCCGTCGCTGATGTGGCCGAGCGGCCACTGCAGCAACGCGCCGCCGGCGATGGCGGTCAGCATGAAGCGGGCCACGCCGTCGCTGTCCAGGCCGATCGCGCCGGCATACACCGGCAGCAGGCCCCAGAACGCGCCCATCGCAAGCCCCGACAGGCCGGCGGCCATCGTGGCCACCGGCGCCATGGCATACAGCCGGGTCAGCTTCAGGCGCGGGACCGACGGCACCTCCGGCGGGGTCAGCCGCGTCGCGGTGATCGGCAGCACCGCTGCGCACACCAGCATGGCGATCAGCATGAACATCGACATGGCCGGTGCATGGCTCACCATCAGCAGGATCTGCCCCAACGCCAGTGCCGACAGGTTCACCACCATGTACAGCGAGAACGCACGGCTGCGCTGGCGCGGGTCGGGTTCGGCGTTGAGCCAGCTTTCGATGACCGTGTACAGCCCGACCAGCGCCACGCCGGTCACGATGCGCAGCAGGCCCCATGCCCATGCGTTCAGCCACAGCGGATGCAGCAGCACGGCGATGGCGGCGAGGGCGGAAAAGAAGGCGAACGCGCGGATATGGCCAATGCGGCGGATCAGCGACGGGGCGAAGAAGGTGCCCATGAAGAAGCCGGCAAAATAACCGGACATCACCAGGCCCAACGTACCGGCACCGAAGCCGGCTTCACCGCCGCTTACCGCCAGCAAGGTGCCCAGAAGCCCGCTGCCGGTCAACAGCAGCGCTACGCCTGTGAGCAGGGCGGTCAGCCGCAACACGCGTGCGACCTTCGTGGGGAAGGCGAACCGGTCACGTTTATTACCCTAACACAGTCGCAATCAACCCTTTGTCGACGCACATCGTCGGCGAATTTGCGCTGTGCGCGCATGCGGGCTAGGGTGGCTGCATGAGTCTGCATCGATTTCTTCCGCTCGCTGCCGCTGTACTGCTGTCTGCCTGCACGAGCCAGCGCGACCAGGTGGCCCATGACGTTGCGATGGCCCCGGCCGACGCCTTCCTCGCTGCGGTGGCAGCGCACTGCGGCAAGGCGTTCGAGGGCCGCGTGGTGGTGAACGAACCGCGCAGCGCCACGCCCGATCCCTTCGACGGCAAGCGCCTGGTGATGCATGTGCGGGGGTGCGATGACAGCGCGCACGAGTTGCGCATTCCTTTCCATGTCGGTGACGATCATTCGCGCACCTGGGTGCTCAGCCGCACCGACACCGGCCTGCGCCTGAAGCACGACCACCGCCATGCCGATGGCAGTCCCGACGCGGTCACGATGTACGGCGGCGACAGTGCGCCCCCGGGTACCGCGCAGCGGCAATCGTTCCCGGTCGACGCCGAGTCGGTGGCCATGTTCCGCAAGGCGGGCATGGAGGCGTCGGTCACCAACACGTGGGCCATGGAGGTGGATCCGGACGAGCAGTTCGTCTACGAACTCACCCGCCCCGGTGGCCGGACCTTCCGGGTGGTGTTCGATCTGGCCCACCCGGTGCCATTGCCGCCCGCACCGTGGGGTGGGTAGCGCCACGCCCTGCGTGGCGCTACGGCCTTCAGCGCGTACCGAACCTCGCCCGGCAGCCGTTGCTGACCCACAGCGAGTTCCCACGGTAGCCCCAGGTGCGGCCTTCCACGCAGGCACTGCCGGACAGCTGCTGGACCAGCGCCGGCCGCCCCTGGCGTGAATCCCAGGCGCAGGTCTGCTGGCGGTTGTCGTTGCTGCTGCAGGTCACGCTGTAGGTGTTGCCCGGGCCCCCCGGATTCCAGCCGCCCCCGCGACCTTCGACGAAGTCGGCGCGGCAGCCGCCGCTGACCCAGACCTGCCCGTTGCGCGAGCCCCAGTTGCGGCCCTCCACGCAGCGGGTATCGGAAATCTGCCGGGACAGGCGCGCGCTGCGCCAGCCGGTGGTGCAGACCCGTTGACGGCTGTCGCGGCTTTCGCAGCGGACCACCCCATTTCCGCCGCCGCCGGGGTTCCAGCCGCCGCCGCCCGGGTTCCAGCCCCCACCGGACCCGCTGAGCGAGGTGGCGATGTCCTGCTTGATCCGCGAGAACCCCCACGACGAGCGGTTTACCTGGTCAAGGTAGAAGCGCATCTGGTCGTCGGGGATGCGGCGGCCCCCGGACTGCTCGGCGTATTCCATGGAGATGACCCGCTGCTGGTCCGAAACGGACAGGGTGCGGAGGTTTTCGGGGGCATAGGCCCGGGCATTGACCTGGGCGTGCAGGGTCGGCGCGCTGCAGGCCAGGACGGCCGTGAGGCAGGCAATAGCGAGGCGGTTCATGGCAAATCCCCTTGCGCATGGTGGTCCGGGCACTATCTGCCCGGCCGGATCAAGCCCATGTGACCATCCCGGATTTGCCCCAACGGGTCAGCGGCCGCAGAATAACGGGCTGACCGGTGCCGCCTGGCGCCGGCAATCTCCTGCGGAGCTTTACCCCCATGCGTACCCACTTCTGCGGCCTGGTCGACGAGACCCTGATTGGCCAGACTGTCACCCTCGCCGGCTGGACCGACGTTGCCCGCAACCTGGGCGGCGTGTGCTTCATCGATCTTCGCGATCATGAGGGCATCGTGCAGGTGACGGTGGAGCCGACGGCGGGCGACGAGAATTCCGCGGAAGTGTTCAAGGTGGCCGCCAGCCTGGGCTACGAGGACGTGTTGCAGGTGGAAGGCGTGGTGCGTCGGCGCCATGCGGTGAACGACAAGATCCGCACCGGCCAGGTCGAGATCGTCGCCACCCGCATCACCGTGCTCAACAAGGCCGAGCCGCTGCCGTTCCACGCCCACGAGAACCCGGGCGAGGAAACCCGCCTGAAGTACCGCTACCTGGACCTGCGCCGCCCGGACATGCAGCGCATGCAGCGCACTCGCATCAAGCTGGTGCAGGCGCTGCGCCGCCACCTCGATGGCGACGGCTTCCAGGACATCGAAACCCCGATCCTGACCAAGGCCACCCCGGAAGGCGCACGCGACTTCCTGGTGCCGGCGCGCATGCACCCGGGCGAGTTCTACGCGCTGCCGCAGTCGCCGCAGCTGTTCAAGCAGATCCTGATGGTGGCCGGCTTCGACCGCTACTACCAGATCGCGCGCTGCTTCCGCGACGAGGCCCTGCGCGCCGACCGCCAGCTGGAATTCACCCAGCTGGACATGGAATTCGCCTTCGTGCGCGAGCGCGACGTGCAGGACTACGTGGAAGGCATGATCCGCGCCATCTTCAAGGAAGTGGTCGACGTGGAGCTGGCCGCCAGCTTCCCGCGCATGACCTGGGCCGAAGCCATGCGTCGTTATGGTTCGGACAAGCCCGACCTGCGCATCGCGCTGGAGCTGGTGGACGTGGCCGACCTGGTGAAGGCCAGTGAATTCCCGGTGTTCACCGCCGCCGCCAACGATGCCGACGGCCGCGTGGCCGCGCTGCGCATCCCGGGCGGTGCCAGCCTGTCGCGCAAGCAGATCGATGAGTACGCCGCGCACGCCGCCAAGTACGGCGCCAAGGGCCTGGCCTACATCAAGATCGCCGAGAACGGCGAGGTCAGCTCGCCGATCGCCAAGTTCTTCAGCGAAGACGCGTTCGCCGCGCTGGTGGCCCACGTGGGCGCCGGCAACGGCGACATCGTCTTCTTCGGCGCCGGCGGCTACAACAAGGTGTCCGACTTCATGGGCGCGCTGCGCCTGAAGGCCGGCAAGGACTTCAACCTGGTCGCCGACGGCTGGGCGCCGCTGTGGGTCACCGACTTCCCGATGTTCGAGTACGACGACGAAGCCCAGCGCTACGTCGCCCTGCATCACCCCTTCACCGCCCCGGCGGTGGATGACATCGCCGACCTGCGCGCCAATGCGAAGACCGCCGTGTCGCGCGGCTACGACATGGTGCTCAACGGCAACGAGATCGGCGGCGGTTCGATCCGTATCCACCGTTCGGACATGCAGAGCGCGGTGTTCGAGCTGCTGGGCATCGGCGCCGAAGAGGCCGAAGCCAAGTTCGGTTTCCTGCTGGATGCACTGCGCTTCGGCGCGCCGCCGCACGGTGGCATCGCCTTCGGCATCGACCGCATTGCGGCGCTGATGGCCGGCACCGAATCGATCCGCGACGTGATCCCGTTCCCGAAGACCACCGGCGCGCAGTGCCTGATGACCGGCGCCCCGTCGCCGATCCCGGACGAGCAGCTGGCCGAAGTGCACATCCAGGTCCGCCCGCGGAAAAACTGATTCGCGATCGTCCGATCGCACCCTCCCGGTAGCGCCGGCCGTTGGCCGGACCCCTCACCGTCACATCGCTCAGGAGATCCAGGTAATGACCGAGTTCGCGTTCGTATTGGAATGGGAAAAGCTGGGCAATGAAGGCACCGACGCCAACCTGGTGACCGAACGCGCGCGCGTGTTCGGCGGCTGGCTGGTGCGCGTGGGCACCAACCCCGCCGCGATGGCGCTGACCTTCGTCGCCGATGGTGAAGGCCGCTGGGACGGTGAGGACTTCGGCGTCGAGGATTACGAGGACGACGAAGAAGACGACGAAGAGTACGAAGAGGGCGAGGAAGAGGACGAAGAGGAAGAGGAGTACGAGGACGAGGAAGACGAGGACGGCGAAGAGGAAGACGCCGCCAGGGGAACGCAGGCCTGAGGCCTGCCCTGTCCATGTACACCATCCGCCGCGCTGGCCCCGAAGACGCACCGACCCTGTCGGTGCTGGCGACCCGCACCTTCGTGGAAACCTTTGGCCACCTGTACCCGGCCCAGGACCTGCAGGACTTCCTGGACGAGGCCTACGCCGAAGACCGCCAGCGCGTGATCCTGTCCCACCCCGATTATGCGGTGTGGCTGCTGGAACTGGACGGGGTGGCTGTCGGCCATGCCGCAGCGGGCCCCTGCGGCCTGCCGCACCCGGAGGTGCAGCCCGGCGACGGTGAGCTCAAGCGCCTGTACCTCATCAAGGACCAGCAGAGCTGTGGCTGGGGCAGCCGCCTGCTCGAAACCGCGCTGGCCTGGCTGGAACGCGACGGCCCGCGCACGCTGTGGCTGGGGGTGTGGTCGGAGAACTTCGGCGCGCAGCGCTTCTACGCCCGCTACGGCTTCGAAAAAGTGGGCACCTACGAATTCCCCGTGGGGCGGGTGCGCGATCTGGAACACATCCTGCGGCGCGCGCCGCCGGCAAGCTGAACGGCCTGCGCGGTCGGTTTTCGGGCGGGGCCCGGCTTCACCCGCCGTTCCCCGGTCCATTTGTCTAATAGAACCGTGTTTCCCCGTCGAAACGGTTCCGCACCGGCTACGCTTCGCCCATGACTCCCCCCGTTTTACTGCTGCATGGCATCTGGAATGCCCGCGCCTGGGTCGGCCCGTTGGCCTGGCGCCTGCGCGCGCGTGGCTTCAGCGTGGACACCTTCGGCTACTCCAGCGTGTTCGGCGGCCCGGACGTGGCCGTCCCGCAGCTGATGAAACGCCTGCAGGACAGCGGCCCGGTGGCCCTGGTCGGGCACAGCCTGGGCGGCCTGGTAGCGCTGGAGGCCCTGCGCCGCCAGCCGGACCTCCCGGTCTCGCGGGTGGTCTGCCTGGGCTCGCCCCTGCGCGGCAGCGGCACCGCCCGGTCGCTGGCCGAGCACGGCTGGTCGCTGGCGCTGGGCCGCAGCAGCGAACTGCTCCTGGATGGCCTGCCGGCGTGGGAGGGCAGCGCCCAGGTGGGGCTGATCGCCGGCTCGGTGCCACATGGATTGGGCAGCCTGCTGGGTGCCTGCGGGGATGCCTCCGACGGCACCGTGGCGCTGGACGAAACCCGCCTGCCGGGCCTGGCCGACCATTGCGTGGTGGCGGCGAGCCACAGCGGGCTGGTGTTTTCCCCGGACGCCGCGCGGCAGACCGCCGCCTTCCTGCGCGACGGCTGCTTCCGCCGCGATCGCACCGCGCGGGCGGCTTGATGCCGCCGCTAACACGGGGCAGGCGGCCGATCAGGTAGAATCCGCGCCCTGTTCCTCATGCAAGCACGGAAACACCCATGGGTAGAGGCCCTTCCATCGAAAACCGCAAAAACGCGTCCGACGCGAAGCGCGGCAAGATTTTCACCAAGATCATCCGTGAGATCGGCGTAGCCGCGCGCGGCGGTGGAGGCGACCCCAACAACAACCCGCGCCTGCGCGTGGCCATGGACAAGGGCCTGGCCTCGAACATGTCCAAGGACGTGATCGAACGGGCCATCAAGAAGGCCACCGGCGAACTGGAAGGGGTGGAGTACGAAGAGGTGCGCTACGAGGGCTATGCCCCCGGTGGCGTCGCCGTGATCGTGGACTGCCTGACCGACAACCGCGTACGCACCGTGGCCGATGTCCGCCATGCGTTCAGCAAGTGCGGCGGCAACATGGGCACCGAAGGCTCGGTGTCCTTCATGTTCAAGCGCATGGGCGTGCTGCACTTCGCCGGTGGCGCCAACGAGGACGCGGTGACCGAAGCGGCCATCGAGGCCGGCGCCGATGACATCGTGGTGTACCCCGAAGACGGCGCCATCGACGTGCTGACCGCGGCCGACATGTACCACGCGGTCAAGGATGCGCTGGAAGCCGGTGGCCTGAAGCCGGACCATGCCGAGCTTACCTTCCGGGCCGACAACGACATCAAGGTGGAGGGCGACACCGCCCTGCAGGTCAAGAAGCTGCTGGACATGCTTGAAGACCTGGACGACGTACAGGACGTGTTCTCCAACGCCGACCTCGGCGCGGACGCCTACGCCTGACGGCGTAGCCCGGCATGATCCGCATCCTCGGCATCGACCCGGGTTCCCAGCGCACCGGGGTGGGCATCATCGACGTGGACCCCACCGGCAAGGTGCTGCACGTGCACCACCTGCCGCTGGTGCTGCTGGGCGCGGATGACTTCCCGCAGCGCATGAAGCTGCTGGTGCTGGGGCTCACCGCGCTGGTGGAGGAGTACCGCCCGCACGAAGTGGCCATCGAAAAGGTGTTCATGGCGCGCAATCCCGATTCAGCGCTGAAGCTGGGCCAGGCGCGCGGCGCGGCGATCTCGGCGGTGGTGATGCGCGACCTGCCGGTGCACGAATACGCGGCCAGCGAGATCAAGCTGGCGGTGGTCGGGCGCGGCGGGGCGGAAAAGCAACAGGTCCAACACATGGTCGGGCTTATGCTCAACCTGAGAACCAAGCTGCAGGCCGACGCCGCCGACGCGTTGGCCGTGGCCATCACCCACGCCCACGTAAGGGCAACCGCGCAGCGCCTGGGGGTCAACACCCGCCAGGCCTGGGGACGGAAATGAGGACATCTGCATGATTGGTCGTCTGCGTGGGATCGTGGCGTACAAGGCGCCGCCGTGGCTGCTGATCGACGTCAACGGCGTCGGCTACGAGCTGGAGGCGCCGATGAGCACCTTCTACGACCTGCCCGAGCTGGGCCGCGAGGTCACCCTGTTCACCCATTACGCGCAGAAGGAAGACAGCGTGTCGCTGTACGGCTTCCTGCGCGAGGGCGAACGCCGTCTCTTCCGCGACGTGCAGAAGGTCAGCGGGATCGGCGCCAAGATCGCGCTGGCGGTGCTGTCCGGGGTGAGCGTGGACGAGTTCGCACGGATGGTGCAGGCCGGCGACATCACCGCGCTGACCCGCATTCCGGGCATCGGCAAGAAGACCGCCGAGCGCATGGTGCTGGAGCTGCGCGACCGCGCGGCCACCTTTGGCGGCGGCGGTGCGCCGATGGCCGGCGCGGCGCCGGCCACCGACCCGGTGTCCGAAGCCACCGTGGCGTTGCAGCAGCTGGGGTACAAGCCGGCCGAAGCGGCGCGCATGGCGCGCGACGCCAACAGCGACGGCGACGACGTCGCCACCGTGATCCGCAAGGCCCTGCAGGCCGCGCTGCGCTGAGCGCGCCGGCCTGATCTTCCACCGACCGACATCCCTTCCGGAGTCCCATGTCCAGCTCTTCCACCCAGCACGAGAACGGACACGCCGGGCACGGCCATGCGGCGCCCGGCGCCAGCGGCCTGGCCTTGATGGTCGGTGCGATCGGCGTGGTGTTCGGCGATATCGGCACCAGCCCGCTGTATACCCTGAAGGAAGCCTTCTCCGAACACTACGGACTGGTCGGCAACCATGACACCGTCCTGGGCGTGCTGTCGCTGGCGTTCTGGGCGCTGATGCTGGTGGTGACGCTGAAGTACGTCACCATCATCATGCGCGCCGACAACGACGGCGAGGGCGGCATCATGGCGTTGATGGCGCTGACCCAGCGCACCATGCGCAACGGGTCGCGCTCGGCCTACGTGGTGGGCATCCTGGGCATCTTCGGCGCCTCGCTGTTCTTCGGCGACGGCGTGATCACCCCGGCCATCTCCGTGCTGGGCGCGGTGGAGGGCCTGGAAGTGGCCGCGCCCGGGCTGCACGCGTTCATCGTGCCGATCACCGTGGTGGTGCTGCTGCTGGTGTTTGCCGCGCAGCGCTTCGGCACCGAGAAGATCGGCAAGGCGTTCGGACCGATCACCTCGGTGTGGTTCGTGTCGCTGGCCGCGATCGGCATCTGGAACATCGTCGACGCCCCGGAAGTGCTGAAGGCATTCAACCCGATCTGGGCGGTACGCTTCTTCATGGAGCACGGCTGGCACGGTATCTTCATCCTGGGCGCGGTGGTGCTGGCGGTCACCGGTGGCGAGGCGCTGTACGCGGACATGGGCCATTTCGGGGCCAAGCCGATCCGCCACGCCTGGTACTTCTTCGTGCTGCCGTGCCTGGTGCTGAACTACCTGGGGCAGGGTGCGCTGGTGCTCAACGACCCTGGCGCGGTGAAGAATCCGTTCTTCGAGGCGGTGCCGGACTGGGCGCTGTATCCGATGATCATCCTCGCCACCATGGCGGCGGTGATCGCCTCGCAGTCGGTCATCACCGGCGCGTTCTCGGTGTCCCGCCAGGCCATGCAGCTGGGTTACATCCCGCGCATGCGCATTACCCATACCTCGCACGACACCATCGGCCAGATCTACATTCCCGGCATCAACTGGGGCATCGCGGTGATGGTGATCGGGCTGGTGCTGGCCTTCCGCAGCTCCTCCAACCTGGCGGTGGCCTACGGCATCTCGGTGTCGGCGACCATGCTGATCGATACCCTGCTGCTGGCACTGGTGGCGCGCGCGCTGTGGCCCACCTCGCGCTACTGGATCATCCCGCTGTGCGTGGTGTTCTTCATCATCGACCTGGGCTTCGTGATCGCCAACGGCGCCAAGCTGCTGCAGGGCGCGTGGTTCCCGGTGGTGCTGGGCATCGTGCTGTTCACCATGATGCGCACCTGGCGACGCGGCCGCGAGCTGCTGCGCGACGAGATCCGCAAGGACGGCATCCGCCTGGATACCTTCCTGCCGGGCCTGATGCTGGCCCCGCCGGTACGCGTGCCGGGTACTGCGGTGTTCCTCACTGCCGACCCCTCGGTGGCGCCGCACGCGCTGATGCACAACCTCAAGCACAACAAGGTGCTGCACGAGCGCAACGTGTTCCTGCACGTGGAGACCCTGCCCATTCCCTACGCAATGGAAGGGCAGCGGCTGAAGATCGAGTCGGTGGGCGATGAGTTCTACCGGGTATTCGTGCGCTTCGGCTTCATGGAGACCCCGGACGTGCCGCTGGCGCTGATGCGCTCGTGCGACCACGGCGGGATCTACTTCGACCCGATGGACACCACCTTCTTCGCCAGCCGCGAAACCATCGTGGCCACCGCCAACCGCGGCATGCCGATCTGGCGCGACAAGCTGTTCGCGCTGATGCACCGGAACGCCGCCCCGGCGACCGGGTTCTTCCGGATCCCGGGCAACCGGCTCGTAGAGCTGGGCGCCCAGGTCGAGATCTGACCGGACGGCCGACCAACGGTCGGCCGCTACCCGCCATTTTCTCGATCCCGGGTAGGTGACGACCGTTGGTCGTCACGCTTTTTGCCGCATAATCGCGGGATGACCGACGACCGCATCATTGGTGCCGGTGCCACCCGCGAGGATGACACCACCGACGCCAGCATCCGCCCCAAGCGCATGGCCGATTACCTTGGCCAAGCGCCCGTGCGCGAGCAGCTGTCGATCTACATCGAAGCGGCCAAGGCGCGCGGCGATGCGCTGGACCACGTGTTGATCTTCGGGCCGCCCGGCCTGGGCAAGACCACCCTGAGCCACGTCATCGCCAACGAGCTGGGCGTGGCGCTGCGGGTGACCTCCGGGCCGGTGATCGAAAAAGCCGGCGACCTGGCCGCGCTGCTCACCAACCTGCAGCCGCACGACGTGCTGTTCGTGGACGAAATCCACCGCCTCTCGCCGGTGGTGGAGGAAGTGCTGTACCCGGCGATGGAGGACTTCCAGATCGACATCATGATCGGCGAGGGCCCTGCCGCCCGCTCGATCAAGATCGACCTGCCGCCGTTCACCCTGATCGGCGCCACCACCCGGGCCGGCCTGCTGACGGCACCGCTGCGCGACCGCTTCGGCATCGTGCATCGGCTGGAGTTCTACACCCCGGAAGAGTTGACCAGGATCGTCCGGCGCTCGGCTGCCATCCTCGGCATCGACTGCACGGCCGAAGGCGCGGCGGAGATCGCGCGGCGCTCGCGCGGCACCCCGCGTATCGCCAACCGGCTGCTGCGCCGGGTGCGCGACTACGCCCAGGTCAAGGCCGCCGGGCATATCGACCAGGACGTGGCCCAGGCCGCCATGCAGATGCTGAAGGTCGACCCGGAAGGGTTCGACGATCTTGACCGGCGCATGCTGCGCACCCTGATCGACTATTTCGACGGCGGCCCGGTGGGCGTGGAATCGATGGCCGCGGCGCTGTCCGAAGAGCGCGGCACGCTGGAAGACGTGGTCGAACCCTATCTGATCCAGCAGGGCTTCCTGGTGCGTACCGCCCGCGGCCGCATGGCCACGCACAAGGCGTACCGCCACCTGGGGCTGAAACCCAAGAACCCGCCCGCCGACCTGTTCGCGGAGGTGCCGGATGTCGGTTGACGCGCGGTTCAGTTGGCCGACACGCATATATTGGGAAGATACCGACGCGGGCGGGGTGGTCTACCACGCCCGCTACGTGGCCTTCATGGAACGGGCCCGCACCGAATGGATGCGGGCGTTGGGTTACGGCCAGGAACGCACCCGCACCGAGCATGGCCTGATGTTCGCGGTCCGGTCGATGACTCTGGACTTCCTCAAGCCGGCGCGGCTGGACGACGCGCTGGACGTGACCGCCACGCTGGTGCAGTGCAAGCGCGCCAGCATGGTGTTCGACCAGGCGGTGCGTCGCGGCGATGAAACGCTGCTGACCGCGCAGGTCAAGATCGCGGCATTGGACGCTGCCACATTCAAGCCGCGCGGCATGGACGATGTCCTCCATGCCGCGTTGAAACCCTACGTAATTCAAACAGCCGCATATTGAGGAACAACGGATGATCGCAATGCTCCTGGCCCTGCAGGCCACGGTGGTCGAAGCGCTGCCGCAGGAAGTCACCAGCGCCGCGTCGCAGACCGTCGCCCAAGCCGCGCATGGCGGCATCAATTACCTGGACCTGATGATCAAGGCCAGCCTGCCGGTGAAGATCATCGTGCTGCTGCTGCTGGCCGGCTCGTTCATCAGCTGGGTGATCATCTTCCGCAAGGCGCGCGTGTTCAACGCCGCCAACCGCGAGGCCGATGAGTTCGAAAGCCGCTTCTGGTCCGGTGCCGACCTGGGCAAGCTGTACAGCGCCGCCACCGACCGCAACCGCAAGGTGGGCGGCCTGGAAGCGATCTTCGAAGCCGGTTTCCGCGAATTCACCCGCCTGCGCGACAAGCGCCGCCTGGATGGGCGCGCCCAGCTCGAAGGCGCCCAGCGCGCCATGCGCACCACCTTCACCCGTGAGGTGGACCAGATGGAGCGCAGCCTGGAGCTGCTGGCCAACATCGGTTCCACCGCTCCCTACGTGGGCCTGGTCGGCACCGTGTTCGGCATCATGGTGACCATGCACGACATGATCAACAGCGGGGAGCAGGCCGGCATCGCCTCGGTGGCGCCGGGCATCTCCGAAGCACTGTTCGCCACCGCCATCGGCCTGTTCGTGGCGATCCCGGCGGTGTGGGCCTACAACCGCTTCACCACCCGCGTCGAGCGTCTGTCGGTCCGCTATGAAACCTTCGCCGAAGAGTTCAGCTCGATCCTGCAGCGCCAGTCCGCAGGCGACGAGTAAGCGCCCAGCACAAGGACTCTGCCATGACCGCTGCCATCGGCCGCCGCAAGCGCCGCAAGCTCAAATCCGAAATCAACGTCGTGCCGTACATCGACGTCATGCTGGTGCTGTTGATCATCTTCATGGTCACCGCGCCGCTGCTCACCCTGAGCTTTGAAGTGGACCTGCCCAGTTCGCAGGCCAAGGCGCTGGAAAGCAAGCAGGACCCGGTGATCGTCTCGGTACGCCTGGACGGCCAGCTCAGCCTGAAACTGCCCGAAGCCAAGGAGCCGGCGCCGATGGATCCGGCCCAGCTGCAGGCCCAGCTCGGTGCGCTCGTCGCGCAGGACAAGAACCTGCGCGTGATCGTGGCCGCCGACAAGGCCGTGGCCTACGAGAAGGTGGTCGCGGCCATGGACGTGATCAAGCGCGCCAACGTGGAAAAGGTGGGTCTGGCGACCGATGCACGCTGAAGCCCTGCCACCGCAGCGCCAGCCGGACGGCGAGTGGGGCCTGCCGATCGCCCTGGCGATCCTGGTCCACGTGCTGCTCGCGCTGGTGTTCATCGCCGCCTGGCTGTGGTCGCCCCAGCGCAGCACCGAGGCCGCCGCCGGCGACCCGGCCATCGAGGCCAGCCTGCAGCTAAGCGCGTCCGAGGCCGCCGCCGCGCGCCAGGCGCTGCGCGCCTCGGAAAAGCTGCCCAACCTGCCCGAGCCGGTTGCCGAGCCGGTTCCGGTCGAGGAAGACACCGTGCCGCCACCGCAGCCGCTGCCCGAGCCGCGCCCGCAGGACGCGCCAACCCCGCAGCAGCAGAACGCCCAGGAACGCATCGCCCAGCCCGACACGGTCGACCAGGAAGCGGTCAACGCCCTGTCGATCTCGGCCGAGAAGGCCAAGCAGGAACAGGAAGCCAAGCGCCGCCAGGAGCAGATCGACCTGACCGAGCGCAAGCGCGTGGAAGAAGCGGAGCAGAAGCTGCGCCTGGCCAAGCAGCAGGAAGCGGCCGAGCAGAAGAAGAAGCTGGCCGAGCAGGAGCAGAAGGCCAACGACGTAAAGGCCGAAGCCGAGCGCCAGAAGAAGATCGCCGAAATCCGCAGCCGCCGTGAGGCAGCCGAAAAGGAAGCGAAGCTTGCCGAGCAGAAGCTGCGTCAGGTGACGGCGGCGCGGGCGGCGGCGGGCCAGACCAGCGCCGGGTCCAGCGGTGCCGCGCAGCCGGCTGCCGGCGGTGGCGGCACCAGCGACGACCTGTCAGCGAAGTACGCTGCGGCCATCCAGCAGAAGGTGCTCGCCCAGTGGCAGCGGCCGGATTCGGTGCCGCTGGGGCAGAAATGCCAGATCGTGATCACCCAGATCCCGGGCGGGCAGGTGCTGCAGGCCAAGGTCAGCCCGAGCTGCCCCTACGACGAGGCCGGCAAGCGCTCGATCGAGGCGGCCGTGCTGAATGCCCAGCCGCTGCCGTATCGCGGCTTCGAGAGCGTGTTCGCGCGCACGATCAACTTCAATTTCACCGCCCAGGATCGCTGAATCCGGGCGGGCAGGGGGCCGCCGCGCCAATGCCGCGTGATCCCCGGGTGGGTGACCACTCGGATTTCACACCCGGTTGGTTCATCATTGCGAAACTGTTCACCGCAGTGCTGCTATCCCTCGATCTGGTTTTCCCCCCATTAGAGCGCCCATGAAGAAGATGCCTCGCTGGTTTGCCGTGTTCGCGGCTTTGCTGTTCCTGCCATTTGCCGCCGCCGCGCAGCAAAGGGGCCTGGATATCGACATCATCGGCGGCAACGCCTCCGCACTGCCGATCACCGTGGTGCCCATGCCCTACCAGGGTTCGGCCGCTGCCCCGCAGACCGACGTGGCGCAGGTGGTGCGCGCCGACCTGGAACGTTCTGGCCAGTTCCGCACCCTTCCCGAAGCCCAGATCGTCGAAAAGCCGACCCGGGGCGGCGAGATCCAGTTCGCCACCTGGCGCGCGCTGAAGCAGAACTACATCGTGGTGGGCCGGGTCATGGACGCCGGCGCCGGTGCTTACCGGGTCGAGTACGAGCTGTATGACGTGCCCAAGGGTGAGCGCCTGCTGGGCCTGGCGATGACCGCCCGTGGCAATGCCATGCGCGACGTCGCCCACCAGATGGCCGATGCCATCTACGAGAAGATCACCGGGGTGCGCGGCGCGTTCTGGACCCGCATTGCCTATGTCACCGCCAGCGGCAAGGGCGATGCCATGCGCTATGCGCTGATGGTCGCCGACTCGGACGGCTACAACCCGCAGACCATCGTGCGCTCGGCCGAACCGTTGCTGTCGCCCTCGTGGAGCCCGGACGGCAACCGCCTGGCCTATGTGAGCTTCGAGCGCGGCAATTCGGCGATCTACATCCAGAACATCGCCACCGGCGCGCGTGAGCTGGTCACCAGCTTCCGTGGCATCAACAGCGCCCCGTCGTTCTCGCCGGACGGCCGCCGCCTGGCCCTGTCGCTGTCGCGCAGCGGCAACCCGGAAATCTACGTGATGGACCTGGGCAGCAAGCAGCTCACCCAGCTGACCAACCACTTCGCCATCGACACCGAGCCGACCTGGAGTGCCGACGGTTCCAGCGTCTACTTCACCTCCGACCGTGGCGGCCGCCCGCAGATCTACCAGGTCCCGTCCAGCGGTGGCAGCGCTACCCGCGTGACCTTCCAGGGCAACTACAACGCCACCCCGAGCATCTCCTACGACGGCAAGAAGCTGATCGTGGCGCAGGGCAGCGGCAACACCTACAAGATCGCGATGATGGACAGCAGCCTGGGCTCGCCGCGCTGGAGCACGCTGTCGCCGGGCTCGCTGGATGAGTCGCCGACCTTCGCCCCCAACGCCAGCATGGTGCTGTACGCAGCCCGCGAGGGTGGCCGTGGTGTGCTGTATGCGGTATCGGCCGATGCGCGCGTGCGCCAGCGCCTGGTGCTGGCCGACGGTGATGTTCGCGAACC
The DNA here is from genome assembly GCF_044543385.1 of Stenotrophomonas sp. NPDC077420. NCBI lineage: Bacteria > Pseudomonadati > Pseudomonadota > Gammaproteobacteria > Lysobacterales > Lysobacteraceae > Stenotrophomonas > Stenotrophomonas sp. NPDC077420. Next base: position 58,130 of record NZ_JBITVZ010000019.1, read on the forward strand.
TTCGTGGTCGCCATACCGTACAAAGCGCTAACAGAGTGTTAAGATCCCCACCGTATTCATCCCACATCCGGCTTTAGGAGCCTCAAAGGTATTTCATGAACAAGACCTCCCGCGTTTTGCTTGTCTCCCTGTTGTCCGTGGCCGTCCTGGCCGGCTGCTCCAAGAAGGTCAAGGAAGTTCCGGAAGCTCCGGTTGACACCGGCAGCACCACCCAGCCGACCGGCCCGTCGACCTCCGGCCTGTACGGCCCGGGCGACCTGGACACCGATGCCTGCCTGCGTCAGCGCGTTGTGTACTTCGACCTGGACAAGGAAGACATCAAGTCCGAATTCCAGGCGATCATGGCGTGCCACGCCAAGTACCTGCGTGACCGTCCGTCGGCCCGCATCACCCTGCAGGGTCACACCGACGAGCGCGGTTCGCGTGCATACAACCAGGCCCTGGGCGAGCGTCGTGGCATTGCCGTGAGCTCGGCCCTGCAGGCCAACGGTGGTTCGGCGTCGCAGCTGACCGTCGTGTCCTACGGCGAAGAGCGTCCGGTCTGCACCGAGTCGGGCGAAGCCTGCTGGTCGCAGAACCGTCGCGCCGAAATCGTCTACACCGCGCAGTAATCCATGCGCATCGGCATCAAAACCCTGATGCTGGTCGTTGCGGCAGCCCTCGTGGCTGCCGCACCGGCGCAGGCCCAGCGGCAGAGCCTGGCCGACCGCGTTGGCGCACTCGAGCAGCAGGCCTACAACAACAGCTCCAACCAGGATCTGTTGAACCAGGTCAACCAGCTGCGCCAGCAGATGCAGCAGCTGCAGAGCACGCTCGAGCAGCTCCAGCACGAAAACGCCCAGCTGAAGCAGACCGCGCAGGACCAGTACCTGGACCTGGACGGACGCCTCAACCGTATCGAGGGGGGGAGCGCCCCGATCCTTCCGGCCGCTCCGGCCGCGAATGCGCCCGCTGCCGCACCCAAGCCCATCGCACCGGCAGCGGCCGCCACCGAGCGGCCGCCTTCCGTGCACGGCGATCCGGGCAGCCTCGCCGCCAGTGGCGACGAGCGCACCGCCTACAACGTCGCCTTCGATTCGCTCAAGGCGGGCAAGTATGAAGACTCGGCGCAGCTCTTCCTGAGCTTCCTCGAGCTGTACCCGAACGGCGTCTACACCCCCAATGCCCTGTACTGGCTGGGTGAGAGCTACTACGCCACACGCAATTTCCCGCTCGCCGAGGCGCAGTTCCGCGACCTCCTGGCGCGCTACCCGACCCACGACAAGGCCTCCGGTGGCCTGCTCAAGGTCGGCCTTTCGCAGTATGGCGAAGGAAAAATCGACGAAGCCCAGGCCACCCTGGAGCAGGTCGTCAGCACCTATCCCGGCTCGGACGCCGCGCGCACCGCGCAGGACCGCCTGCAGGCCATCCGCCTCGGCCAGCAGATCCGCTGAGGCCGCCGCCGGCCAAGGCCGGTATAATCGGTGGATCGAACCGCAAGATTTACGTACAGCCAGGCCCTGCCTGGCTGCTCTCGTTTCCGCCGCCGCACCGCCTGACCCACCACCATGACCACCGCCGCCACCGCCGCCGCCGTCGCTACCCCCAGCGAGATCGTGCAATCGCCCCTGCCACGGTTGAAGATCACCGAGATCTTCACCTCCCTGCAGGGCGAAGCCGATACCGCCGGCTGGCCGACCGTGTTCGTGCGCCTGACGGGCTGCCCGCTGCGCTGCACCTACTGCGACACCGCCTACGCCTTCCACGGCGGCACCTGGTGGGATATCGATGCCATCGTGGCCCAGGTACTGGCCCAGGGCGTGCACCATGTCTGCGTGACCGGCGGTGAGCCGCTGGCGCAGAAGCGCTGCCTGGTGCTGCTGGAGAAGCTGTGCGAGGCCGGCCTGGACGTGTCGCTGGAGACCTCTGGCGCGCTGGATGTGAGCGGCGTGGACCCACGCGTATCGCGCGTGGTCGACCTGAAGACGCCGGGCTCCGGCGAAATGCCGCGCAACCGGCTGGAGAACCTGCCGCTGCTGACCCGCCGCGACCAGATCAAGTTCGTGCTGTGCAGCCGCGAGGATTACGAGTGGGCCCGCGCCATGGTCCGCGAGCATCGACTCAACGCGCGCTCCATGGTGCTGTTCTCGCCCAGCAAGGGGCAGGTGAGCCCGCGTGAGCTGGCCGACTGGATCGTCGAAGACCGGCTGCCGGTCCGCTTCCAGATGCAGCTCCACAAGATCCTATGGGACGACGAGCCCGGGCGATGAGCCTGTTCGACCTCCCTTGATGTACCGGCGCGGGACAGCGTGCTGGCTTTCCCGCAACCCACCGGAAACACCCCAATGAAGAATGCAGTTGTCCTCCTGTCCGGCGGCATGGATTCCGCCGCCGTCGTCGCCATGGCCCGCGAGCAGGGCTTTGCCGTGCACGCGCTGAGCGTCCGCTATGGCCAGCGCCACACCTCCGAACTGGACGCCGCCGCGGCCGTGGCCAAGGCGCTGGGCGTGGCCGCGCACAAGACCGTCAACGTCGACCTGCGCAGCATCGGCGGTTCGGCCCTCACCGACGACATCGACGTGCCCGAGGCGGGTGGCGAGGGCATCCCGGTCACCTACGTGCCCGCGCGCAACACCATCATGCTGTCGGTCGCGTTGGGCTGGGCCGAAGTGCTGGGCGCCAACGACATCTTCTGCGGCGTCAACGCGGTCGACTATTCCGGCTACCCCGACTGCCGCCCCGAGTTCATCAGCGCCTTCCAGACCCTCGCCAACCTGGCGACCAAGGCCGGCGTGGAAGGGGCAGGCATCCAGGTGCACGCGCCGCTGCAGTTCCTGAGCAAGGCCGACATCGTGCGTGAAGGCGTGCGCCTGGGCGTGGACTTCGGCCTGACCGTGTCCTGCTACAACGCCGACGACACCGGCGCCGCCTGCGGCCACTGCGACGCCTGTCGCCTGCGTGCCCAAGGCTTCGCCGACGCCGGTGTGCCCGACCCGACCCGCTACGCCTGATCGCGACGGGGTACGCCTGCGCCGCAAGATGGGTTAGAATGCGCACCCCCGGCGCGAAGTCGGAGCATGCAATGGGCCGTTAGCTCAGTCGGTAGAGCAGAAGACTTTTAATCTTTTGGTCGATGGTTCGAATCCATCACGGCCCACCAATTGCATCAACGACTTAGGCGCCCGATGGGCGCCTTTTTTGTGTGTCCGTGCTTGAGTCCGTCACCTGCGGAAGCGAACGAAGGCGCGCCTGGCCAGGTACAGCACGTTACCCACCAGGCCACCGTCCTGCGCTTTGCGCAGCGCGGTATTTTCCGCGTACAACGACGTGATGTGCATATCGCGCTGCAGCAGCAGATCGCGGATCTCGGCGACGTCGGCGCAGTCCAGCCGGTGCCCATCCATTATCCGGTCCGGCAGCTGGCGCTTCACGTACAGCGTGGTGTGGCGGTCGGCCACTTCCGATCGCGGCCGATGCCGGCTGTAGAAGTACAGCGCAAGGGAGCGCCGCGTCAGCCGGGACTTGTCAGGTGGCAGCTGGATCATGTTGAACCCATGCCAGGAGCGTTCCGAGGTTTCAAACAGAACGCCCCGATTGAATGTGGGGGTAATGGACAGGTCCGGTCGGGCTGACGCATGCGGATCCCTGAACAGTTCAAAGCACCCGCCCCAGTGTGACTCCCAGGTCGGGTTGAGATAGATCAACAGGTTCAGTCGGCGGTGCCAGCGCTCGCTGGGGTGGTAGTTGAAGTCGACATGCGGATCCAGGCTCACGCCGTTGTGGCTTTCGTGCGTGCCACCGCCCAGGTACCACGGGTCATACAGCAGATCGCTGATGCCGGTGACAGTCGACAGCCATTGCAGGAATTCGCGGGACTTGATCGCAGCATCCAGCTGCTCGAACGCGGGCCCCAATCCCCTGACGCTTTCGGTCGTGGATTTGCCGCCGGGCAGTCCGTTGTCGCCGATGCAGTTGCCCTGTTCGAAATCAGGAAACTCCGCCTGCAGGCGCGCGATGAACACCGGCGACAGGATCTGGTCAAGCACCAGGTTGGGGAATGGCCTGCCGGCTCTGAAGCGTGCGGACAGCGCACCTGCATCACGAAGAAGATCTGGATTCAGAACGGAATCAAGGCCGGGAGTCTGCATAGGTCATCGGTACGGCAGTGCGCACCTTTCTCCACGTGTGGTGTTGCCCGTATCGTACGGATGGACCGATGTGATCATCTCCATGCGGCGGCGTGTGACTTCTCCCTTGGTCGCAACGAGCGGGGAAATCGTCCGTTGTGGCAGGCTTCGTGGTGCAACCTGCGATGTACATGCAATCCGTGTTGAATGTCGTACTCGGCTGTTCCCACCACGGTGGACGGCATGCGCCTGCGTTGAAGAATGCAGTGCCCTGCGAAGCGCGTAGTGCGCAACAACCGGTGTCATCCAGGGCGGTCATCCGCAGGCATGTCCGGCTCGCTACAATCGGCGCATCCCGGTAGCTCCCGGGCGCTGACATGTGCATTCCAGTGAAGATTCTCCTGACAGGAAGTTCAGGCCGGGTCGGTCGCGCCATCTTTGGCGCCCTGGCCGCCCGCCACGAGGTGGTGGGTCTCGACCGTAGTCCGTTCGCCACCACGCGCCATGTAGCGGACGTTACTGACAGCCGATTGCTGGGACGACTGCTGCAAGGGGTCGATGCCGTCATTCATTGCGCCGCGTTGCATGCGCCCCATGTGGGACTGTTCAGCGACAGCGAGTTCCAGCGCATCAATGTGGAGGGTACCCGCACGCTGGCGATGCTGGCACGTGAGGCGGGGGTGGGGCGGCTGGTCTTTACCAGTACCACCGCGTTGTACGGGCACGCCATCGTGCCCGGGCGGTGTACCTGGGTGGACGAGACCACGCCGCCGCTGCCGAAGACCGTGTACCACCGCTCCAAGCTCGCCGCCGAACAGTGGCTGGAGGAGGCCGCGGGACCGGACCTGCAGGTGCGTGTGATCCGGATGTCGCGCTGCTTCCCGGAAACGCCTGATCGCATGCTGCTGTACCGCCTGCACCGGGGCATCGACGTGCGCGATGTCGCCGATGCGCACGTGGCGGCGCTGGGCAATGGCGGCCCTGCGTTCCAGCGCTACCTGGTCAGTGGCTGGACGCCGTTCCAGCGCGAAGACTGCGACGCGCTGGTCAGCCGGCCGCGGGACGTGCTGGCGCTGCGCTGCCCGCAGTGGCTGGCCGAGTACGACCGGCGCGGCTGGTCGCTGCCGGTGGTGGATCGGATCCATGATCCGCGCGCGGCCAGCGTGGGGCTGCAGTGGCGCAGTTGGCGTGGGCCGGAATCGATCCTGGCGCAGCTGGAGGCGGGCAGCATCGAAGTGTTGCCGGCGTCGGCGCGCACGGACGGCTGCGCTGTTGAATAAGCCGCGCCTACACGCGGAATGGGCGCCACATGGCGCAGACTGGCCGCGTTGGCTTTGACCGCAGTGGAGGTGCCATGAACCGTTTTGTGCTGATCGGCCTGGGCGTACTTGCGCTGGCCGCCTGTAAGCCCGCCCCGACCGATCCGGCGACGCGTGCCGCTCCCGCCACGCCGGCCAATGAATCGCCGGCGCCGGTGGCGTCACCTGCGGCGCCTGCCGCCGGCGCGAAGGAGGGCCCCTCGTTCGATTGCGCCAAGGCCGCCTCGGATGCCGAGAAGATGGTCTGCGGCGATACCCGGCTGTCCGCGCTGGACCGTGAGCTTGCGGGCCTGTACCGCGCGGCGCAGACCGGGCCCGGTGAGCTGGACGTCGCCGCCGAGCAACGCGGTTGGATCAAGGGTCGTGATGCCTGCTGGCAGGCGGTGGACGCCAATCGTTGCCTGCTGGAGTCCTACCAGACCCGCATCGTCGAGCTGCGCCTCGCTTCGCCGTCGGCACCGGCCGCGAAGGCGGTGCAGTACGCCTGCGACGATGCCGGCAAACCGCTCTCGGTCGTGTTCTACAACCAGATGGATCCGCAGGTGGCGGTCATCCGCCTGGGGCGCGACCAGGCCATCGCCTTTGCCGCGCCGTCCGCCAGCGGCAGCCGGTACACGCGCGAAGGGGTCGAGTTCTGGGAACACCAGGGCGAAGCCACGCTGGCGTTCTATGGCACACGCCTGAGCTGCAAGGTCGGCGGATGAGCAATGGCGCCGGCCTGCGGGCCGGCGCCTGCTGCCGTCAGCGTACGCGGCGGTAGCGCACTTCGTTCTGGCGGTCGCCCACTTCGGTGGTGACGAAGCCATCGCGACTCTGGTTGATGTCGAACACGCTGTTGCCCACGTTGAGCTGGCCGCCGTTGACCCAGCCTGACAGGTTCTGTCCGCGCGCCTGCGCCGACATGCGGCCATCGGCGTCGATGCGCATGCGGATGTCGGCGTTGTACATGGGGTTGTAGCCTTCGAACTCGCCGATCATCCAGCCGGGCACGTACGAAGTGTGCCGCGCGCCCTGGTAGTTGTCGTCCTGATAACGGTCGTCGTTCTTGTTGGCGTTGTGTACCAGCGCGCCGAGGATCGCAGCGCCCACCAGTACGCCAGCCGCCACCTTGGCGTCGTGGTTGTCGTCATCGTGGTCATGGTGCCGGTCGTCGCCGCGCACGCGGAACGAGGCGCGGCAGCCGTCATCGACCCACACATTGCGGCGGTCGTAGTCCCAGCTGCGGCCCTGGCGGCAATCGGCGCCGGACAGCTGGCGGTCCAGGGTGACGTAGCCGGCGTAGGGCAGTGCACAGGACTGGTAACGGTTATCGCGGCTCTCGCACGTGACGACGTCATCGGCACGGGCGTCGGCCAGCGAGGCCAGCAGCAGCAACGGGGTGCCCAGCAGTATTCGGGTCTGCATGTTTCGGCTTCCAGTCAGGGAATGGGGCCACGGCGCGACCCCGTCCGGCGAAAGATGCGCAGACTTGGATGAAATCCGCATGAAAGGGTAGGCTTTCCCTGCGCCGGGCGGGCGCACATGCGGAATGGGCTTCATGCGTATACGGCAGGGACTACTGGGGCTGTTGCTGCTGGCGAGCGTATGCGCAGGCCGGGCGGAAGCCGGGAATACACCGTGCTCGGGAAAGAAGGGAGGCATCTCCCACTGTGCCGGTGGATCGTTCGTCTGCAACGACGGCTCGATCAGTGCGTCGAAGAAGGTATGCACGGCGGGCGGTGGCGCACGGCTGGCGCCCGCAAGAGCGGTACCGGTGAGCTCCGGAAGTTGCCCTTGCAGCAGCGGCAACCTGTGCACCGGGCCGCGCGGCGGTCGCTATTGCCTTACACCCGCAGGCAACAAGAGTTACAAGCCGCGCGACTGACGGTGGGTGTCAGGCCGCGCGGTCGACGTCGTTGTCGCCGAAGCAGGCGCGGATGGCATCCAGCAGCTCGCTCATCGAATAGGGCTTGGGCAGGAAGTGGATGCCCGGGGCCAGCTGCGGGGTGACCCGGTCCGGCTGCAGGCCGGAGGTGACCAGCACGGGCAGGCTGGGGAACTGCTGGCGGATGCGCTGGGCGGCGTCGATCCCGCTCAGGCCGCCCAGGCAGACGTCGGTGAAGACCAGGTCGAAGCGCTCGCCGGCCTGCAGCAGCCCCAGCGCGGCTTCGGCCGAGCTGACGGCGGCCACTTCACAGGCCTGGCTTTCCAGGGTGATGCGGCTCAGTTCACGGGTGTCTTCGGTATCTTCGATCAACAGTACGCGCGGTTCGACGTGGCGCTTGGACAACAGCATGACGCGGGTTTCCCTGGAAATTGGAGCGGGGCGGCGCGGAGTATGGGGCAGCGCCGGGTGAGGAGATCGTGCAAGCAGCGCCCTGAACGCCGGGTTTGTTGCCAAACGGTCAGGTAGGTCACGGTAGAGTCGGGGTTTGTCCACTGGGAGACAGTTCCATGCAATGCCCCGTATGCACGACCCAGGCCCTGGTGATGTCCGAGCGCCAGGGGATCGAGATCGATTACTGCCCGCAATGCCGGGGCGTGTGGCTGGACCGTGGCGAGCTGGACAAGATCATCGAGCGCTCGGCCGGTGCCGCTGCGCCCGCCCCGGTACCTGCCGCTGCACCGCCGCCGCCGCCGCAGCAGCAGGTGTACCAGCAGGTCCAGCATCGCGACACCCGCCATCTGGGCCAGCAGCACTATGGGGACCAGCAGGGTTACCGGAAGAAGAAGAAGGAAAGCTTCCTGTCCGACCTGTTCGATTTCTGATCTGAGCGCGGACGTCCCGGGCGCGTGGCGCCCGGAAGGGTCGGTCAGAACCAGACGCGCACGCCGGCCACCCATCGGGTGTCCCGGGTGGGTTCGCCGGCCGCCTGGTGGTAGTCAGCGGTGTCACCGAACAGGCGCTCGTGGCTGATGCCGATGTACGGCGCGAAGCGACGGCTGAACTCATAGCGCAGGCGCAGCCCCGCCTCGACCTTGTTCAGGCCGGTACCCATGCCGCGCTCGGGCTCATCCCTGGCAGCCAGCGTGGCTTCCACCAGCGGCTGCAGGATCAGGCGGTTGGTGAGCAGGAGTTCGTACTCGACCTCCAGCGTAGCCGCCAGTTGCCCGCCTTCGCCGGCATACGCCGTCGCCGAGGTTTCGAATTTGTACGGGGCCAGCCCCTGGATGCCGAACGCGGCCCAGGTGCGTGAGTCCGCCGGGCGGAAGTCCTGCTTCACGCCCACCAGCACGTCCCACCAAGGCGACACGCTGCGCCCGTACAGCACTTCGAGATCGGACGACTCCGTGTGCCCGCCGCTGCGCTCGCCCTCGCTGCGTACCCACAGGCGGTTGATGTTGCCGCCGACCCAGCCGCTGGCTTCCCAGGCCTGGCCGGCGCCGTGCTGGCCATCCCAATGTTCCAGTCGGTTGATCAGCAAGAGGCTGTGCACGTTGGGTGCGTGCTCCATCGCATCATGGTTGATGGGCGGGAAGGCGGCCGCACGGTCGGCGTCGGTGACCTCCGGAATGGGTTCGCGCGGTGCAATCTGCGCGGTGCCATGGCCAATGGGGGCGTGATCCATCGTCGAGTGATCCATCTGCGCGTGGTCGACGCCGCCGTGATCCATGGTCGAATGGTCCATCGTTGAATGGTCCATATTCGAGTGGTCCATCTTCGAATGGTCCACTGCGGCCGGTGCAGCCGCGGGTGCTGCATCGACGTGTGTGTGCGCATGCGATTGCGCCCACGCCGGGCCCGCGATGGCGGTGAGCAGCGCAACAGTAAGCATCTTCATTCTTCGATCCTCACTTCGCGCATCATCCCCGCTTCCATGTGGTACAGCAGGTGGCAGTGGTAGGCCCAGCGGCCCAGCGCGTCGGCGCGCACGCGGTAGCTGCGTCGGGTCCCGGGTGGCATGTCGATGGTGTGCTTGCGCAGCTGGAACTCGCCACCGGCGTTTTCCAGGTCGCTCCACACGCCGTGCAGGTGGATCGGGTGCTGCATCATGGTGTCGTTGACCAGCACGATGCGCATGCGCTCGCCGTAGTTCAGGCGCAGCGGTTCGGCGCTGGCGAAAGGAACGCCATCGAACGACCAGCTGAACTTCTCCATGTGGCCGGTGAGGTGCAGTTCGACCTCGCGCGACGGCTCGCGGCCGTCGGGATCCTCGAACAGGCTGCGCATCGCACCGTAGGTGAGCACCTGGCGGCCGTTGTCACGCAACCCGATGCCGGGGTCGTCCAGCTTGGGCTCGGTGGCCATGCTCTGCATGTCGACCAGCGGGTTGCCGGTCTCGCTCGGTGCGTGGCGTGGTGCCTTGCTGGCGCTGCCATGGCCTGCGTGGCCCAGGGTGGCGCCGCAGCCGCCTTCCATGCCTTTCATGTCGTGGCCCATGGCACCCATGTCATGGCCCATGTCGCTCATGGTCAGCAGCGGGCGCGGGTCACGCGCGGGAACCGGCGCCTGCAGGCCGTGGCGTACGGCAAGGGTGCCGGCGGTGTAACCGGTACGGCCCATGTCCTGGCAGAAGATCGTGTATGCGTCCTGGCCACTGGGTTCGACGATCACGTCGAAGGTTTCGGCCGGGGCAATGCGGAACTCGTCGATGCTCACCGGGTGGATGTACTGCCCGTCGGCGGCCACCACGGTCATCTTCAGGCCGGGAATGCGCACGTCGAAGTAGGTCATCGAACCGCCGTTGATGAAGCGCAGCAGCACCTTTTCGCCACTGCGGAACAGTCCGGTCCAGTTGCCCGCCGGCGCGGTGCCGTTGAGCAGGTAGGTGTAGGTGTGGGCATTGATGTCGGAGATGTCTGTCGGGGTCATCCGCATCCGACCCCACATGCCACGGTCGGCGGAGGCCGCGCTCCAGCCCTCCCGGCGCACGTCGCGCACGAAGTCGGGCAGGGTGCGCTTGTAGTAGTTGTCGTGCTCGGCGAGCTTCTTCATGCGCCGGAACAGCGCGCCGGGGTCCATGTCGGTCCAGTCCGAGAGCAGGATCACGTGCTCGCGGTCGAAGCGGTACGGGGCCGGTTGCAGCGGGTCGATGATCAGTGCGCCATACAACCCGGCCTGTTCCTGGAACATCGAATGGCTGTGGTACCAGTAGGTGCCGGACTGTTTGAGGGTGAAGCGGTAGTCGTAGGCGTCACCCGGGGCGATGCCGTTGAAGCTCAGGCCGGGCACGCCGTCCATGTTGGCCGGCAGCAGGATGCCGTGCCAGTGGATCGACGTGGGGTGGCCCTGCAGCGCATTGGACACGCGTACGCTGACGGTGTCGCCTTCGCGCCAGCGCAGGATCGGCGCGGGCAGGCTGCCGTTGACCGTGATGGCCGGTCGGGTACGGCCGGTGAAGTTGGCCAGGGACTCGCCGATGCTCAACTGGAACCGCTGGCCGCTGAGGACCTGCGGGGCGGTGGCTACGCTGCGGCCAGGGTTGGCCAGGGCGCGGGCGGGCACGGCGCCAACCAGGCCGGCAACAACGCCGCCGGCGGCCAGACCCTGCACGAACAGGCGCCGCGACGGCACAGGCGGAGCGCCCGCGCCGGGGGAAGAGGGGTGTGACATTGCAACTCCGAATTCAATCCGAGGGCACGCGCAGGTGCCGGCAGGACGCGCGTGCGGCAGCACGGCGTCGCGTCGAGCGGGCGTTCGTGGCGAGCGCCGACCCGGTCAGCTCCGGTCAGGCGATGGGAGGGCGGGTGATGCGGTCCAGCGGCAGGCTGCGCAGGACGTCCTGCGTAGCTGGCAGCGGCGCCGGCGACAGCGGCGGCGGTGTCGGTATCCAGGCGATCTGGGCGGTCAGGCCCGGTTGTTGGGCGCAGCAGTCCTTGATCCGGCAGTGCTCGCTGTCGTCGGGTGCCTGGGCAGGCGTCGGCGCGTCAGCCTGATCGCCGTGCATGGCGGCGTGCCCTTCGCCATGGCAAGGCGGTGCCGGGGCGTCCCCGATGGGGGCAGCCGGCATCGCCATGGCCAGCACCATCGGACCGGCCATGGCCGCGTTCAGCCCGTTGAGGAACAGGCTGAGCATCAACACCACTCGCAGGAGCAGGCTACCGGCGGACATGGGCGCCACCTTAGCGCCAAAACCCGCCAGGCGCACCGCTCGCTGAACGGCAGGTTCAACTCTGGACGTGGCTCCGGCGGGGCGCATGCGGCTCAGCCTTCCTCGCGGACGATCTCGACCAGGCGCTCGCCGTAGCGGGACAGCTTGGTGCCGCCGATACCGCCAACCCGCCCCAGCGCATCGATGCTGGTGGGGCGCTGTTCGGCGATGTTGCGCAGGGTGCTGTCGTGGAAGATCACGAAGGCCGGCACGTTCTGTTCGCGCGCCAGCTCGGCGCGCAAGCCGCGCAGCGCATTGAACAGGGCCAGATCCTGCGGCAGCACGGACAGGCCGGTGCGTTGGCCGCCACGGTCGCGTTCGCGGCTCTTCGGGCTCTCGCGACGCATCATCACCTTGCGCTCGCCCTTGAGCACCTGCCGGCTGCCGTCGGTCAGGCGCAGGCCGCCGTAGGCGTCGCTGTCCACTTCCAACAGCCCGGCCGCGACCAGCTGGCGGAACACGCTGCGCCAGGTGCGGGCATCCAGGTCCTTGCCGATGCCGTAGGTGCTCAGTTCGGTATGGCCGAACTGGCGGATCTTGTCGTTCTCGCCGCCGCGCAGGATGTCGATCAGGTGGCCAACGCCGAACCGCTGGCCACTGCGGTACACGCAGCTCAGCGCCTTCTGCGCAGCCACGCTGGCATCCCAGGCATCGGGCGGCTGCAGGCAGTTGTCGCAGTTGCCGCACGGCTGCGGATAGGTTTCGCCGAACCCGGCCAGCAGCACCTGGCGCCGGCACTGCATGGATTCGCAGTAGCCCAGCAGGTGGTCGAGCTTGGAGCGTTCCAGCGCCTTGCGCTCTTCGCCCGCCTCGGACTGCTCGATCATCTGCTTGAGCAGCACCACGTCGCCCAGGCCGTAGCAGAGCCAGGCCTCGGCCGGTTCGCTGTCGCGGCCGGCACGGCCGGTTTCCTGGTAATACCCTTCCATCGACTTGGGCAGGTCGGTATGCGCCACGAAGCGCACGTCGGGCTTGTCGATGCCCATGCCGAAGGCGATGGTGGCGCACATCACGATGCCGTCCTCGCGCAGGAAGCGGCGCTGGTTGGCGGCGCGCACCTCGGCCGGCAGGCCGGCGTGGTAGGGCAGGGCGTTCATGCCCTCCCTGCACAGGAACTCGGCGGTTTCCTCGACCTTGCGCCGCGACATGCAGTAGACGATGCCGGCTTCGTCGCGGTGGCCGCGCAGGAAATCCAGCAGCTGGCGCTTGGCATTGTCCTTCTGGACCACGGTGTAGCGGATGTTGGGGCGGTCGAACGAGCTGACGAAGTGCTGGGCGTTGGTCAGGTCCAGGCGCTCGGCGATCTCGCGCTGGGTCGGCGGATCGGCGGTGGCGGTCAGCGCGATGCGCGGCACGTCCGGCCAGCGCTCGTGCAGCACGGTGAGCTGGCGGTATTCAGGCCGGAAATCGTGGCCCCACTGCGAGACGCAATGGGCTTCGTCGATGGCGAACAGGGCAATCCGGCTGCGTGCCAGCAGCGACAGGAAGCGACCGGTCAGCAGCCGCTCGGGCGCGACATACAGCAGTTCCAGTTCGCCGGCGGCCAGTTCGCGCTCGACGCGGGCGGCAGTTTCGCCGTCCAAGGTCGAATTCAGGTATTCGGCGCGCACGCCGAGCTGGCGCAGGGCGTCCACCTGGTCCTGCATCAGCGCGATCAGCGGCGAAATGACGATGCCGGTGCCGTCGCGCAGCAGGGAGGGTACCTGGTAGCAGAGCGACTTGCCGCCGCCGGTGGGCATCAGGACAAGCGCGTCATTACCGGCCGCGACATGCTCGACGATCGCCTGCTGCGGACCGCGGAAATCGTCGTAGCCAAAAATGCGGTGCAGCAGTTCGTGCGCGGGGCGGGAAGACATCGCCGTAGTTTACCGGTTCCGGGGGCGTTCCCCCGTCCGGAATTCCCGCATCAGGCCGTCAGGCGGGGGGGAGCCGGGCGCTGCCCGGCTCCAGGAAACGGCAACGGCCAGGTCAGCCGGGCAGGGCCCGGCGCTACTGGAGCAGGCTGCGCAGCATCCAGGCGTACTTTTCGTGGGTCTGCAGGCGCTGGGTCATCAGATCCTCGGTCGGGGCGTCGTCGGCGTCGTCCGCCACGTCCAGCACCTTGCGGGCAGTCCGGCAGACCGCTTCGTTGGCGACCACCAACTGGCGTACCATTTCACGCCAGTCCGCGCTGTCGGTCAGGCCCGGTTCCTCGGGGATCGAGGTCAGGGCGGCAAACTCGCGGTAGGAGCCCGGGGCATTGAAACCCAAGGCGCGGATGCGTTCTGCAACCTCGTCCAGGGCGGCCCACTGCTCGGTGTACTGGGTTTCGAACATCAGGTGCAGCGAGTTGAACATCGAGCCGGTGACGTTCCAATGGAAGTTGTGGGTCTTCAGGTAGAGCGTGAACGCGTCAGCCTGGTAGGCCGCCAAGCCGTCGGCAATCTTCTTGCGATCGCCCACCTTGATCCCGATATCGATGTTCGGGGCCGAGGCTGCTGCTGGTGCCGCCGGGCTGCTGGCTGCCAGCTTCTGCCGGGTGGCTTTCGGTTTCGCGGGGGATTTGGTCTTCGCCATGGGGGAGTTCCTCTTCGTGGAGTGGATGGCCTTCACAATAGATCAGACTAACCTTCAGTTGTACTCATACGTACCAAACGATTCGATTGATGACCGCTATCAAACAACCTGCCGCTTCGTCCCTGTCTTCGCAGCTGGCCGCCATCGATGGGGCCATGAGCCGGGACCGTGGGCGTCTGCTCGGCATGCTGTCGCGCTGCCGGGCCAAGCCGGCCGATGCAGCCCTGGCCGCGGCCTTCGAGCAGGCACTGCAGGCGTCGGTCCAGCGGCGTCAAGCGCGGGCGGGCAACCTGCCATCGATCACTCTGGACGACAGCCTGCCGATTGCGCGTGAAGCCGAGCGCATCACCGCGCTGATCCGCGAGCACCAGGTGGTGGTGATCGCCGGCGAAACCGGGTCGGGCAAGACCACCCAGCTGCCCAAGCTGTGCCTGGCCGCCGGACGCGGCGTGGCCGGCATGATCGGCTGCACCCAGCCGCGACGGATTGCCGCACGCGCGGTGGCCACCCGCGTCGCGCAGGAGCTGCAGTCGGAGCTGGGCACCACGGTGGGTTACCAGGTGCGCTTCACCGACCGGGTCGGCGATGACACCCGCATCAAGTTCATGACCGACGGCATCCTGCTGGCCGAGATCAGCAGCGACCGATGGCTGTCGCAGTACGACACGATCATCGTCGACGAGGCGCACGAACGCAGCCTCAACATCGATTTCCTGCTCGGCTACCTCAAACAGCTGCTGCGCAAGCGGCCTGACCTGAAGTTGATCGTCACCTCGGCGACCATCGACACCTCACGCTTCGCCCAGCACTTCGACGATGCGCCGGTGATCAGCGTGGAAGGCCGTACCTTCCCGGTGGAAGTGCGCTATCGCCCGCTGGAAGGCGAAGGCGGCGGCGAGGCCGACGGCGGCCGCGATGGCGAGCGCACCGTCAACGACGCGGTGGTGGCGGCGGTGGATGAAATCACCCGCACCGACCCGCGCGGCGACATCCTGCTGTTCTTCCCGGGCGAACGCGAGATCCGCGATGCGCACCAGGCGCTGGAACGGCGCAAGTATCGTGAGACCGACGTGCTGCCGCTGTACGCGCGGCTGTCGGTGAAAGACCAGGACCTGGTGTTCAACCCCGGCAGCAAGCGCCGCATCGTGCTGGCCACCAACGTGGCCGAAACCTCGCTCACGGTGCCGCGCATCCGCTACGTGATCGACCCCGGCCTGGCCCGGGTCAAGCGCTACAGCCCGCGGCAGAAGCTGGACCGGCTGCACATCGAGGCCATTTCCCAGGCCAGCGCCAACCAGCGCAAGGGCCGCTGCGGCCGTGTGTCCGAAGGCATCTGCTACCGCCTGTATTCGGAAGGCGATTTCCAGTCGCGCGCCGAATTCACCGATCCGGAAATCCGCCGGTCCAGCTTGTCCGGGGTGATCCTGCGCATGCTGCAGCTGGGCCTGGGCCGGATCGAGGATTTCCCGTTCCTGGAGGCGCCCGACGAGCGCGCCATCGCCGATGGCTGGCAGCAGCTGGGCGAACTGGGCGCGGTGGACGCCGAGCGCCGGCTGACCCCGATCGGGCGGCAGATGGCGCGCCTGCCGGTGGACGTCAAGCTCGCGCGCATGCTGGTGGCCGCCCAGGCCCAGGGCTGCCTGCGGCCGATGCTGGTGATCGCCGCGTTCCTGGGCATCCAGGACCCGCGCGAGCGCCCGCCCGAAGCGCGGGCGGCCGCCGACAACGCGCATGCGCTGTTTGCCGATGGCCGCTCCGAATTCGTCGGCGTGCTGCGGTTGTGGGAAGGCTACCGCCAGGCCCACGAAGACCTCACCCAATCGAAGCTGCGCGGCTGGTGCGAGCGCCATTTCCTGGGCTTCCTGCGCATGCGCGAGTGGCGCGAGCTGCACCGCCAGCTGCGCGTGCTGTGCGAGGAACTGGGCTGGAACGAAGAGCCGGTGGACAGCGCGATGGCGCCGCTGCTGGCGGGTTCCTCGGCGCCGGCGCCGGTTCGCGACGATGCGACCAAGGCCAAGGCCACCCGTGGCCAGCAGCATCGTGCCGCGCGCCTGGCCCGCGAAGGCAAGACCGAAGCGCCGGCTGCGGCCCCGGCGGACCGCGCGCCTGCGTCCGCTGACGACGCGCGCGCCGGGTTCAGCGAACGGGCGCGCGCGCACGCCTACCAGACCCTGCACCGCGCGCTCATCGCCGGCCTGCCGACCCAGATCGGACATCGCAGCGACAAGGGCGATTTCCTCGCCCCGCGCCAGCGCCGCTTCCTGCCCTTCCCCGGTTCGGTGCTGGCCAAGCGGCCGCCGCCGTGGCTGCTGGCGGCCACGCTGCTGGACACGCAGAAGGTGTGGGGGCTGACCAATGCGGCGATCGAGCCGGACTGGGTGATTGCCGAACTGCCGCACCTGTTGCTGCGCAAGCACTTCGACCCGCACTGGTCGCGCGCGCAGGGCCAGGTGCTGGCCTCGGAGCAGATCAGCCTGTTCGGACTGGTACTGGCGCCGAAGAAGCCGGTGCATTACGGCCGCATCGCGCCCGGCGAGGCCCACGATATCTTCGTCCGCCAGGCGCTGGTCACCGGAGAGATCAATACCCGTGCCAGCGTCATTGCCGACAACCTGAAGGTGCTCGAACAGGCCCGCGAAGAAGAAGCCAAGCTTCGCCGTGCCGGCATCGTCGCCGACGAAGACTGGCAGGCGCGCTGGTACCTGGACCGGATTCCGTCGGAGATCCATTCGGCGACCGGACTGGACACCTGGTGGAAGGGGGTGCCGCCTGAAAAACGCCGCGCGCTGGCGTGGTCGCTGGCCGACCTGCTGCCGGGCGAGGGCAGCGATGCCGAGCGTTATCCCCGGTATCTGGCGCTGGGCGATGCGCGGCTTGCGCTGCATTATCGCTTCGAGCCGGGCAGCGACGACGATGGCGTCAGCCTGGATGTCCCGCTGCACCTGCTCAACGCGCTGGATCCGGCGCGTTTGTCGTGGCTCGCCCCCGGCTTCGTCGCCGACAAGGCCTCGGCATTGATCCGCAGCCTGCCCAAGGCCATGCGCCGCAACTATGTACCGGCGCCGGACTTCGGTCGCGCGTTCGCCGAAGCGTTCCCCGCGCCCAGTGCAGACGATCTGCGCGGTGAGCTGGCGCGTTTCCTCTCGCGTGCTACCGGTGCAGCGGTGGCGGCGACCGATTTCGACGAATCCGCGTTGGACCCGCACCTGCGCATGAACCTGCGCCTGCACGATGCGAAGGGGACGCTGCTGGCCGCCTCGCGCGACCTGGATGCGCTGCGTGCACGCTTCGGCGAACAGGCCGGCGATGCGTTCGCGCAGCGCGCCGGTCGCGCGCTGGCGGCCGACGGCCTGCGCGAGTTCCCCGCCAGCGCCATTCCGCTGCAGGTGCCCGGTGAGGCCGGCGTGCCCGCATACCCGGCCTTGGTGGATGCGGGCGACACCGCGTCGCTGCGGATCTTTGCCGACCGCAATGAAGCGTTGGAGCAGCACCCGCGCGGTGTGCGCCGCCTGCTGGAGATCGCGCTGGCCGACAAGGCCAAGCAGGCGCGCAAACAGCTGCCCGTACCGCCCAAGACCGGATTGCTGTATGCGGCGATCGAATCGCAGGAGCGGCTGCGCGGCGACCTGGTCGATGCGGCGATGAACGCGGTGCTGGCCGAGGGCCTTGGCGAGATCCGCGACCCCGCCGCGTTCGCCCGGCGGCGCGACGCGGCCGGGCGCGACCTGTTCGGCGAAGCGATGGCGCGGTTGAAGCTGGCCGAGACCATCCTGGGCCATGTGGCCGAACTGAAACCGTTGCTGGAAGCGCCGCTGATGGGCTGGGCACGCGGCAACCTGGACGACCTGGAACAGCAGCTGGCCGCGCTGATCCACCCCGGTTTCCTGCGCGACACGCCGGCCGATGCACTGGCCCAGTATCCGCGCTACCTGCGCGCGATGATCCTGCGCAGCGAGCGCGCCAAGCGCGATCCGCCGCGCGACCAGGCGCGCATGCTGGAACTGCGCCCCTTCGTGGATGCACTGGAGCAGGCGCAGGCGCGCGGGTTGCAGGGGCGCCCGCAGTGGCAGGCGCTGCGGTGGGACCTGGAGGAGCTGCGGGTGTCGCTGTTCGCCCAGGAGCTGGGCGCCAGGACCGGGATTTCGGCCAAGAAGCTGGCCCAGCGCGTGGCCGCGCTGGGCCAGGCGTGATGCCTGGACGCTTACTTGACCCGCTGCACCTTGGCGCGGGTGTTGACGCCCTTGATCTGCATGTACCACGCGCCCATCATGCCCGGCGCGATGGACACCTCCGGATCGGTGCGTCGCACGCCGGCCAGCGTGGTTTCGTCGGTCTGTTCCCATTCCTGCTGGTTGGCCAGCACGTAGCGCCGGCCCTTGCCGAAGCCACGGAACTCGCCCTGCACCGTGCTGACGATGGGTTCCTTGGTGCCGAAGTCGAAGAAGCCGCGGTTCTTCACGATCACTTCCTGACGGCCTTCTTCGCGCGCTTCCTCGCGCACCTGTTCACGCACCTGCTCGCGCACATCGGCGCTGACCGCGGCAACCTTGCCCTGCAGCCATCCGTTGAGGGCGGCCAGTTCGCCGGGGTTGAGCTTGTCCAGGCCGGCGGCCTTGAACTCTGCCGGGGACATCTGCTGCTGCAGATCACCTTCGACCACGCGCTGGGCGAGGGCCGGTCCGGCCATGGCCAGCAACACGGCCGCACTGGCCAACACTCTCAGACGGGAAAAACGCATGGCAACTCTCCAGGAATTCAGGATGGAACCGGTTCTGATTGTCCGGCAACGATACCAGCGCTAGTGTAGGGCTCTCTATCCTGTCTGCATGATGCTGTGAACCGCGCTTCCGTCCCCGGCCTGGATGGCCTGTTGAACCGACCCTCGGCCGCCTCGCTGTCCCCCGCGTTGCGCGAGGCGCTGCTGCAGCGCTGGCAGGCGGAAGGGGCCGACCACGCCCAGGCGGCGTCCTGGCCGGTGCTGGCCGACACCCTGGACGCGCTGGCGCTGCTGTCGGCCGACGACAGCGCGCTGCTGGCGGCACTGTTGTTCGACCTGCCCTGGCTGCGTGCCGGCCTGGAGGCGCTGCCGCTGGGAGCGCACCAGAAAGCCGTGATCGGCCTGCTGGACGGACTCGATGCGGCCGACCAGGTCTGGGCGCTGCATGCCGGGCGCGATGCCGGACGCAACAGCGAGGGCCTGCGCCGCCTGCTGCTGTCGATCATCCAGGACCTGCGCGTGGTGCCGATCCTGCTGGCCCGGCAACTGGCGCGCATGCGCGCGGCCGACAGGTTGACCGAGGAGGAACGCCGCGCGCTGGCCCAGCTGACCCGTGATATCCACGCCCCGCTGGCCAACCGGCTGGGCATCTGGCAGCTGAAATGGGAACTGGAAGACCTGGCGTTCCGACACCTGGAGCCGGAGACCTACCGCCGCATCGCCCGTGAAGTCGACGAAACCCGGCTGGCGCGCGAACGCTACGTCGAATCGGTCAAGAAAGTGCTGTCGCGCGAGCTGCTGGCCCAGGGCATCGAGGCCGAGGTCAGCGGGCGCCCGAAGCACATCTACAGCATCTGGCGGAAGATGCAGAAGAAGCGGCTGGCCTACGAACAGCTGTACGACATCCGCGCAGTACGGGTCATGGTCAAGGACGTGGCGGCCTGCTACGCCGCGCTGGGCGTGGTGCACTCGCTGTGGGCGCCGGTGCCCAGCGAGTTCGACGATTACATCGCACGGCCCAAGGCCAACGACTATCGCTCGCTGCATACCGCGGTGGTGGGGCCGGAAGGTCGCACCATCGAGGTGCAGATCCGTACCCACGACATGCATGCGCAGGCCGAGCTCGGCGTGGCCGCACACTGGCGCTACAAGGAAGGCAGCAAGGGCGCGGAAAAGGCCTTTGATCGCAAGATCACCTGGATGCGCCAGCTGCTGGAGCAGTCGCAGGACGGCCACGCCAGCGAACTGGCCGGTGCGCTGGACGCGGAACTGACCGAAGACCGGGTCTACGCGCTCAGTCCCAAGGACGAGGTGATGGACCTGCCGCAGGGCGCCACCCCGCTGGATTTCGCCTACCACGTGCATACCATGGTCGGGCACCGCTGCCGGGGCGCCAAGGTCAACGGCCGCATCGTGCCGCTGACCTATCGCCTGCGCAGCGGCGACCGCGTGGAGATCCTGACCGGCAAGGAGGCCGACCCGCGCCGCGACTGGCTGCTGGCCTCCAGCGGCTACCTGGCCAGCAACCGCTCGCGCGAGAAGGTGCGTGGCTGGTTCCACAAGCTGGATCGCGCGCGCAACGTGCAGGCCGGACGCGACCTGCTGGACCGCGAGCTGAAGCGACTGGGCCTGCAGCAGGCCGACCTGGCCGCGGCCGCGCGCAGGTTCCACGCCGACAGCGTGGACGATCTGTATATCCAGGTCGCACTGGGCGACACCGGGCCGCACCAGGTCAGCCGCGCGCTGCTGGAGGCCGAACGCGCCGCCAGCCAGCCCGCGCCGCCGACGATGCCGCGCCCCACCGCGCGCCGGGACAGCCTGGGCAAGTCCAAATTCACGGTGCAGGGCGTGGGCAACCTGCTGGTGCAGCTGGCGCGCTGCTGCCAGCCGGTGGCCGGGGAACCGATTGTCGGTTACCTGACCCGTACCCGCGGGGTCACCGTGCACCGCACCGACTGCCCCGCACTGGCGCGGCTGGCGGCGACCAGCCCGCAGCGCATTCTTCCGGTCGAATGGGGCCAGGCCGGTGGCGGTTATGAGGTCGATGTGGTGGTCGACGCGGTCGATCGACGTTGGCTGCTGAAGGACATCACCAACCTGATCGCCCAGGAAGATGCCTACGTGCTCGACATCCACAGCGACAACGTACGCAACAGTGGCCGCGCGCATCTGCGCCTGCGGCTGAAAGTGAGCGATTACGGGCAGCTGTCAACGCTGCTGGGCAAGCTCGATGCCTTGCCGGGTGTCAGCGACGCGCGGCGTCTGGGCTGAGCTCACGTGACCCGCGCTACGCTCAGGGAATGAGCCGCCGCCCCGACCATGAGGACGCCGCGCATGCCGCCCTGCGCCGCGTGCGGCGTGAAGGCCGCTGGTGGTGGCTGCAGGCCCGGCATGCCCGGCGCATCTGGGCGTGGGCGCTGGGGGTGGCGGTGCTGGTGTTCGTGCTGCTGGTGGCATTCGGCCGCCCGGTGGCCACCTGGTTCTGGAATGAGCCGCAGGTCGAGCAGCTGCTCGACCGCGGCGACCGCGCGCTGGCCGCAGGGCGGTTGAGTGCGGCCGATGGCAGTGGTGCGCGCCAGTGGTATGAGGCGGCGCTGGCGCTGGACAGCGACCGCCCGCAGGCCCGCGCGGGTCTTGCAAAGACCGGACGTGCCGCGCTGGTGCAGGCACGCGCTGCACTCGACGCCGGCGACACCGCAGCGGCGCAGCGCGCACTGACGCTGGCACGCGAACTGCAGGTGCCACAGGCCGAGGCCGACCCGTTGGCGCGGCGCCTGCGCGAACACCAGAACAGCGGCGCCGGTATCGGTGCGCTGCTGGGACGCGCCGAATCGGCGTTGCAGGCGCAGCGCCTGGACGGCAGCGATGACAGCGCGCTGCCGCTGTTCCAGCAGGTGCTGGCGCGCGCCCCGAACCAGCTGCGCGCACTGGAAGGACGCGAGGATGCGCTGTCGGACCTGTTGCAGCAGGCGCGGGCGGCCGCTGCCAGGGGCGACGTCGCGGGCGCTGCCGCGCAGGTAACGCGGGCGCGCGGTTTCGATCCAGGACATGTGGACCTGCCCGCCACCGAGGCCGCGCTGAATGCCGCACTGGAGTCGCGTCTGCGTGACGCGCAGCGCCTGAAGCGGCGGCAGCAGTGGCGCTCGGCCGGCGACGCGTTCCAGGCGGTGCTGCTGGCACGCCCGGACGACGTCGCCGCACAGCAGGGCCTGGCCCAGGTCATCGACGCACTGCTCACCTCCAGCGCGCGGCTGGCAGCCGACTTCCGCTTCGACCTGGCCGCCCGCGCATTGGCCGATGCACAGGCGCTGGGCGCCACCGGGCGCCAGGAGCAGGCCGCGCGCCAGGCCATCACCCGGGCGCGCCAGGCCGACCGCGCACTGACCGCACCGTCGGTGCCCGCGGCGCGGCGCGACGAGCGCCTGAGGACCCTGCTGGCGCGTTTCGAGGACGCCAGTGCACGTGGCGACATGCTGTCACCGCCTGGCGGCAGCGCCTACGATGCGCTGCGCGAAGCGCAGGCGCTCGCGCCTCGCGATCGGCAGGTGCAGGCGGCGGCACAACGCCTGCTGCCGGCCACCCGCAACTGTGTCGAGGACCGCCTGCGCGAGAACCGCGTGCAGGCGGCGGGTGAATGCCTGGAAGCCTGGCAGACGCTGGCGCACAGCAGCGCGCAGGCCGATGCGCGCCAGCGCCTGGGACAGCGCTGGTTGGCCATAGGCAGCGAGCGACTTGGCCGCGGCGACGTGCAGTTCGCGCAGGACGCGCTGGAGCAGGCAGCGCGTTGGGGCGTGCCGGCCAGCTCGCCCGAGTACCAGTCCCTGCAGCAGCGATTGCGCGATGTCGACGCGCTGCGCTGAGCGCTGCAGCGCGGCACGCCGGGCGGGTCCGCTATAGTGCGGCCCTGTTTCCTTGAGGAGGTGCCATGACGGTCCTCGTTTCCGGCGCCACCAGCCAGATCGGTCGCTGCCTGCTGCCCCGGCTGGTCGACGCCGGCGTGCCGGTGCGTGCGCTGAGCCGCCACCCGCAGCCGGCGCAACCCGGCGTGGACTGGCAGGCGGCGGACATGCGTGCGCTGCCGGTGCCTGCGCAGGCGTATTCGGCCATCGTCAGCTTCGCGCCGCTGGATGCCTGGGGCGACTGGCTGTCACGCCAGCAGGTGGCACCGGCGAAGAAGATCATCGTCACCAGTTCGATGAGCGTGATCAGCAAACAGGGATCGGCGCAGCCTGAGGAGCAGGCGCTGGTGGCGCTGCTGCAGCAGGGCGAGCGCACCCTGGCGTTACAGGCCGAGCGCCTGGGCATGCAGTGGACCGTGCTGCGGCCCACGCTGGTGTACGGCGTTGGACGGGACCGCAGCCTGACCCCGATCGTCGCGCGCGCGCGCCGCACCCGGGTGTTCCCGATTCCAATGGCGCATGGCCTGCGGCAGCCGGTGCACGCCGATGACATCGCCCTGGCGGTGATGGCCGCGCTGCAGGGCGACGCCGCCGCCGGGCAGACGCTGCAGATCGGCGGCGGCGAGCGCCTGGATTACCAGCAGATGTTCCAACGGGTGCATGCGAGCATCGGCACGACCACGCTGCCGCTGTACATTCCGCGCACGGCGCTGCGCCTGCTGGCATCAGCGCTACCGCGCGCACGCGGCCCGGTATCGCGGCTGGAACAGGACCTGGTAGCGGACAACGCGGCGCTGGTGGCCACGCTGGGCGTGCATCCGCGGCCGTTCCGGCCCACCCCGGACACCTGGCGCGGCTGATCTGGTTTTGCCGGCGGTTCGCCGGCGCCCCGGTCACTCCAGGAACACGCGCCTCACCGTGGCCTGTGCGGCATCCAGCGAGAAATGCTGCTGCACATTGCGCAGCCCGGCCACCGAGAGCTGCTGCCACAGCGCCTGATCGCGATACAGCCGCACTACCGCAGCGGCGAACGCGTCGGCGTCATCGGCGATGAGCACATCCTCGCCGTCGCGCAGATGCATGCCTTCCACCGCGCAGGTGGTCGCCACCACCGGCTGGCCGTGCGCCATGCTCAGGTTGACCTTGCCCTTCACGCCTGCGCCGAACCGCAACGGGGCCACGGCAATGCGGACCTCGTCCATGTACGGGGTGACCACCGGCACGAAGCCATGGATCTGCACACCGGGCTGGCGTGCCGCCAGGGCGTGCAGGGCCGGCGGTACGTCGGCGCCGATGCAGTGGAAACGCACCTCGGGCAGCTGCGTGCGGATGCGGGCGAACACCTCGCCGATGAACCACTGCATCGCGTCCACGTTCGGCGGGTGGCGGAACCCGCCCACGAACACCAGGTCACGGCGCGCGCTCCAGGGTGCGCCGGCACCGGCGACCTCATGCAGGTTGGAGATCAACTCCACGTGCACGCCCGGTGCGTCCACCTGCAGCTGGGTCCGTTCGGCGTCGCTGACCAGCACGGTGACGTCGCTGGCGGCCATCACCGCCAGTTCGCGCACGCGCGTGCGTTCGGCATTGCGCAGCAGCCCGGCATCGCCGGCCAGCTCCGCACCGCGGCGTTCGCGCAGGTAGTGCAGGTCCACCGTGTCGAACACCCGGCGTGCCTGCGGCGCGTACCGGCGCAGCAGAGGCAGGCATTCGCTGGCCACGTGATGGCGCACCATCACCGCCACCGCAAAGCGCGGACCGTTTTCACGCAGCCACGCGCCGATGCCGTCGAGATAGGGCGCGTACCAGACTTCGACGCCGAGCTTCTGCAGGGCGTGGGTGGCGTCCCCGCCATGCTCGCGCCGGGTCGGCACGAAGACCACATGCACGCCTTCGGCCAGCAGCATGCGGATCAGGTTGTACTGGCGCAGCGAACCCGAATCGCGGTCCGGCTGCGGGACCAGCTCGTCGAGGATCAGGACCTGGCGCTGGTGGCGGTGCAGCAGCGCCGGGGTAGGTACGCTGCCGGGCGCGGGGTGGTCGGCCAGCACCTGCGCCCACTTGGTGGCGAACACGCCGCGATTGCGGATCTGGTAGGCCTTGATGCCGGTACGGGTGTCGGTGCCGTTGCTGGTGCCTTCGTCATGCACGACCCGGCTGGCCGGCTGCACCAGGACCCGGTGGCCGGCGGCACGCACGGCGAAGGCCAGGTCGGTGTCTTCGTAATAGGCGGGGCGGTAGCGGGTATCCAGGCCGCCCAGTTGGTCCCACAGCGCGCGCGGCAGCATCAGCGCGGCGCCGGAGCAGTAGTCGGCGTCGCGCAGCGCGCTGTAGCGGGGATCTTCGGGCGACTCGAAGCGACCGTAGCTCCACGCGCTGCCATCGCTGAACACCACGCCGCCCGATTCCTGCAGGCGCCCATCCGGATACAGCAGCTGCGCGCCGACCAGGCCGGCCCGCGGGGTGGCCTGGAAGGTGTCCAGCAGCGCATCCAGCCAACCCGGCTGCGGCACGGTATCGTTGTTGAGCAGGACCACGTAGTCGCCGCGCGAACGGGCCATGCCGTCGTTGCAGGCGTCGATGAAGCCGCCATTGGCCGCGCGCACTTCGTAGCGCAGGCCCTGGATCCGTGGCATACACTGCACGGTGTCGTCGCTGCTGCCGTCGTCGATCACCAGGATCTCGCAGGCGACCTGCGGCGGGTGCGCGGCGAGCGCTCGCAGGCAGGCCAGGGTATGTGCCGCGTGGTTGTACACCGGGATCACAATGCTGACCCGTGGCTCAACGCTGTGCGGAACCGTGAACGGCGCGAACGCGTCGGCTGCGGGCAGGTAGAGCGGGGCGCGCTGCGGCGGCGGCAGCGCGCGGGTGTGGACCCGGATCCGTTGCCAGGTGGCCTGCCAGCCCCGGGTCCGCAGGCTGGCCAGGCTGCGCCGGAACAGGCCGATCATGCGGTTCAGGAAGTAGCGTGCATCGGCCAAGGACGTCGACATCCCGTTACAACTCCAGCTAAGCGAGGAATACCGGGGGACACGCGCACCACCATGGCTGCGCTAGACTCGCCGGACTTTTACATTCTTGCATGCCCGTGCCCCGACGCTACGATTCCGACGACATCGACGAGTTCGAAGACGACACCGAAAGCCGGTCGCCGCTGTGGCGGCGCCGCCTGGTCACCGGGGGGATGGCGGCCGTGGCGCTCGCGCTGGGCTTCCTGATTCCCTATACGGTGTACCTGAACACCCAGGTGACCCAACGTTTCGGCGAGCTGCGTTGGCAGATTCCCACCCGTGTCTACGCGCGGCCACTGGCACTGGCGCCGGGCCTGGCGATGGACGCGCAGACCCTGAAGACCGAGCTGGCCGCGTCGGCCTACCGCGATGACGGAACCGGCAAGTCGCCGGCGACGTTCAGCCAGGAGGGGGGCCGTTTCATCGTCTCCAGCCGGGGTTACAACGACGTCGATGGCAAGGTGGCACCGCGTCGCATCGAGCTGAGCCTGTCTGGCGGACAGATCGCCTCGCTGCGCGATGCCGACAGCCGCAAGTCATTGAAGGCGGCGCGACTGGATCCGGCGCGTATTGCCACGCTGTATGGGCAGAAGCAGGAAGAACGGCGCCTGGTGCGGCTCGAAGACACGCCCGAACTGCTGGTCACCGGCCTGCAGGCGGTGGAAGACAAGGACTTCAACCGTCACCACGGCATCGACCTGAGCGGCATTGCACGCGCGGTCTGGGTGACCGTGCGCTCCGGCGGGCAGAGCCGGCAGGGCGCGTCCACGCTGACCCAGCAGCTGGCCCGCAGCGGCCTGCTCGGGATCGGCAAGGAGCAGACGGTCACCCGCAAGTTCAATGAAGTGCTGTACGCGCTGATCATGGAAGCGCGGTATGACAAGCGCACCATCCTCGAGGCCTACCTCAACCAGGTCTACCTGGGGCAGCGCGGCAGCCAGGCGATCCACGGCATGTCCTCGGGCGCCGAATTCTGGTTCGGGCGCGATCTGTCCTCGCTCAACACCGAACACATCGCGCTGCTGATCGGACTGGTCAAGGGCCCGTCGTATTACGATCCGCGGCGCAACCCCGAGCGCGCGCTGGACCGGCGCAACTTCGTGCTGGGCAAGCTGCGGGAAAACGGCCTGATCGACGACGCCGAGCTGCAGCGTGCGCTGAAGGCGCCGCTGGGCGTGCCGAAGAACCCGGGCCTGATCGCCGCCAACCGCTTCCCGGCCTACGTCGACCTGGTGCGCCGCCAGCTGGGCCACGATTACCCCGAATCGGTACTGCAGGGCGCCGGGCTGAGCGTGATGACCGGCATGGCGCCGTCCGCGCAGGCCTACGCCGAAGGCGCGGTGACCAGGACCTTGAAGTCGCTGGAAAACAAGCGTCGCCCCGAACTGCAGGCCGGCCTGGTGTTGACCGATGTGCACAACGGCGACGTGCTGGCGGTGGTGGGCAGCCGCGATGTATCCGAACCGGGGTTCAACCGCGCCATCGAGGCGCAGCGCCAGGTCGGCTCGCTGCTCAAGCCGTTCGTGTACCTGTTGGCGTTGGCGCAGCCGGACAAGTACTCGCTGGCCAGCTTCGTCGACGATTCGCCGGTGACCGTGCAGCTCAGCCGCGGCAAGCGCTGGACGCCGGGCAATGCGGACAACCGCAGCCACGGCACCGTGCGCCTGGTCGACGCGCTGGCCAATTCGTACAACCAGGCCACCGTGCGCGTGGGCATGCAGGTGGGCCCGGAGCGGGTGACCCAGCTGATCCACGTGCTGGCGGGGCTGAAGGCGGAGAGCAATCCCTCGGTGATCCTTGGCGCGACCGACCAGAGCCCCTACGCGATGGCGCAGCTGTACCAGTTCCTGGCGTCCGGGGGCGAGATCCAGCCGCTGCACGCGGTGCGTGGCGTGCTCGATCCGCAGGGCAAGCTGCTCAAGCGCTACGACAAGACCCCGGCCCCGGCGCAGGAAGGCGACTCGATCGCCGCCAACCTGATCAGCATCGGCCTGCAGCAGGTGGTCTCCAGCGGCACCGCGCAGCGGCTCAATGCCGATGGCCTGGCGCGGTTGCAGGCCGCCGGCAAGACCGGTACCTCCAACGACGGCCGCGACAGCTGGTATGCCGGTTACACCGGCGACCACCTGGCGGTGGTCTGGATGGGCAACGACCAGAACCAGCAGACCGGGCTGTTCGGCGCTACCGGTGCGATGCGGGTGTGGTCGGGCATCTTCACCCGCCTGCCCAGCGCACCGTTGAAGGTCAGCAACAAGGGCCTGGATTGGCAGCCGGTGGAAGCCGGCGGCACCGCCGCCACCGACGACAGCTGCCCCGGCGCGCGTCGCTTCCCGTTCGTGGTCGGCTACGCGCCCGCCTACGCCGCCTGCGTGGCGCCTACCGCAGTGCCCGAAGGCGAGGGCGGGGAGGGCAGCGAGGGCGGTGGCTGGCGCAGCTGGTTCGGCCTGGATAAAAAGTCCGATGCCGGCGCCGAACCGGCTCCGCCCGCACCCGCGGCCACCTCCCCCGCTCGATGACCCGCAACGCAAGGCAGGCTCCCATGACCACGTCCCGCACCGCCCTCCGTACTGCTTCCGTGCTCGCGCTCGGCATCGCGCTGGCCGCCTGTGTGTCGGCCCCGCCGCCGGTGAAGGCTCCGGTGGATACCACCACGCCGGCGCAGCGCATGGCCGCGGTGGACGCCAGCGCAGGCAAGGATGACAAGGAGCTGGACGTGCAGCCGTTGCGCGATGCCGGGGTTGAAGACCTGCGCGTTGCGGCCAGGGCCAAGCGCCAGGCCAACGATCTGGCCGGTGCCGCGGAGGCGCTGGACCAGGCCCTGCAGATTTCCGAAGGCGACCCCTCGATCCTGCAGGATCGCGCGGAAATCGCCCTGCTGCAGGGCGACTGGGCCGCGGCGGAATCGCTGGCGCGCAAGTCGGTGGAGCTGGGGTCGAAGACCGGTCCGCTGTGCCGCCGCCATTGGGCCACCATCGAGCAGGCACGCCTGGCGCGGGGCGAGAAGGAAAATGCGGTGTCCGCGCATGCGCAGCTGGAAGGCTGCACGGTGCCGGGCATCAAGCGCTATTGACCGGTACCCCAAGCGGGGCAGAGCCCCGCTCTACGGGCGGGTATCATGACGCCATGTCCCGCCTTGCCTATGCCAGCAGTGAAGCCCTCAGCGAGGGCGGAACGCTCGCCAGCCAACTCGATGCGTTCGTCGCGCGACCGGCCCAGCTGCGCCTGACCACCGCGATCGCCGAGGCCTTCGACCAGCGCGAGGTGCTGCTGGCCGAGGCCGGCACCGGCACCGGCAAGACCTTCGCCTACCTGGTGCCGGCGTTGTTGTCCGGGTTGAAGACCATCATTTCCACCGGTACCCGCGCACTGCAGGACCAGCTTTACCATCGCGACCTGCCGCGCGTGCGCGCCGCGCTCGGGGTCGGCCACAGCAGCGCGCTGCTCAAGGGCCGCTCCAACTACCTGTGCCGCTACCGCCTGCAGCAGGCGCGTGGCGAACCGCGGTTCACCTCACCGCAGGACGTGGCGCTGTTCCAGCGCATCCTGGCGTGGTCGGGGCGCACCCAGTACGGCGACATGGCCGAACTGGAAGCGCTGCCCGACGATTCCCCGCTGTACCCGATGGTGACCTCCACGGTCGACAACTGCCTGGGCACCGACTGCCCGTTCTGGCACGACTGTTTCGTGGTCCAGGCCCGCCAGCGGGCGCAGGCGGCCGACGTGGTGGTGGTCAACCACCACCTGCTGCTGGCCGACCTGGCCCTCAAGCAGGAGGGGTTCGGCGAGATCCTGCCGGGCGCGCAGGCCTTCGTGATCGACGAAGCCCACCAGCTGCCGGAACTGGCGGCCACGTTCTTCGGTGAAGGCTTCGGCATGCGGCCGTGGCAGGAACTGGCCCGCGACTGCCTGGCCGAAAGCCGCAGCGTGGCCGGCGCCCAGGCCGCACTGCACGCGCATGCCGCCGCGCTCGAGCAGACCCTGCGTGAACTGCGCACGGCGATGGACGGACTGCCGGCGCGCGGCACCCAGTGGCGTGCGCTGGCGGTCCCCCAGGTGCGCGACGGGTTCGACGCCGCGATGAGCGCGTTGACGGGGTTGCGCGATGTGCTGGACGGAATACGCACCACGTCACCGGGGCTGGACGCCTGCCATGCGCGGGCGCTGGAGGCGGTGTCGCGGCTCGCGCGGTGGCTGGGCGATGATGCCCCGCTGCTGGACTTCGATGCCGATCCCGGCCAGCAGCCGGTGGCGGCCGATGTGCTGTGGTACGAACTGACCCCGCGTGGCTTCCGCTGCCAGCGCACGCCGATGGATGTGTCCGGCCCGCTGCGTGAGCACCGCCAGCGTTCGCTGGCGGCCTGGGTGTTCACCTCGGCCACGCTGACCGTGGACGGGCAGTTCGAACACATCGCCGAGCGCCTGGGACTGGAGGATCCGATCACGCTGCTGCAGCCCAGTCCGTTCGACTGGAGCCGGCAGGCGCTGTGCTACCTGCCCACCGGCCTGCCGGATCCAGCCGCGCGCGGTTTCGGCACCGCGCTGATCCGCGCGCTGACCCCGGTGCTGGAGGCCTCCGGTGGCCGCGCGTTCCTGCTGTTCGCCTCGCACCGTGCGCTGCGCGAGGCCGCCGAAGCGCTGCGCGATGCACCGTGGCCCCTGTTCGTGCAGGGCGAGGCGCCGCGCGCCACGCTGCTGCAGCGTTTCCGCGACTCGGGCAACGGCGTGCTGCTGGGGTCGGCCAGCTTCCGCGAAGGCGTCGACGTGGTCGGCGATGCCCTCAGCGTGGTGGTGATCGACAAGCTGCCGTTTGCCGCGCCCGATGAACCGGTATTCGAAGCGCGGCTGGATGCGATCCGCCGCAACGGCGGCAATCCGTTCCGCGACGAGCAGTTGCCGCAGGCGGTGATCGCGCTCAAGCAGGGCGTGGGGCGGCTGATCCGCAGCGAGACCGACCGCGGCGTGCTGGTGCTGTGCGACCCGCGCCTGGTCAGCCGGGGCTACGGCCGCACCTTCCTGGATTCGCTGCCGCCGTTCCGGCGCACGCGCGCGCTGGACGATGTACGTACCTTCTTTGCCCCACAATGGACGGCCGGCACTGCCGATGCGGCGCACAGCGCGCCGCCCGACCCCGCAGCCGACGTTGTCTTCCCTACCTCCCTGTTCTGACTGCCATGAAACTGCTCGCCTTTGAAACCGCCACCGAAGCCTGCTCCGTTGCCCTGTATGTGGACGGGCAGGTGAGCGAGCGCTTCGACATCGCCCCGCGCCGCCACGCCGAGCTCAGCCTGCCGTGGGCCGAGCAGCTGCTGGCCGAGGCCGGGGTGGGGCGCGCGCAGCTGGATGCGATCGCGCTGGGGAGGGGCCCGGGCGCCTTCACCGGCGTGCGGCTGGCGATTGCCATCGCACAAGGCATCGCGCTGGCGCTGGATCGCCCGTTGATCCCGGTCTCCACCCTGCAGGTGCTGGCGCTGCGCGCACCGGCGCAGGCCACCCACGTGCTCAGCAGCATCGATGCGCGCATGGGCGAGGTGTACGTGGCCCGCCAGGTGCGGGTGGACGGGCAGTGGCAGCTGCAGGGCGAAGAGCGGGTGTGTGCGCCGGAGGCCGTGGAACTGCCCGATGGCAGCCGCTGGTTCGGCGTCGGCACCGGCTTCGGCGCGGCCGAAGGCGTGCTGGCCACGCGGCTGGCCGACCGGCTGGACGGTGTCGACGCGCAGGCATTGCCGCGTGCGTCCGACCTGCTGGCGCTGGCGGTACCGATGTTCGAGCGCGGCGAGGCGATGGCGCCGGAGCGGGTTGAACCGGCCTACCTGCGCGACAACGTCGCCCTCACCCTGGTTGAACAGCAGGCTGCGCGGGCGGCAAAGCAGCGCTGATCATTTATCCGTGGGACACGCATGTGAGCTGACCCCCAAATGTTGGACAGTTGGGGCTAGGTTGCGGAGGCTTGGGTCCGATATTGAATCGGACTCATGCCACCCAAGCCGAGCTTG